>NZ_CP011272.1:622298-933448 GCF_001610875.1 Pirellula sp. SH-Sr6A | reverse complement strand
CGTCGGTGCTATGGTCCGGCTCAGCGACGATTCGCTGGCGGTGGTCGTCCAAGCCAACCCCAACAATCCGTTCCAGCCGATCGTTCGAACGCTCGAGTCAGGAGGTCGAGTTATCGATCTAAGCGTTTCATCGCTATTCATTCAAGGACCAGCGGCTACCGCTTCGAAGCCTCGAAAGAGAATAAGCAAGCAGATGTTAGACGTTGAATTGTGGCGACCACAAGTCTCCCTCGACCAGCTTCAACCAAATTAGCCGACGGCTTGCCGAATCTCTCGCGGTCGCATAAACAAGAGGAACCGGCGTATGCTTGTACCCGGTTTTCGCCTAGTTCCGTTCGAGCTAGTGTGACCCTGCCTCTTGGTTCAACGCCCGAAGTGCGAGCGGCTCATGCGTGGAAAACTTTGGAAGAGAATCTTACTGTCCCCCTGGGTCTTGCTCCCCGCGGCGGTGTCCGTCGTGTCGTTTTGGATCGGATATCCTTGGCTTGGCCTCGGTGCGAGTTTGGTCACGGCCGCTTCGTTCGCCGGGCTTCTGGCGTTTCGCTTCGACGCGTTGAAACGGTCGATGGAATCCGAGGCAGAAGACGAGCAGGCGCGTTTGCTCGAGCAAGCTCTCGATATGCTGGCGACTCGATTGCGTGCAGATCGCGACTACCGAACAAAGGATGCGTTGAGTATCGCGCGCGCATCCCGCGAGTCGTTTCGGAAAAGTAGGATGCAAAACGAGCTTCCAATCCAGTCGGTCGAACTGCAAAAGCAATTCGACTCGCTCTTCGAAGCCCTTATCGAACAACTGGAACGATCGCTCGAGTTGTTCGAACAAGCAGATAAATTAAGCGGATCTGCGAGAGACACCATCCTTCAGGCGCGAGAATCGTGTGTTGCCGAGATCACAACCGCTTCGATTCAGCTTCACAAAGCTGCCGAACACTTGGGAAATATTATTCGTTCCAGAAAAGAAGAGGATTTAGCGCCCCTGCAAGAAGAGCTGGAGGCCTCCCTTCGAATTGCCAAACGGGTCGAGGAACGATTGAGGGAATGGGATGAATCCATCTCTCCGTCCCTACGAGAAAACCAATAACACGGACTCTTCCCCAAAAATGGGGAGCTCGACCACTGTCTGGTATTTCCGTCGGTTAGAATGCGGTTCCAGACAGGTTTTTCATTTTGCATCTCCAATCATCACACGCTGAGGAGTCTTATTTATGTTCAGTGCGATCGGTCGATTCTTTCGCGCACTCAAGTACTTGTTCACCGGAAAGGTCGATTCGGCCGCCGATGCTATCAGTGCTAATCCCACGGTGATCTCGGCGACCTTTGACCGCGTGATCGAAGACAAAAAGAAACGCCTCAACGAGTACAAAGATGCCATCAGCGCGATGATCGCCCAAGAGGAGAACAAAAAGGAGCGATTGTCTGACCTGACCAAAGAAATCGAGAAGCTTGAGAAACTCAAAGCGGGGGCCGCTGCCCGTGCCAAGTCGCTGGTCGACAAGTACAACGGCGATGCGGTCGCGGTCAAGAACGATCCGGAGTATGTCAAGTGCCAGTCGGCCTTCAAGGACTTTACCAGCACCCTCGAGGAAAAGCGTCAGCGAGCGACCGAACTTGATGATGACCTCAAGCAATTGATCATCAATATCAGCGGTCACAAAACGCAGATTCAATCTCTCATGCGCGATCTAGAGAAGATCAAAGAAGAAAAGCACGATGCGGTCGCCGATGTGCTCTCGGCCAAAGAGGAAAAGCAAATCGCAGATATGGTCAATGGAATCAGCAACGACCGAACATCCGAAGAATTGCAGCGCTTGCGCGACATGCGTCAAAAGGCTGTAGCCAACGCGCGCGTCTCCCGGGAACTGGCCGGTATGGACTCCAAGAAAGCCGAAAATGAATTCTTGGAATACGCACAGAAGAATGCCGCCGACGATGAATTCGACGCGCTCATTGGGCTTGGTGCAAAACGAGAATCCGCCGAACCCGCCGCAAACGACACCAAGATTCCCGAGGCATAACCCCCGTGCTTTGCTAGCGTCCCCCGTCAAGCCGTCGTCCTCGACTGCTTCGCACCTTGGACCAACATCCCCAGGCCAGAAAACCAAATCCATTGGCCTGCTGAACTTTTAGAGACCTCAAGGCGATCCAGAACGGTCGAGGACTACCGTTCGACAATGTCGATCTGTTGTCCTCAACAGATCAGGATCGCCTGACGCGCCGCGCCAGGTAAGAATCTTTCCCTCCGGACGATTGGCTACGGAGCTTGGTGGGGAGAGGTGGTTTGGACGAAAGAGCGGTGGTCTATAGCGCAGAACGGTCGAGACGA
The DNA here is from genome assembly GCF_001610875.1 of Pirellula sp. SH-Sr6A. Classification (NCBI taxonomy): domain Bacteria; kingdom Pseudomonadati; phylum Planctomycetota; class Planctomycetia; order Pirellulales; family Pirellulaceae; genus Pirellula; species Pirellula sp. SH-Sr6A. The sequence goes on along the minus strand of NZ_CP011272.1, from coordinate 931,125 downwards.
CCGTTCGACATGTCGATCTGTTGTCCTCAACAGATCAGGATCGCCTGACGCGCTGCGCCAGGTAAGAATCTTTCCCTCCGGACGATTGGCTACGGAGCTTGGTGGGGAGAGGTGGTTTGGACGAAAGAGCGGTGGTCTATAGCGCAGAACGGTCGAGACGACCGTTCGACATGTCGATCTGTTGTCCTCAACAGATCAGGATCGCCTGACGCGCTGCGCCAGGTAAGAATCTTTCCCTCCGGACGATTGGCTAAAGAGCTTGGTGGGGAGAGGTGGTTTGGACGAAAGAGCGGTGGTCTATAGCGCAGAACGGTCGAGACGACCGTTCGACATGTCGATCTGTTGTCCTCAACAGATCAGGATCGCCTGACGCGCCGCGCCAGGTAAGAATCTTTCCCTCCGGACGATTGACTAGAGAGCTTGGTGGGGAGAGGTGGTTTGGTCGACAGAGCGGTGGTCTATAGCGCAGAACGGTCGAGACGACCGTTCGACATGTCGATCTGTTGTCCTCAACAGATCAGGATCGCCTGACGCGCCGCGCCAGGTAAGAATCTTTCCCTCCGGACGATTGACTAGAGAGCTTGGTGGGGAGAGGTGGTTTGGTCGACAGAGCGGTGGTCTATAGCGCAGAACGGTCGAGACGACCGTTCGACATGTCGATCTGTTGTCCTCAACAGAACAGGATCGCCTGACGCGCTGCGCCAGGTAAGAATCTTTCCCTCCGGACGATTGGCTAGAGAGCTTGGTGGGGAGATGTGGTTTGGTCGACAGAGCGGTGGTCTATATCGCCAGAACGGTCGAGGACGACCGTTCGACATCCCGTCAAGCCGTCGTCCTCGACTGCTTCGCACCGTGGACCACTATCCCCAGGCCAGAAATCCAAAACCCCTTGGGCCTGCTGAACTTTTAGACACCTCTAGGCGATCCAGAACGGTCGAGGACGACCGTTCGACAGTGTGTAGCAGTCCTCCCATCATTCGCCGCTTGCCATGTAGGCAACATCAAGGTTTCCCGGCGGTCCTGGGGGTGGGGGTGAAGGTCTCGGTTCCAGTTACGTTTTCACTGAGGCGGGCGGAGTATTCCATCAAGCTTCCTGCTCCGGAGAATCCGACAACGCGTTTATCCCACTCCAACTCCTTCGAAATCATCCTCCCGGCGTCCAAATCAAACTTGATCGTCCCGTCGCTCAATTGCTGAAGGACCTGAGCTTCTTCTTTGGGATCGGAGATGATAGTGATCATTTCGCTTCGTACGGAAACGGTTGCGACGCCAGCGCTAACCTTTTCCAGTTTGAACAACTCCCGGAATCGCACCGGTTTCAGGGACCCGTCGTCGCGCATGATGCGCAGCTCACGAGGAGTTTCCCAGGTGGCTCCGACAGCCACAGGGTTCTCGGGCAGGGGAAGTGTGATATCCCCCATTCCCAGGTTAGGTGGATTGGAGTCATCACTTCGCGCGATGATCAAACCTTGCTCATCGATCGTCACTTTCGAAATAACGCGACCGATCGATTCGGCTGCCGCTTGGAATTGCGGCAAGGGTGGTTCTTTTTGGCTTGAGGTGTACCGAATCTCTGCCCCTCCGCCGATCCGTTGAGACATGTCGATATCGGTGATTCGATACTCGAATGTCATCTTTCCATCTTCCACTTTGAGGAACTCCCAAACCTTGTGGGAGACAGTTCTCGAACTGGAATCCTGTTCTGTCGAATCGATCTTGGTATTTGTCTTTGCTAGGTGAACGACTTCGCTAATAACGCGAGTGCCAGGTTCAAACCGATAGCGCATCAGATAGGTTTCACCGCTTTGTTCACTAGGATTTTCAACGATCGTTTTGCGTTCGACCTTCCGCATTCCTTCGCCGTCTTTCGAAGGTCGCGCAGGAGACGTTCCCGGATTGGAAACCGGTTTTGCTGGTATGCGCTTGGCAGGTGTTGCTGGTTCGGATTGACTGCCCGAATTGGAATTCAGCTTGCTCTCAATGGGAACCAAGAGTGAGCGTTCCCCGTTCGCGGAAGTCTTTTGTGGTTCTTGCGCAAAACCAATGCCTGCACCGATGACGAATACAAACAAACAAGTGGGGATTGTTTTCCATCGCATAGAATGATCGACTCTCGAAGACGGTCTGATTGAAAGACCGATATGGTTTTAGGGGACAAACGGACCTGGAAACGGTCCGTTCAATGAGAGATAGGACACAAACGGCTTGGCAATCGCCCTTGCTTCGTTTGAATTACTTCAGTGTGGAGTCCGGTTCCGCACTGAGATACTTTGCTTCTTGAGGTACTGGAATCATCAGCAGATTGCCGGTCGGTCTGTAGGGTTGTATGGTTTGACCGAGAGAGCTCGGTGCAAAGGGGACCGGGCTTTGTCGACGCAAGAGTCCGATTTGTTTGCGAATGTTGGAAAGGTCTTCTTGGATGTCTTGAATGACCTTGGAATCCTTTTCCGCAATAGGAGCGGCGGGATCATTTTGCATCGCCAACTTCAGTGCCTTCTCGGCTTTTTCTGCTAATTGTGCGTGGAGTGTTTCTGCGAGTTGTTGCTTCACTTCTGCAACGGCGACTTGGGCCACGAGCGTTGCGTTCTTTTCGGCCAGAGCGTGGATTTGCTCCAGTGCAACATTCCGTTCCGTCATTAGCTGTTCCGTCATCTCAAGTCGCGTGGCGAGATGAGCACGCTCCACCAACAGCCTTACAAATTGATTGGCGGAAACGGGGACTTCCATTTGCTTTAGGCCGCTTTGCTGAAGAATCAAATCCAGTTCGTCCTCGGGCTGAGCGTATTCCATACCAGCAAAGTGGGTTACCGGGGGAGCTGGCGGTGCCGCCGGAACCATCAAGATCGGTTCTTCGGTGGCGCTTTGGGCGTTTTCGTCCGAAGCCGCAGGCGTTTCCCCATCCTCGACGACGACACACTTGCTTTCGGTGCAGATTTTGTGTCCGCATTCGATCACGCCATCGACGAGTTTGTCCAGTCCTTCAGAAAGAGAGCTGGAAAAGGTGAATGGCTGCTGAATCGGGGCAGAGGTGGCGTCCGCTAAGTTCTGTTCCGATGCTTGGACCCATTTTGCTTGAACGGCAGGGACCCCAGAACCAAGTTTGCTTTCTGCGGTATCCGGGAGCTTGCTAATCTGGGCCGAAAGGGTGACGCGAAAACGAGGACGATCCATCAATCTCTTGGAGATCCTGCTCAAAAAGGTGGACGTCTCGTCTTCCTTCGCGGACTCTTTTTGGTCGCTCGCGCAAGCGGTTTGATCTGCTGCGGGCTCGGCGGTCACGCACGGGCAGGCCTTGGATTCAGGTTTGCAATCCTTTGGGCATTGCGTCGGACAGCCTTCGTCAGCGAATGCGACCGCGGGGAGAAGACTCAACCAGGAACCGATTGCATAGATAGATACTTTTTTCATCGACGCAGCCTCCGTGCTTGCATCCGCAAGAATCATGTAGAAATCCGATCCGCTCGGAGCTCACTTGCCGTCGACTTTAATGAATCTGGGGAGAAATTGAAAGATCGATATTGCGATCGATTTACGGCCCAACGGGGTAGAATTGCTGATTAGGAATGATGCGATTCAGTTCATTCCTTTTGGCTTCCGGCAAGGGATGAGCGAATTCGCGGGGACGTCCACCGACGACCTCCGGCCCAATATCGTTGAGGGGGTAAGGGTCAAAGTAAACGGCGCGATCCTTTTGCCTATTGATGTCACCCTGCCCGAATTGGCTCCCGCCCCATCGTTTCGAGGCGAACGAACTTCCAAAACATCCCGTGCCCAGCAAAAGGAGAGTACCAAGGAGTACTGGGAAAGATGCAGGAACAAGGCGGAGAGTGGATTCTGGAAAGCGTTGCGACATGACTCTTGCACCTTGGATGGACATCCGAGCGTGGCGAACGTCAGCTACGCTTCACTCGGAAATCTACTCCATCTCGGATCGAGGACGCCAGAGCACTCACCGATCTCACATGCTCGAGGGCAAATGGCAATCTCGTTTAGTTTGGGTGGGAAACCCAAAGTGATATCGGGGTTTCAATCCCGTCCTCCCATTCCCGGAGAAACCGTTTCAAAGAGGAGGGAAGCCATGGGGAGTCGGCCAAATGAAAGACTATCGGGTTCGGATTGGAAACAGCGAGCTCCCAAAAGCCACCGGCCCATCGGCAACCGGTCACCGAAAAGCCTGAATGCATGCACGAAAAAGGTTGGGCGACTGGCGATTCTCCGCCGTGCATCGTTTGGATGGAAAACGAATCGTCAAACGTAACGATGCCAGTGGTAGGGGACTCGAGAGCGAGAATTTTCCATTCGGTGGGGAGCACGCGACGTGAACCGCAAGCGAGTAATTGATCATGTCCCACTCCCGCGGCAACGTAATCCGACGCTTTCGAAACAAGCTCCTCGTAGATAACGCGTGGCGGTCCAATGAACTGGATCTGGCCCTCTTCCAGAACGACGATGCGATCCGCGAGTACCATGGCTTCATGAAGATCATGGGTCACGTAAAGCGTAGTTCGATTCCGCGTGCGATGGATCTTGGAGATCGCCGCTTTGGCTAGGGAACGAAACCTGGGATTCAATTGGGCCAACGGTTCGTCGAGGAGCAGCAAAGGTTTGGGGCTGAGCAAGGCACGGAGGAGCGATACGCGCCCTAACTCCCCTCCGGACAATTGAGGTGGACGACTCATCAGGAGCTTCTGGAGTTCGAAGGCCTCGATAAGCCAGTCGGCATCGTGGGCAACTCGTGGATCGATGACGCTTTCCAGGTTTTGCTTGACCGTCCAATGGTCGTAGCAAGCGTGGGACTGAAAAGAAAAAGCGCAGTCCCGTTTACTCGGCGAAAAATGCTTGGCGTCCTTCCCGTGCAACAGGATCGAGCCGCGGTCAGGTTCTTCGAGTCCGGCAACCATCTTGAGCAAGGTCGATTTGCCGCTGCCGCTCGAACCCAAGAAAACGACCCATTCCGTGGGTGCGATGTCCAAGCAAAAATCTTGTAGAACCGCGCGTCCGCCAAAGGACTTGTAGATCGATCTCAATGAAAGAATCGGATCTGTAGATGGGTGGACCGCCGAAGAATTGGCCGCCGAATTGGAGTTGGCCATAGCAATGCAAGGGACGGGCAAGAGAAAACGCGGCGTCCTGCCGCTGAATCTGTTCCTTCAGTCGCCGCATTGTTTGTCGAACGCAGGTCGTTGTCAATCATGCTAGCTAGAAATCGGTTGCGTCTATGGTAGACTTCTCACCCTGCGACAAGGTCGCGATTTCCTTTTCATCACGCAACCCTCAGGAGAATGGCAGAATGACTAACGGACCTCTCAATCGTAAGTTCAAAATGGGGCTTGTTGGAGGAGGCCAAGGTTCATTCATCGGGCGAGTCCACTCCATCGCCGCTTGCCTCGATAACCGTGCGACACTCGTGGCTGGCGCGTTCAGCAGCAATCCCGAGCGATCGAAGGCTTCGGCCGTCGACTACGATGTTTGTAGCGAGCGAGCCTACGGTTCTTACCAAGAGATGTTCGAGGTGGAATCGAAGAAGCCAAAGGGGGAGCGAATCGATTTTGTTTCAGTGACCACTCCGAACCACATGCACTTTGACGTCGCCAAAGCGGCGCTCGAAGCGGGCTTTCATGTTGTGTGCGACAAGCCGATGACATTCGATCTGGCACAGGCAGAAGAGTTGGCAAAGCTTGTTGACCGTTCCAAGTCGGTGTTTGCACTGACCCATAACTACACCGGCTACCCGCTTGTTCGCCAAGCTCGTGAAATGATTCAAAGCGGGGAGCTTGGAGAGATTCAAGCGATTCGAGTGCAGTACATCCAAGGATGGTTGCGAACTCGTCTGGAATCCGAGGACCAGAAGCAAGCCGCATGGCGAACCGATCCCAAGCAAAGCGGTGCAGCGGGTTGTTTCGGCGATATCGCGACCCACGCGTACAACTTGGGACGTTATATGTCGGGGCTACTCCCTGCGGAAATCAGCTGCCACTTGAAGGCCTTTGAGCCGGGTCGCAAACTGGATGATTACGGCACTGCGGTGGTCAAGTATCAGAATGGAGCACTGGGAACCGTGACTGCGAGCCAAATCAGCCATGGACGCGAGAACGACCTTTCGATCGAGATCGACGGGACCAAGGGCTCGCTCTCGTGGCGACAGGAAGAACCCAATGTGATGATCGTTCGTCAAAATGGACAACCGCATCGACTCTACACACGGGATCCAAACGCGCCGCACATGAATGCCAGTGGTCGTGGAGCATGCCGTCTCCCCAGCGGACACCCTGAAGCCTTCTTCGAGGCTTTTGCAAACATCTATTGCGCCGCCTTTGATGCAATGGTTGAAGTCGAGACTGGCAAATCCATCGAACGGCGCGATACGTTGTACCCTAATGTGCACGACGGGGTGGAGGGGATGTTCTTCATTCAGCAGTGTGTCGAAAGCAGTGCCAAGAATGGTGCATGGTTATCATTGAACCACGAACGCTGCCGCTCCTAGCAGTCGCTGTTTTCCACTTTCCATCTGTCATCCATCTGTTCGAATTGCCTAGAAAGCACTCTTGTGAAAGCTAAGATCGTTTTACTTCCTGGAGACGGGATCGGCCCTGAAGTCACCTCGCAAGCTGTCCGCGTCCTGGACGCTGTCGCCAAGAAGTTTGGTCACACGTTTCTGTTCGATTCCAAGCGAATCGGTGGGATCGCAATCGACGAAACGGGAGATCCGTTACCACAGGACACGATCGACGCCTGCAAAGCTTCCGATGCGATCTTGCTGGGGGCAGTGGGGGGACCGAAGTGGGACGATCCGAATGCAAAAACTCGTCCCGAAGCCGGTTTGCTTCGCATCCGCAAAGAACTCGGCTTGTTTGCGAACCTTCGCCCGATCGTCACCTTTGACGAATTGCTCGACTCCTCGCCGCTCAAGCGAGAGATTATCGAAGGGACCGATATTCTCTTTTTCCGAGAGTTGACCGGCGGTCTCTATTTCGGGCCTTCGGGAACCGAGGAGTTAGCGGACGGACAGCAGCGAGCCTACAGCACTGCCGTTTACACCACCAAGGAGGTGGAGCGAATTGTGCGCATGGCGGCCCTAGCAGCTCGGAAGCGAAAGGGCAAACTGACGATGGTCGATAAGGCGAACGTCCTCGAAGCATCCCGTTTGTGGCGCCGAGTCACCGCAAAAATGATGAAGGATGAGTTTTCGGACCTGGAGTATGAGGTCGTACTGGTGGATTCGATGGCGATGCATTTGCTGAGCCGCCCCAAGAGCTTTGACGTCGTTGTCACCAGCAACATGTTCGGCGATATTCTTACCGATGAAGCCTCAATGCTTCCGGGATCCCTCGGCATGTTGCCGAGTGCCTCGCTCGGATCCGATGGTCCTGGTCTTTACGAACCCATTCACGGTAGCGCTCCAGATATCGCCGGCAAGGGAATAGCAAATCCCCTTGCAACAATCCTTGCGGCGGCCATGTTGCTACGACACTCCCTCCAATTGGATGCGGAAGCCGCCGATATTGAAGCGGCGGTGAAAAAAGTTCTCGCAGCCGGGTACCGAACGGCGGACCTTGCTCCCAAAGGATCCTCCACGTTGGGAACGATCGCTATTACGGACAAAGTCTTAGAGCTTTTGTAGCGAGAATAAATTCCAGCCCGTCAATTATCTCAGGCAGGCTTCCGAACCTAGCGACCCCTCCGTCCCTCACTAGTCATGGGGCACCTTGTCCCCTGACGCCCGGACCATAGTCATTTATTCCAGGGCATGGGAGTAGGAAGATTACACCGGTGAGTATACTATTGGTGACCTTGTCGATTTTCGAGATCGTCAGTCGACCAATAGTGCAAGGGGCTCGGGATCGTCCGGGGCCCTCTTTTCTTTTCGCTTAGTTTAGAAACCAGCCGACGCATGGAGTCGGAGTGGTTTGAGGGATCAGCATGCGGTCAATTTGGACCAACATCATCGCGTCGATCTTGTTGATCGCGGCAGTGGGTGGCTCGGTAGGGCTCATCGTCTACATGCGACATCGTATGGATTCGCAACCGATCCAACCTCCCGCCGAGTCTCCTGAAATTGTCTCTTTTTCCAAAGCAGAGGTGGTGGAGACGCGGGCTTCCGCAACGGCGATTGGTACCGTCCTGGCAACCCAGTACATTCAATTGCGAACCGAGTTGGTAGGAACGGTAAGCGAAGTGAATTTCAAGCCGGGAGAAACGGTTCGAAAGGATCAGGTCCTAGTCAAACTCGACACTCGGGTGGAAGACGCCCAACTGGAGAGTGCGAAGGCTGCGCTCGGTATCGCGCAATCGACCTACGAACGCTCGAAACAAGCATGGCAGGCTAAAGCGATTAGCGAATTGGAATTCGAGCAGGCCAATGCACTCCTTCAGCAAGCCAACGCAGAAGTCTCGCGGCTCGAAGCCATCATTGCGAAAAAAACCCTGAGAGCTCCCTTTGACGCCAAAGCGGGACTGTTCGATTTGCAACCTGGTCAGTACATGCCAGAGGGTACCGTGATCACCATGTTGCAAGGGACCGAAGCTGCGGTTTACGTTGATTTCATGATGCCTCAGTCGGTGGCCGATTACGTGCGAAACGGGGATGTGGTCCAGCTCATCCATTTCGATAAACCGCTCCCAGCATCGATCATCGCCATCGATTCCCAAGCGGACAAAATCACTCGAAATGTCTTGGCTCGTTGTCTGCTTAAGGATCCACCGGAAAGCCTTCAACCAAACGACTCAGTCAAAGTAGAAATGGCTTACGGGCCCCTGATTCCTGCGGTCAAGATTCCTTATTCTGCATTGAGAAGTGCTCCTACGGGCCCTTATGTCTTCACAACCGAGCCCGATGAGAAAGAGCCCGAGAAGCAACGAGCAAAAATGCGGAGCGTGCAGCCCGGACGTTCGATCGATGGCTTTGTTACGATTCTCCGCGGACTCGAAGCAGGCGAAACGGTCGTCTCGGATGGTTCATTTAAAATCCGCCCCGCTCTTTGGGTTATGCCAAAGCCAGAAGAGGTCGCAGCACCATGAAAAACCTAACGGATTTGTTTATCCGCCACCCTGTCTTGGCGATCGTTGTCAACTTGATCTTGGTATTGATTGGAATACGCACCGCACAGTCGTTGCCGGTTCAACAATTCCCAAAGCTTGAAAGCACTTCGATCCAGATCACCACGGTCTATATCGGCGCCAGTGCCGAAACGATTCGCGGGTTCCTTACCACCCCCATTGAGAAGGCAGTTTCTTCGATTGCGGGTGTCGATTTCATCGAGTCGTCCAGCGTTGCAGGGATCAGCACTATTACGATCCGGTTGAAATTGAATCACAGCGCAACAGCTGCCTTATCCGAGGTCAATGCGAGACTTCAACAGGTACGACGCGAGCTCCCCGAAGAATCGGAACCATCGGTCGTCGAGATTCAACGGGCGGATCGTCCTTACGCGTCCTTCTATCTAAGCTTCACATCGGACGAGTATGAGATACCAGCGCTGACAGATTATCTCATGCGAACGGTTCAACCTCAGTTTTCGACCATATCGGGAGTCCAGCGAGTCGGCGTCGAAGGAGGAAGAATTCCGGCGATGAGAATTTGGATTTCTCCTTCGCGATTATCCGAATTGAACCTTACGCCCGGCGACGTCTATGGTGCCTTGAGGCGAAACAATTACCTCGCAGCGATCGGGCGAGTGAAAAACGACTCCGTGCAAGTCGATTTGCTAACAGACACGGATTTAAAGACGGTGGAAGAGTTCGAGGACTTGATCGTCTGGCAAAACGATGGCGCTGTGGTGCGGCTCCGGGATGTGGCTCGCGTGGAATTTGGGTCGGAGGAACCCAATATGGTCGCCATGTATCGCGGGCGTGAAGCGGTCTATCTTTCGGTTTGGCCATTGCCGGGAATCAATGAAATCGAGGTGGCAAATCAACTGAATGCCTCGATGGAAAAGCTGAGACCGTCGCTCCCCAAGCATATTGATATGCAACTGGCTTTCGACGCCACGAAATTTATGCGGGACTCACTTTACGAGATTTCTCAGACCCTGATTGAAACGATTTGCATCGTGGGGATCGTTGTTTTTCTTTTCATGGGTTCCATTCGCACCGCCATTGTCCCTTTGGTCGCGATGCCTGTTTCTCTCATCGGCGCATCCATATTGATGTACTTGATGGGCTTCTCACTCAATCTTCTCACGTTGTTAGCGATCGTGCTCGCAGTGGGCTTGGTAGTCGACGATGCCATCGTCGTGGTCGAAAATGTGCAGCGACACATCCAGGAGGGGCTCGGTAAATTCGATGCCGCCATCGTGGGGGCCAGAGAACTGGTAGGGCCGATCATCGCCATGACGATCACGCTGGCCGTGGTTTATGCCCCGATTGGCTTTCAAGGTGGATTGACGGGGATGCTCTTCCGAGAATTCGCGTTCACCCTTGCCGCGGCTGTGCTCTTGTCAGGTATCGTCGCAGTAACTCTGTCACCGGTTATGAGCGCGGTGATGCTAAGTGCATCTGGGAAAGAGCCCTGGTTGACGCGAAAGGTAAACTGGCTGTTCGACCGTGTGCAAGCCGCTTACGGTGTTATCCTCGAACGGGTCCTCGGCATCCGTTGGACTATTGCTTTGCTCACGATCGTCTTGGGAATGGCGGCGGTTCCCTTTTATCAGCGGTCCGGAAAAGAATTGGCGCCGATCGAAGATCAAGGAGCGATTGGAGTCATGCTCCAAGCGTCGCCTGACTCGACTTTGAAGAGCACCACCCAGTGGGCAACCCAGTTGGCAACTCAATTTGATAAATCCCCTGAGACGGACTATATGTGGGCCGTCATCGGATCGAACAGCGGTTTCGGTGGCGTGATCACCCATGACTGGCACGAGCGAAAAGAGCATGGGCAACGCAGCACGCAGGAAATGTTCGGAGAAGTCTACTATCTTGCTTCACAAGTCCCTGGACTTCGACCCCTTCCGATCCTCATGCCCCCGCTTCCCGGCGCGGGAAATTTCGACGTTGAGGTCATTCTTAAAGGGGATCTGGAGCTTTCGCGTATGATCGAGCTCTCCTCGAACATTGTGCAGAAAGCAATGGAATCCAACATGTTTTTGTTTGTGGATCCAGACTTGAAAGTGGATCTTCCCCAAGCCCAAGTGGTCGTCGATCGAGAAAAGGTTGCTGACCTGAAGCTAGATTTGGCTGCCATCGCTCAAGAGCTCGGCGTCTTGCTGGGAGGTGGATACGTCAATCGGTTCAATCACTTCAATCGATCCTATCAAGTCATCCCGCAATTGGCCGATGAAGACCGTAAATCGACAAACGAATTGATGGATATCAAGATTCGGACCCCAAACGGACAGCTTATTCCTGTCTCAACTTTCGCTAGCATCGAACCCAAGACGGCCCCACGCGTTTTAAGTCGATTCCAACAACAAACTGCACTGAAGTTCAATGCGGTGATGATTCCCCCTTTCACGAAAGAGGAGGGATTGCGAACCATGGAGAACATCGTGCGCGATGCGGCTGGGGACGATGCGAGTCTCGATTATGCCGGTGAGTCGCGTCAGATTCGTCAAGAAGGCTCCGCCCTAACGGTCACGCTGGGGATCGCCCTGGTGTTGATTTACTTGGTGCTGGCCGCACAGTTCAAATCCTTCCGCGATCCCCTTATCGTTCTCATCGGTTCGGTGCCTCTCGCTATCTCCGCCTCCCTTTCGATTACGTACCTCGGTCTGACGACGATCAATATTTACTCTCAAGTCGGATTGATCACCTTGGTAGGTCTTGTCGCCAAAAACGGAATCTTGATTGTGGAGTTCGCCAACCATCTTCAAGAGCAGGGGCTGGCGAAGCGAGCTGCAGCATTGGAAGCAGCCCGAACACGTTTGCGGCCCGTTTTGATGACTTCAGCGGCGACCGTCCTCGGTCACTTGCCACTCGTATTCGTCACGGGGCCGGGCGCTGAGGCTCGCAATAGCATCGGTATTGTCCTCGTTGTCGGCATGGCAATCGGGTCCCTTTTTACGTTGTTTGTCGTGCCTGCACTTTACGTGATCATTGCTGCCGCCCACCGTAAAACGGAACCTGCGGGTGAGATTGTCAGGAGAACCTTGGATTCGACGCCTCTCGTAGATTCGGAATCAGTCCCCGCCATGTCAGTGACGTAATTCCATCAACGAAGGTCCTCGCCATGCCACCGTCGCCGCTATCGACTGTCTCGAAAATCTGCTTGCAGGAGGCTGGGGCGACAGCGATGATTTGTGCCATTGGACTGATGGGAATGCTTACGAGTCGATGGCACCCATGGCTCGACTTGTTCACACACACGACATGGCATTTGTTCTGGGGGGCATGGGTGGCTATCCCCCTCATCTTGTGGTGCATGCGGAAGGCGGATAGGGAAACCCGGAGAGCATTTGCTGTTCGATTGATTCCAGTGGTTGGGTGCAGCGTAATGTTTTTCGTCTTCGCAAAGCCCTGGGAGGCAATTCCATTCGCGGAGAACGATTCTCGCTTGTCAGGTACACGCATTGCGTCTTGGAATGTCCTGATGGAGAACTCCGATTTGACTGAATTCGAAGAGTCGCTTCGAGCATTCCATCCGGATGTGATTGTTTTGATCGAGCTTAGCTCGCTCCACGAATCGTACGCCCAGAAATTGGCGGTTGAATACCCGTATTGCGAGTGGAAATTGCTCGGTGCGAAAGGCATGGGAGTTTTCAGCAAAGTTCCAGGTACAACCATCGCAATGCTGGACCTTGCCGGACTTTCCGTTCCGGCCATGGAGGTCACGATCCCACAACCCCAGGGGGTGCTCCCCCTTTCACTGCTGGCGGTTCATACTTTCTCCCCGACGCTAGATCCATCCCGTACCTGGGATCGCAACACCCAATTGTCCGCCATCGGCGATTGGGTACGCAGCAAGAACGGTCGCGCTATTGTCTTGGGGGACCTCAACATAACACCGTGGTCTTACCCCTTCCAACGGCTCTTGCAGAACGCGGACTTGGTAGATAGCCGAGTGGGGCGAGGGTTATACGCCAGTTGGCCGTCTGTACTTGGTCCGATGGGAATACCGATCGACCACGCCTTGGTGAGCAAGGATCTGCAGGTGAAGTATCGAGGGCTCTTGCATCGACCGAAAAATTCAGATCACCGGGGGATTTCTCTGGTCGTCGAATAGGATTCTTCGAATTCGGCCGTTGGAAACTCGATCGACCGCTTTGACGCGAAGTCCTGTTATTCGATACAATGCCCCGCGCCTCTGGAGAAAATGCTGTGGTTGTAATGTTGACAAATGATTTGATGTTTCAGTCCCGTGTCAGTGGGGCAGTTAAAGCGGCTAGCAGGAGTCTCGTCGCGGACCGTTCGGTAGAGAAGCTCGTAGAACGATGTGCTGACAGCGTATCGGTTAAGCTCGCTTTCGTGGACTTGTCCCTCCTATCGATCGAATTGGAGACCGCCATTCCGCTTTTGAAAAATCGCTTTCCGAACGCCAAAGTCATTGCATTTGGGCCCCACGTGGATATTCAGCGATTGCACGACGCGGAAGCCAGTGGAGCGGACGAAGTGATGACGCGTGGGCAATTCGACCGCGACTTGAATTCCATCGTTTCGGCGTAGGCGATCACAATGCCAAGCTCTTGTGGGATCGCCTCGAGTGCCTCGATTCTCGTTTCGCTTCGCACGGCGTTTGAACGAGCATCGGAGGGGATGCGCGATCCAATCGATTTTGCATTCGTCTTTTTAAGTGGCGACTCGATTGCAGACAAAGGAGACGACATCCTCTCGCTTTGGTTCGATTTAGCACCGGGGGTTCCGGTGTTCGGCGGATCTGCCGAAAGTTTGGTGGGCAAGCGATGCGAACTCGAGGGCCAATCCGCCGCGACCGTGCTCCTGATCTCGGGATGGCACGAGCGTCCCAACATCTATGAGTTGGAGTGCTTGAGGACCCCCGACGGACCTTCTGTGATGGGAGTCACGGAGGAGCTGATTGCAAATAGCCATCGTGGTCTCCTTACCATCGCGTGCCCTGTTTCGTTTTCGGTTGAACTGTTAGCAGACGTGCTGGAGTACGAGCGATTCCACCCGAGCGACGCCGTTGTTCCCATTCTCGGCGGTTACTGCAGCAGTTCGAATTGGCAAGCTCCGAATTTGCTGCTGGCCGGTGATAAGGTGACAGTTCGAGGTGCCGTGGCAATGACGTTGCCTCCAGGGTGGCATTGGCACAGTGTCATCAGCCAAGGATGTCGACCGGTTGGCGATCCCTTTATCATCACAGCAATGGAAGGACAAACGGTAGTCGAACTGGGGGGAAAGCCTGCGATGCTCCAACTGCGCGACATGTATGCCCAGCTTCCGCAAAGGGAGCAACAGATGATGTCCAACAGTCTGATGATGGGTCGGGCCATCAGCGAGTATCGCACCACATTTTCCCATGGCGAGTTTCTGATCCGCGCTGTCCAAGGAGTGGATTCGAGCAATCAGGGACTAGTCGTCACCGATCGATTTCAAGTGGGACAAACGGTCCGGTTTCATGTTCGCGATTCCGAGGCAGCTGATGCCGATCTCCAGCATTTGCTCTCCAAGTCCGCGATAGGGCATCTCGCCCCGGAAGCCGCATTGCTCTTTACCTGCAACGGGCGGGGCACTCGGATGTTTTCGGCCGCGAATCATGACGCTTTGTCTGTCGATAGGCAATTTCCAGATCTTCCAATTGCCGGGATGTTCGCGGCTGGCGAATTTGGTCCGATGGCTAACCAAAACTTGGTCCACGGATTTACCGCGATCGTCAATCTTCTCGTCAAGTCGTAAGACGCAATCTGCTCGATTTGTCGAATCTCCGCAGACGTGAAGGGGATTACCGCTTAAAATAAGGGACCCACTATCAGGTATCCTCCCCCACCCTCCCGCCTGGTCCCATGAATCGATCTCTCCCTCCGCACGAATGTTGGACACGATGGGCTGCTTGCGCTCTCGCCATATTCTGTTGTTTTTCTCCAGGGGCAGGGGGAGCGCAAGACGCCAAGCAAAGCGAAGAATCCAATCCCGTCGTTCGCCTTGATTTCGAATCGGAAACAACGATTTCTTGGACCGAAAAAGGGAGCTTGATCCGCGATCAAGAGGGACCTCGCCCCCCCGAGTTTCCCGATTTCTCGCCCAACAATCATGCCATTCGCTTCCAACCGGGCGGGGCGCATCTGATCATCGCTGATACAGGGAAAGCGAGCCGCTTGGATTTTGGAAATGATGATCGCCTGTCCATCGAAGCTTGGGTGCAACCGGATCCCAACAGCAAAACGTCCCCAATGATGGTGGTAGGGAAGGGGCGTACCGGGAATCCAAAATTTGCGAAAGACAATCAAAATTGGGCGCTGCGACTGGTGGCCGAACAAGGCGAATACCGTTTGAGTTTCCTCTTCTCGACAGGACAAAGCGCAAACAGTTCCCACTGGCATCGGTGGACTTCTAATCTCGCGTTCGAACCCAACACGGGCTGGCACCATATCGCCGTTACCTATCGGTTCGGTGAGCCTGATAGCGTGCGAGGTTGGATCGATGGCCAACCCACCGATGGCAAGTGGGATATGGGAGGGAAAACGAAATTGCCACCGATTGAGGATGATGACGATGTATGGGTCGGCACCGCCTCCGTCGGAAATCAGTACGTCGGACTTCTCGATGGAATCGCGTTGTACCGGAGCGCATTCACCGATGCACAAGTCGCCGGGAAATTTCAACGACTAGGTGGCCCCAGGAAATCGACCCTCGCTCCGGAAGTAGTCGCGGAAGTCGGCGAACTTCCCGCCGGCAAAGTCCAATTCTCCTTGCATCAAACCCTTCCGAAAGCAAACCGGTGGCTCAACGAAGGGGAAACCTTTCCAAGTGCATCGACGACTTGGACCAGTGACACGTTCTTTCTCAAGCAAATCCCGCAATACTACGACGATTGGGGGATACGAGACGATTGGAAATCTCCATTGCTGCTTCGGGCTGCGGGCGACGTACGCCTTCCACCAGGCGATTACCGTGTGTGGATCCGCGCCCGCGGATTATCCCGGCTATGGATACAGGATGAAATCGTAGCGAGAACCGGTCCGGTCGATCGAAAATCGGTCGATGGCGAACAAGCCATTACCCCGGTCGCGACTGGTCCCTACGAGGGAGTTCTCCCGCCAGGTTATCATCAGCAAGAAGCGTTCGGGAAATTTCAAGTAGAGGCTACCGATGCGTCGGCGATCGCGTCACCCTTTCGCGTTATCTTCGAAACAATTGTCGGTGGCCCAGGGCAACGTACCGAAACGGGGGAGATCCTGGTTGCAATCGAACCAATCGGCGGCGAGATGCTTTATCTCCTCACTCCGAACAATAGCCTCCAGGTTCCATTGACAGAACAATCTGTTGCACCGATTCGCCAGCAACAGGCGCAAGAGATTCGGCATATCGATCAGCTGAATCGACGAGAGCGCGCGAAATCGCAAGATGCGTATTGGAGCCATCGCCATGGAGAGTCCAAAAAGATTGCCAGCGCGCTCTTTTCTTCGACAGCGAACTTGCCTTCCTTCGAACGACGATTGACGCCCGAAGCGAGCCATCCGATCGATCGGTATCTCCATGCGAAAATCGAATCTGTTTGGAAGGAGTCGCAGACGACCGACAAAGAGCTTTCGAGCGAGTTTCACAACAAAGTCCTTCCAATTCTTCGAGATCATTGCTTTCGATGCCATGGGGACAAAGACAAAGGAGGCTTGCGACTGCACGCACGCGAGGATGCATTGAAGGCGGGAGAGTCCGAAAATGCAGCGGTCAAACCCGGCAATGCCGATGAAAGTGAACTGATCCTTCAAATCGAATCCGGTTCCATGCCGCCAACAGAATCGAAGTTGTCGGAAGAGCAGATTCAAGTGCTCCGTGGTTGGATAAACAATGGGGCCCACTGGCCTCCGATGGTTCGAAATGAAACGGAGTTGACTCCGTCGGAAAAGATATCCGATCTCGTGTTTCTACGGCGTGCTTCCTTCGATACGATCGGCTTGCCCCCAAGTCCGTCGGAGATCCAACAGTTTTTGGCCGATTCCAACCCTAACAAGAGAAAAGCAGCGGTCGAACGCTACATGAGGGATCCTCGCTTTGCCGATCATTGGATGAGTTTTTGGCAAGATCTCTTGGCGGAGAACCCAACCCTCCTGAATCAATCGATGGGAAGCACCGGCCCATTTCGTTGGTTCCTTTACGAGGCCCTTGTGGATCAAAAGCCTCTGGATCGCATGGTCACGGAATTGATCTTGATGCGAGGTAGCAGTCAAACCGGAGGGAGTGCCGCGTTCGCTCTGGCTGGTGAATCAGATTCCCCCATGGCTGCCAAAGCAGGGATCATCTCGTCGGCATTCCTTGGAATCGATCTGCAATGCGCTCGATGTCACGATTCACCCTATCACAGCACGAAACAACGCGACCTCTACGCATTGGCCGCCATGCTAGATCGGAAAGCGACAACGGTACCAAAGACAAGTCGGGTTCCCGATGCTTTCTTTGAAAAGAAGGGGCGAGAGTCTTTGATCAAAGTGACGCTCCGGCCTGATGAATCGATCGCACGTGATTGGCCCTTCGGTCCTGATCAGGGGTTACCGCAAGCGTCGGATTGCCGCGGTTGGCAATTCGATTCGGACGACTCCCGAGACCTCTTGGCAGCGATCGTGACCGCACCTCAAAACAAACGTTTCCCCCGGGTCTTCGTGAATCGCATTTGGATGCGATTGATGGGCGCCGGGTTGGTCGAACCCGCTGACGATTGGGAAGGCAAGGAACCCAGCCACCCCGAACTACTCGACTGGCTCGCGAACCGATTGGTGCAATCCGAATACGATTGGCGGGAAGTCGTGAAAGAGATCATGCTTTCAGATGCCTACCAGCGACAAGCGGTTAGCAGCAACCATGAAGCCGCGCCGGCGGAACGATTCTTTCTTGCTCCGGATCAACGGCGACTGTCTGCAGAACAAATCGTGGACGCCTTGCACCACTCTTTTGAGCTCCCGATCGACAGCGAAGAATTGACCTTCGTTCATGACGGACAACGGACACTTGGACAGCGTCAGACTCTCGGTGTTCCCACGAGAGCGTGGATGTTCACAAGCTTGAACAATGAGCGCGATCGACCGAGTTTGTCTTTGCCACGAGCTGCAGCGATCGTCGATGTGCTGGAGGCGTTTGGTTGGACGGGCTCGCGGCAAAAACCTATTAGCCAACGGGATCACGATGCGAATCTACTTCAGCCTGGCATGATCGCCAACGGCGTCATGGTGAAGAATCTAACACGATCTGCATGGAACAGTCCCGTATCGCGAATCGCGATCGAAGCTAGGTCACCCGAAGAACTCGTCGATACCTGGTACCTTCGTATCCTCAATCGATTACCCACTCCCGAGGAACGTACCGCTCTAGCCGGTGAGCTCGCCCAGGGATTTGATGGACGCGTGATTTCCCTTGATTCCCCAAGGCCTGAAGCGCCGAAACCACTCCCTCTCGTCACTTGGTTTAACCACCTCGTCCCTGAAACATCGTCCATCCAACTAGAGCATGAACGCAGAGTCGTGGAGGGCCCGTCGGTCGATCCGCGACTCAGCACTTCGTGGCGAGAGGTCTACGAAGATTTTCTCTGGACTTTGGTCAATCAGCCCGAATTGGTTTGGTATCCGTAATCAACCTTAAGGTGAAACATGCAGTTTCCTTCCCCATTCATGCACCGTCGCTCTGCCATGGCCACGATTGGTACCGCCGCGACCTGCGCGATGCAAGCGTTTGGTCCTACTCGAGTCGCCCGTGCATTGTCTCAGGGCGGTTCCGCGATGCCGTTTGGCAAGACAGAACATGTCATTTCCATCTGGCTCGGTGGAGGAATGGGCCAAATCGACACGTTCGATCCGAAGGCCAAGGGAGATCCCAAGGGAAAGAAACCTGGTTCCTATTACGACGCCATTGAGACGGCTGTTCCTAATGTAAAGGTCTGCGAGCATTTGGCCGACATTGCACCTTGGATGGATCGCATCACGGCGGTCCGAACGGTTCATCACGAGGTCATCGACGAGCACGCCGCGGCGACGAATCGCATGCACACGGGGCGGCCCGTTACCAACACGGTTATCTATCCTTCGATCGGCTCGATCATCGCACACGAGCGCGGGGCTGCGAGCGATCTTGCCCCTCCGTACGTCTTGATCGGTTATCCCAACCCGACGCGAGGACCCGGATTCCTAGGTGCATCCAGTGGTTACTTGTACTTGACCGACACGAGCAAAGGACCATCGGGTCTATCCCGTCCTCCCGAGGTGACGACCGATCGAGAAGCACGGCGATCGCGCATGCAGAATCTTGTCCGTTCCGCTTCGAACCACCTATCAGACAGCGTTGAAACTGCCAGTAAAGTGCGGCAATATGAAGCCGCCATGATGCAGAGTCGCAAACTGAGCAGTCCGGA
Source organism: Pirellula sp. SH-Sr6A (assembly GCF_001610875.1). Classification (NCBI taxonomy): domain Bacteria; kingdom Pseudomonadati; phylum Planctomycetota; class Planctomycetia; order Pirellulales; family Pirellulaceae; genus Pirellula; species Pirellula sp. SH-Sr6A. Next base: position 911,678 of record NZ_CP011272.1, on the reverse strand, counting down.
TTTCATGTCGACCTTCGATCTGGCGAAAGAACCTGATGCCCTGCGAAATAGGTATGGGAGCGAATTTGGACAGCGTTGCTTACTCGGTCGTCGTCTGATCGAGCGCGGGGTACGATTTGTCGAAGTCTCCCACAACTTGAATTTTCTAAACGGCGCAGGTTGGGATGTGCATAACGAAGGAATTCTGCAACAGCACGCTTTGATACGTGAATTGGGGCAATCGATGGGGGCGCTCCTTCACGACTTGAACGAGAAACGACTCCTCGATAAAACGCTGGTTGTTATCACGACCGAATTCGGGAGGCCGCCAGAGTTCGATAGCGGCGGCGGACGTGGACATCAAGGGAAGGCGTTCACGTGCGTACTAGCTGGGGGAGGCCTCCAACATTGCGGCGCATACGGAGAAACGGATGAGTTCTCCAAGAAGATCGTTTCCAGTCCTGTAAGCGTCCCCAACTTTTTTGCGACTATCTGCGCAGCCTTGCAAATCGATCCGTCGAAGAACTTATTCGATGGCGATCGACCCGTTCCTATCACCGACGGGGGAATCCCCATCGCTAAGCTATTCGCTTAAGGCCCAAAGCGAAGGGATCCCCAGTCACTTCCTAACGAAGCTGCACCTGCGGTGCGACTTGCACGCCCGCGCTCAGAGGCTCGTTAGCGGATCTGTTATCGGGACGGTACAAGGTATCAGAAGGAGCCACACTGGCCGATACGGGCAAGATTTCACCGCCTCCCCAAGGCTTGGCGGTTTGGGTTTCTTGCTCGAGGATAACTTCCGGAGTCGCTCGAGGAAATCCGTACATTTCCGATGTGATCGGGCCTGGATCAACCCAGATATTCTCACCATCCACTCGGATGGTTCCTAAGTCCTGATCCAAGTTCCGACGCTGAGCCTCGTAAAAGACCCATACACCTAGGAATGTGTTTTGAGCATTGAGCAAGTCTTGGAGGGCTGAAACACTGTCCCGGGCTGCAGTTGGACCGGAAGCGAGACTTAAATTTTCCCGAATCAGTCGAAGGTCTTCGTTGATGATGATCTGTTGGGCGGCGATCCGAACGGCGTAGCGTTGCAATTCAAAATTGTACTGGTTGTAACGCAGGTTTCGGATCTCGCTTCGCAGCTGCTGCCAGACGGCGTCTTCGTATCGGTAGTAATTGCGTTTTGCCTGTTGGTATTCGATCAATACTTGACGGTATTGATTTCGTTCCTGCATTCGAGTGAGAGGCGAGTCCCATTGCAATCCGGCTCGAAGCCGCCCGGTTTTGCCACGCAGAGATAACGGATTATCGTTCGCGTTTTGAATGTCGCCACTAAATACAACATCGAGCGTGCTCTCCAAATTGTCCGCTACAATCTCGATGGCCCGCCACGAGTCTACCAGCGAAGCACGACTGTTCATCCAGTCCAGTCGATTCACCCGAGCGATTTCGACAGCTTCTTCGGGAGCGATATCCACCTCAGGAAGAATAACGCTTTCGACTCTTGCTCGCGCCTGAAGCACCTGCAACGACAAGGCATCTTCCGCAAACTCGGCTAGCAACGATTGGCTCGGCAGAATCGCTTGATCACGAAGCGTTTCGTACTGCTTGCGTTTGTCCTGTTGCTGTCCCGAAGCCAGAACGCTTTGCATGTCGGAGTCGATCTTCTTGAGAATCTCTTCCCGCTGCAGGAAGCGATTTTCGATTTTGTCCAACTCAGCTTGCAACGAATCCGGAAGACTTGGGAGATCCGTGGATTCGAGCAATGCCATGTCGAGTGAATCGGTGGGTAACAATGCACAAACGGTGTTTCGCTCTTGCTCGTACATCTCACGAAGCCTGGCGAGCGAACGTTCCCGCTCCGGTAGAACCTCCCTCAATCGAGCAAGATCGGTGCGAATCTCTTGGATGTCTTGTTGCAAGATGATCATGCGGAGATTTTGAAGCCGCTCAATTCGATTGCGAATTTCGCTGATCGCCTGCGCTGTCGTATCGGACCAAACAAGCGTCCGGAACTTATCGCCAGTGGACTTGTCTGTTTCGATAACACTTTCTTCCAGAATAATTGTATTCGCGTCCCCGATGTCTTCACGTAAATCCCCTATCTGGGCCCGTCGATCACGCAGATTGACGCTGATCAAGTTGAATTGGTCCAAGATCGGGTCTTTGATCTCGATGCAAACATAAGGGGGCAGCCCGAGTGTTCCCTTAAAGTTGTCGAGTGAGTTCTCATAGCTGAATCGTGACTGCAACAGCGTCGCTTGCGCAGAGATCAATGCTTGCCGTGCTTGCGCGACTTGCAACTGTTGACTCGGGATCGCGTCTTGGGAAGCCGGGATAATCGTCAGCTGCTCTCGGAGTGTGTCTTCGAATCTCGCAAGGTTGTCGCGAAGACGGGCTACGTTTTCCTCTGCGTTCCGAATTTGGAGCTGGTTTTGCACCAACCCGAGGAAGCCACCGACCTGAGGAACCGCTCCACCACCACCAAATCCAGCCCCTGCGTTGTTCTGCACGTTTCCGACCGTACCGAATCCGCCACCCAACCCCGTGAAGCCTTGCAAACCAGCACCGCCGAACAAACCACCGCGTCGAGTCGGACCAGCATCATTATTACGCCCGACTGTCACGTTTAGATAGAATCCTGTGCGGTATCGTTCAAAAGCCCGCACATTGTACAACAGGGTTCGTTCGGCGAGGGTCAGCCGTTCCATCACAACATCTCGACCACCGCCTCGCAAGAGTGGTTGGATAAAGCTGAAGTCAATCACTGTGGTGGCGGTTTGCGTATCGGGACCTGCAAGCTGCCAAGTGAGCGAGTTCGCCAAACCAACAATCATTTCGGCGCCGTTTGTGAACTGACGTTGGAGAGCAATCCCTCGCGCTCCTCGTGAAAACACGCCATTGCTAAGGGTCGAACTGCTATTGCCACCCCCGCCTCGGCGCAGCTTTCCGTCTGCGGTGTATGCCGCACTATAACCTGCGAAAAGCTGATTCCCAAGAAAGAATCTTTCGGTGCTTACGTCGAGCGCTGATAGATAGAGCGTCTCGATTTCCTGCTGATAAGTGGTGTTGTGCAAGGTTGCCAATCGGACGGCTGCATTGGCATCAAGAACGAGAACACCGCGTTCATCCAGTGGAAGATACTGCCACCAAACAGGATTCTCTGCCGTGTTCGTCTTTCCATTCACATCCCAAAGCGGATAGTGCTTTTTTCCGTTGAGCACCTTCATGTACTGATGCGCTACATCGTCGTCCTCGGGCATGGGAGGCCGATCTGGATTGAACGGATCGAACATTCGCGACTCCCGCCGCATCTGCACGCTTGGGATGGCAGGCGCGGAAGCATCCACCACTTTTTCGTTCACCAACTCACAAACTTCTTGATCAGCTCGCTGGCGATAATGGGCGCGGTTGCAACCTGCCGGAATGGATAGGATCGGTAGGGTGGCGACGATCAAGGTCCCTCGAATCCACCGAGCAAGCCGTTGTCGCTTTTCCGCTTTCGTAATCATCAACCAGCGCCTCAAGGAAAGGAACAATTAGGGTTTGAAGGGATCTTCTGTCTCTTTCGGCTTTTGCGGATCTTGTGCTTGATGCCGGGAATACCAACTCATCACGATTTGCGGAAATTGCCAAACTTGCCGATTTTGACAGCGGAGCCATGAAGTTCGTCCCCCCTGTTCGCAGTCCAATTCCCGGCGATCGCGGCGAAATAGCAAGGAAAATCCAAGGATTCTGCATCCGACCGCTCCGCTGCTCCGACTGCTCCCCAACTGGATGTCGGGGAGCGTTCCAGCCCGTGAGCACGGTGGCTCACGGACGTTTTGAAATCTTCACCCCTTAAAGAGCCAATGACCTTCGCCGGGAAGCGAGGGCAAAATGCCACTCCCGATCTGGTTGGCGTCGAACTCGACAGGGAAATACACTGTTAGGAATTGCGAGCCGGCCTTTTCATGCCTTCTCCCCACTTATCTCATTGCGAAGCTCAAATCTGTGACCCCCGTTGCCAACCCCTTGCAGACTTTTCTTTACGCGTTGGTTCTTCCAGCAGCCATTGTTGCCATCGGCATTGGCGCTTTGGTCTCCATGGGAACTCAGGAACCGCGCGAGGCGCGACGGGATGGAATGGACCCAGCGTCCAAATTGGGAAGGCTACAAATTGTTTCGGTGGCCCCTATTGAAGCCTACTCGGGTAACAAATCGCTCGACATCAGCCTCAACGGTACGGTCGTTCCGTTTCGACGCATAACGCTCGCCGCCGAAGTCGGTTCGAAAATAAAAACCAAGAGCGCCAATTGCAGGCTCGGTCGATTTGTGAAGAAGGGCGAGGTACTTTTTCAGCTCGATGCCACCGACTTTGAATTGGAAGTCCAGAGACTCCAGGCGCTTCGCGATAGCGAATATTCGCAGCAGAGAGAGCTAGACCAAGAAGTTTCCAATGCAAAGCGGTCGTTGGAACTCGCCGACGAAGAAGTTGCATTGCAGGAGAAAGAAATCAAGCGATTGGAATCGCTTCCAGCGGGACTCGTTAGCGAAAGCGAGTTGGATCAAGCTCGCCGCACACGCCTCTCCAGCGCCAATCAACGCCTTACCATACAAAACCAAATGCAGGTTCTCGAGACTCGCCGGACTCGAATTCAATTGGCCGAGAAGTTAGCGGCCGCCCAACTCGCTCAAGCTGTCGTCAACTTGGAGCGCACCAGCATCCGGTCTCCTATCGATGGAGTGATTGTGAGCGAATCGGTCGAAGAGGATTCCTATGTTGCAAAAGGTGCAACGCTTTGCCAGATTGAAGATACCCAACGCGTCGAAGTCTCTTGCAATCTGCGGACCGACCAGCTTCTCCTCGTCCTAGACCAAAACCAGGGCACGGGGAAAGCAGGTTCAAGTGTCATTCAAGCTTCTAGCTACGAACTTCCTCGAACCCCTGTCAGCGTCAGCTACCGCGTCCCTGGACGCGAGGATATCGAATACGCGTGGGAGGGACATCTCAGTCGTTACGAAGGAATTGGACTCGATTCGAAGAGTCGTACGGTTCCCGTGCGCGTCACGGTCGAGAATCCTCGAGAAGTCTATCGCAACAAGGAAAAGATTGATGAAGATTCGAACGGCGGACTGCCAGCCTTGGTAAATGGTATGTTCGTGGATCTCGCAATCCATACGAAACCAAGCCGTGAATTCGTTCTGCTCCCCAAGCTCGCATTGCTTCCTGGAAACCAAGTCCTCACGTTCCAACCCGCACCGGAATTGATCCGAGACGAATCCGAACGGTCGCCCCGAGAAGAGAAACAAAATACTGCACCTAAGGCTTTCGATAAGGATGTTGCATTGCCAGGGCGTCTTCCAGCCAAGTCGGAGGGCGTCGAGATCAATGTTTCGGAGTGGGAACCAGGGAAAATCCAGGTTGTGAATGGTGTAAAGGTAATTCGGACCATTCGACCACTTGGCCCTGAGGGGGAAGAATATTGGGTCGCGGAGTCGATCCCGGCGCTGGCTCCCGGAGTGCTCACCGTGGTCTCACCGATGGCGACACTCGTTGGGGATGGATCCGATACCGCGCGATTCCAAAAAACGAATCGTTCGTCTACGAACGCAGCGAGCGAGAATCTCCAGAATGGAGGAGCGCAGTAATGCAAAACGCGATTCGATGGGCGGTGAATAATCTCGCTGGTGTCAATGTTCTCAAATTGATCATATTGGTTGCCGGACTCTTTTGCTTTTTTTCGATGCGACGGGAAACGTTTCCCGAGTTTCAGCTCGAAGTGATTTCCATTGCCGTTCCTTACCCTGGAGCGACTCCGGACGAAGTGGAAAGCGGCATTTCGCAGAAGGTCGAAGAGGCAGTCCAATCTATCTCGGGGATCAACAAACTAACCAGTATTTGCCGGGAGGGAGCTGGTTATACATTGGTGCAATTGGATCCCAATGTGAAAGATGTGCAAAGGATCCTGTCTGAAATTCGCTCGGCCGTCGACCGTGTCTCCGTTTTCTTTCCTGAACGAAGTGAAAAAGCTACTGTCGAACAGATTACATTCCGATTGCCCGCGATTCGCGTTGCGGTGATTGGACCCGACGATCGTTCCGGTGCCGCCGAAACAAGATTGAGGAACTATGCAGAAATCGTGCGGGAACGATTGCTTGAATTGCCGTCTGTATCACAAGCAAACTTGCAGAACATCAAACCATATCAAATCGATGTTGAGATAGAGGAAGAGACACTGCGCAGTTATGGGCTAACACTCGACCGTATCGCCGAAATCTTAAGAAGAGAAAATATCGAACTTCCGAGTGGCCAAATCAAAAGCGATGGCCAAGAGATATTGCTTCGAGGGAAAAACAAACGTGACATCGGCCAGGAGATTGCAAAACTCCCAGTGATCACTCAATCCAACGGCGTCGTTCTTACGGTAGGGGATATTGGAAAGGTTCGTGACGAATTCGATGATGTCACCGCGATCAGCGAGATCAATGGTAGGCCCGCAATCACGATCGAGATTTCCCGCACCAGCGACGAAGATCTGCTAAACATTTCCGACGAAGTCACAGCTTTTGTTGCCAAAAGCGAGGCGCCTCATGGGTATGCACTGAAGGCGTGGGGGGACGAAAGTGTCGATGTCCGCGATCGCATTCGCATGCTTCGTGAGAACGGATTGCAGGGCGGACTTATTGTGTTTCTTCTCCTGGCGGTCTTCCTCGATTTGCGTCTTGCCTTTTGGGTCGCAATGGGAATCCCATTAAGCCTTATGGGAGCAGGGATCGTCCTGTACTCCACCGGCGCAACCCTGAACATGCTGTCCATGTTTGCCTTCCTGATGGCAGTGGGAATTGTCGTGGACGACGGAATCGTCATTAGTGAAAACATCTTCGCGCACCGAATGATGGGCAAATCGAACCTTCAGGCGGCAATCGACGGGGCCATCGAAGTTCTTCCCAGCGTCTTTTCGAGCGTGGCGACCACAATCATCGCGTTCATGCCGCTCTTCTATGTATCGGGTGTGATGGGGAAATTCATCGCAGTCATGCCAGCCGCCATCATCGCTATGCTTTTGTTTTCGCTTGCCGAAGCTTCCTTCGCATTACCAGGTCACTTGTCTCACGAACACCGTGAACCAAAGACGACCGTCCAACGCATTTTGCACGTTTGGTCTCGCGTGGTGGATCAGTTCGAAAAAGTATTCTGCTGGTTCGGCCGACCTGCAAATCGATTTTTAGATTGGTTTGGAGAGAGATTCTATGGGCCTCTTTTGCGCATCTGTTTGTCTTACCCGTCACTCCCTATCGCCATGGGTTTCACTTCAGTGTTGCTTGCGGTCGGGCTGGTCCGATCCGGTGCGGTGCCATTCGAGTTTTTTCCAGCGCTCGATGGAAAGACAATTATCGGTCAAGTCATCTATCCAGATGGCACTCCGGTAACGGTGACTCGAGAGGCCGCTCGCCAAATGGAGACCGCCATTCGCGATGTAAGCGAGACGATTGCGAAGCGAGAGGATGCAGCGGGCACCAACAAAACCCCACCACCTTCCGATCCCACTGCACCGCGAGGTCCAGTGAAACTGACCTACTTGCAAGTCGGATCGGCAGCCAGTGGAGATCCAGGTGGGGGCGATCGTGTCTCCGGTTCGCATGTGGCGCAGGTCCAAGTGGAAATACACGATGCAACGGATCGAAACGTCACGAGTGATGAACTTATCCAGCGTTGGCGCGAGAAAGCAGGAATCTTTCCGGGCGCTGAGAGAGTGACCTTCCAGTCCGCCAACATCGGTCCAGGTGGAAAACCCCTTGAATTCAAGATTCTCGCGCCGCGCAAAGATGTGGTGGCCTTGGAAGCGGCCGTCGAGACAGCGAAAGAGGCCCTCGGGAATTTTGCTGGCGTCTACGACATTCGTGACGATTCATCGCCTGGAAAGATTGAGTTCCAGTTTTCTGTCCTCGATCGCGCACAGTCGCTGGGAATTAGCGTCGCAGATCTTTCAGAAACCGTTCGCAGCGCGTATTACGGGGCAGAGGTCATGCGTCTGCAGCGTGAGAGACACGAAGTCAAATTGATGGTGAGATATCCACCAGAGCAACGCCGCTCGCTCGCAGATTTGCAGGAACTCCGCATTCGAGGTGCCGATGGAATCGAAAGGCCGATCACCGAAGTAGCCAAGATCGCGAAAACGAGAGGCTACTCGGAGATTAATCGATTGGATCAAATGCGATCCATTACTGTAAGCGCCGAAGTGGATACCGCAGTGGCCAATGCAGCGGTTGTTGCAAAATCGCTTCAAGACAACTTGATGCCGAAACTTTTGCAGCAATACCCATCGCTGCGATTTCGTTGGGAAGGTCAACAGCAGGAGACGGCCGAGTCCTTCGGTAGTCTTGCGGTTGGTTTTGTCTTAGCGATGGCCTGCATGTTTTTACTGTTGGTCTTCGAATTCAATTCCTACCTTCAACCTCTCATCATCCTCGCCATTGTTCCATTTGGAATGGTGGGGGCCATTTATGGTCACGCGCTTATGGGATTATCGCTTACTCTTTTCAGTATGTTTGGAATGGTGACGCTGGCGGGAGTGGTAGTGAACGATTCGATCGTCCTCGTCGACTTCATCAATCAGAGCGTGCGCGGGGGCATGCCTGTTCGTGAAGCAATCATAACGGCCGGATCGCGCCGACTGCGCGCAGTCTTTCTAACAAGTGTTACGACGGTTGCCGGATTGCTTCCGATGTTGCTGGAAAAATCCTTTCAAGCACAGGTTCTTATCCCGATGGCCACCAGTCTTGCCTTTGGATTGTTAGGATCCACCGCCCTTGTCTTGCTCATGGTCCCGTTTCTCTACCAGTTTTATGCCAAGCTCGCCTTCACGAAGGAGCAAATGCAAGGCATCTGGGAGACCGATTTGGAGCCCCGCGAACAGGACCCCACAAACCGTCCTTTACTTGATCCGGCAAACGGTTCGATACAAACCGCTCATTGACAACAACCGATGAGCAAAACAAGGTATCGCTCGTTCTACAGTTTTCCGTCGAGAGCGAGTTGATGGAAGAAGTGAGGGACGGACTCCTGATTCTTGAGGAGCCAATCGATAGACGGCTCATTGTTCATGGCTTTCGCAATCGCTTTGGCGGTGGCTTCGCGATTCGTCTGGAACAAGAGCTTTGGATCGTAATCAACATCGACGATCGATGGATCTAGCCAAACCGATACGATGATCCCAAGATCGTTCGCTTTGTTTTTAGGAATCGAACCCGCTCGGACCGCGTCGAGAACGCCGTGCGCAATCGCTGCTTGCACCGTTCCCATGAGAATGTTGGTGTACTTCTCATTGTTGACTGTTACCTTGCTAACCATGATCGTCGCAGGCTTCACCTGCACGTCGCTATTGAGAATGGCGAAAACTTTCGTATGACCTTTAACCTGGTTTCCGATCAAGTTGGCGAAAGCGTATCCAACGGGACCGTCAAATTCTCCAATAATGACTTCCGGTTCGGCTGCGGACCAAGCTGGCTCGGCTTCGACGAGCGCCTCCCCGGTTCGAAGAATGATCCGACCGGTTCCCTTGCTCTTTGTTTTGGCTGGTTTCGCGGTAGTTTTTTTCTTGGCCATGTCGATGTTTACTTCGGAAAGATTTAGGTAAGAAGCGAATGAACAACGGCGAGCATTTTAAACGGCGGCCAGGCGAAAGCCACGTCAAAATGGCCTCTGTTGCACAGCTCGGGAGTAGGAAAGCCCTGGTGGTTGGGTTTTCGTGCCGCGCGCTGGCTCAGTCCGTTCGACGTTCAGGCATGGACCCCTGGGTGATCGACTGTTGCGGCGATCTGGATACCTTGCACATCGCGACTCGCTATTCTTCAATCGACTCCCTCGATAACTGCCCGCTGCTCACCGAAACCATTGCTTCTTGGCGGTCGGAAGGCGAGTTCGGGGGTGTGTTCTTCGCCGGTGGGATCGAGCGACTTCCCTCGATTTATCTCGCACCAAATGTCAGTAGAGGTTCCATTTCATTTTCGCGCATGAGATCTTGGGAAACGTGGATGCGATGGGCCCTGCAATCCGGGATGGAATTCCCCGAAACCCACTCGATCGCCGGGCTGAAGTCGAGCGGGCAAATGCTGCCGTGGACCGAGGGGGAAACCGATGATACATGGCTAATCAAAGACCACTGGCAGGCGGGGGGGCTCGGAGTCTCTCGATTCAATCCAGTTGTGGGGACGCGAAGTTTCGAACGCGGAAGGGACGCGGGGGAGTCGAGCGATCGTCTTCTCTTGCAGCGACGAATCGAAGGGGAGGGAGTCGGTGTTTCATTTCTGAGCGGGAAAAGGGGCGCTATCGCAATTGGGGGTGTCAACGCGTTGCCTCTTCATCCACATCCTTGGAGTGACTTTATCTATCGAGGTTCGTCTGGGCCGATGGCATTGGAGCCCCAGGAATGGGAACGATTAGACAATTTCGCGGAAAGGGTTACACAGGAATCGGGCTGGCTGGGCGTCTGGAACGCCGATTTCCTTCGAACCGCCGACGATCGCTGGGTTCTTCTTGAAATCAACCCACGGTGGAGCGCAGGGATGGAATTACTCGATCGGAACTGGAAACACTCCATCGCATGGCATCATCACAACGTTTGTGGCAACGTACTCGAGCCCCTTTCCTGGGATGAACAGAAACGATTGATCTTCCGAGAACGTTTGCAAATCGATGCACCGGTGCGCAAAGAGATCCTATATCTTGCAAAACATTGGAGAGCAACGGAGCGAGCCATTACGGGTATGTGGGAAAGGCGCTGGCAGATACCGTTCACTTCGTCCGAGCCTTGTTGGGTCGCGGACATACCAAAAGCTGACACAGAATTAGCGGCTAGTTATCCGCTTTGCAGCCTATTCACCCGGATGGACGATGGGAATGAATCAGACGACGTTGTGAAGAACGCCAAGTATTGGCTTGAAAACGAACTCGAAATCCCCATTGGTCCCTAGCAAGAGAAACGCATCGGAGAATCGTCAACCGCGCGGAGATACGCGATCGATTGTGGAGAACAAGCTAGATCGGAGAAAGGCGTGGTTCTGTAAAGCGATTGGGAGGGGCGGGACGGCCAAAATAGTAACCTTGCGCCAACTGAAAGCCAAGCTCTTTGCAGACGAGAGCCTCAGCCTCTGTTTCGATCCCTTCGGCCAATGCCGTGACGCCGAGATCCCGAACGACGTGCACCAGCGATTTCAGCACTTTGATCCGGTCCACGGGCCCTTTATCGATATCTCGAATCAGCCCCATATCAAACTTCATCACGTCCGGGGCAGCATTCCCCAATTCCGACAAGCGGGTTTGGCCAGCACCAAAATCATCGTAGGCTAACTGGATTTGCAGGTCTCGTAACGCGCTGCGTAGTTCGAACATTTGCGACGGATTGGTGATCGCTGCTTCGTGCACTTCCAAGGTGATGGGGGTATCTGGAGTCATGTTGCGAACGTTGGTCATGGACTCGAGAAGATCAGGGCGTCCAAGCTCTAGGGGATGGGTGTTCACGAAGATTTGACTCCCCTTGGGAAGGGATAGTCCCTCGCGAATGCCCTCCCACCGGAGCATCTGACTCAGTTCCACTTCCATGTTGAGTTTGGCAGCTGCGCCGAACATCGCGGCACTTGTCTCAAGACCAAACATTCGGCTACGTGCGAGCACTTCGTAACCGATGGTGGCCGAGCCATCGACATGCACGATCGGCTGGAAGAACGGCGTCACGAGCCTCTTTTCCATCATGCGATCGAATTGCACTAGCGCGAGCGCTTGGTCGCAAACATCTTCCGCCACTGTGTTGGACGAGGTTGCGTGGTCATTGCATCGGATCCGAAATGCGACGTCCGCGAATTGAAGAATATCGTCCGTCTTCAACGCGATCATTCCAGTAACACGGTTTCCGTTTACATAAGTGCCGTTGGTGCTCTGGCGATCTACGACATAGAGGATTGAGTCCCGAATGGTCAAATCGGCGTGATGACTAGAAACCGTTTTGGATTGTAGCTGGAGACTACATCCTGCTTTCCGTCCGATCGAGAAGGGGATCGGGTAAATCACAGTGAGCGTGTCGCTCAAATTCTTTCCGACTGCTTCAAGCAACCAAACCGACGAGCCGTCCGCGCGAAGATTGCGGATCGAATTATTCGGCATCGATCTGGCTAGGAGTGAGGAATCGGTGCTCATGGCGTCATGGGAATTATTAGTTGCATCATCCCGACCAGGGGGCTGACAGGTCGCATCGAGGAACTCTAAACCACAAAATGGCGCAGCAACGGAAATATTGGATCTTTCGGCAAACTTTTCTATCAACCGATTCGCTTTTTGGGGAAGCCTACAAAGTTGCGCGGCGCGTTGGCCGATGGAGCGAGCATTCGAAAGCGAAGAGCTTACCACCTAGGTGGTTTAGACCGGTTATTACGCGAGAATGGGTTTCCTCGGCATGCTCACCAAACTGACCCCTGACACTGCTTCCTTGGCCCAAAATGCCTTGCCTGCTGTTCTCAACGAAGATGCATTCTGGCCCTATGAGCCGAAGTCGATGGAAGAGTGCGGGATTTCGGAGATGGTGCTCGAATCCATTATTCTCCAAGTCTTCCTTGGAGTCGGCACGCTAACTGGGAGAGGTATTACCGACCGCGTGCGTCTGTCGTTTCGAATAATCGAGCAAGTACTCGCGCAACTCCGCGTTCGGCAGTTGATTGCACATGCGCGACCTGCTCCTCTCAACGATTTCTACTATAGCCTTACGGAAGCAGGCCAAAAGCGAGCGTTGCAGTATCAAGCGGTATGCTCGTATACAGGGCCTGCCCCTGTCCCGCTCCTCGACTATGTACTTAGCGTCGAAGCGCAGGCAAGCACGTTCGAGCCTATCACTAAGAAGCAGCTCATCGCGTCTTTTGGTCATGTAACCTACGTACCATCTTGGCTCGACTTCATCGGACCGGCCATCAATAGCAATGCGGGCATCTTTCTTTACGGACCTCCGGGGAATGGTAAAACAACACTGGCAAAGTGCTTAGCAGCATGCCGTGGCGAAGAAGTCTGGGTGCCTCACGCGGTCATCGATGATGGTGTCATCATCAAATTCTTTGACGCGGCCTATCATCAGCCAGTGAAACAACTTGCCGGGAGTTCTGGGATCATGACCGACCAAGAGCATGACCGGCGTTGGGTGCGAGTGCGACGTCCAACGGTCGTCGTCGGCGGAGAGCTGACTATGGATAATCTGGAGATCCGACATGACCCACGAAGTAATACGTGCGAAGCACCTATTCAGATGAAAAGCAACTGTGGGTGCCTGCTGATTGATGACTTTGGTCGTCAACGCATGGAGCCTGCTGAATTATTGAATCGCTGGATCATTCCTCTTGAGAATCGCCATGACTATTTGAACTTACCGACCGGAAAGAAGATCTGTGTTCCATTTGAGCAAATCATTCTTTTTTCAACCAATCTCCAGCCGGAGTCATTGGTCGACGAGGCATTTCTGAGGCGAGTTCCGTTCAAGATCCACATCGGAGACCCTTCCCCCGAAGAGTTCACCGAACTCTTTCGTCGCGCATGCGAATCTTTCGAAATCGCTTGGAGACCGCAGGCAGTTGAAGAGTTGATCATGAAAGTTTATCGTCGGCAGAACAGGCCGCTGCGCCGATGTCATCCACGCGATCTCTTGTATCAAATAAAATGCCTGTGCGCATATCGAGAGGAACGAATCGAATTGCGAAGCGATTTTCTTGAGATCGCCTGTAAGAATTACTTTGGGAATCAACCAGTTGCCATCCGGCGTTCGCAGCCAGCGCCGCAAGGCTTGGGGGCGGGGCAAGTTTCCATACCAGCGCAGCAACGGCCTCCGTTGGTGCAACCAATGACACAGAATGGTCCCGCAACTTCCTCTCTTCAGACGCCTGTTCCTCAACCATCCTTGACTCAACGAACCATGGGTGCGTTACCCATGCAGTCACCGATGTCTTCAATCATCAATCCATCCTGACCGATACAATCGTTGAGAAGTGCCAAACATGAGTACGGTGGGTACACGAATTCAAGCCGGATTCGAACCGATTCCAGGCTATGTATTGACCAAGAAAATTGGATCTGGGGGATATGGCGATGTCTGGGCTGCCGATGCACCTGGTGGATTGAAGAAGGCCATCAAGTTCGTGCATGGTGCGGTCCATGAGGATCGTGCCGTTGCAGAACTCAAATCCCTCCAACGCATTCGGCAAGTCAATCATCCGTTCATCCTTTCACTCGAACGGATTGAGATCATTGAGGGGCAGCTCATCATCGTTACGGAGTTGGCCCAAGGATCGTTATTTGATCGCTATGTGGAGTATCGAGAGAGAGGCTTTGCAGGAATTGCGCGAGACCGTCTTTTGAGTTACCTGAGGGATGCGGCCGATGGACTTGATTTCCTCTGCCAAAAGCACGAGCTACAACATCTCGATGTCAAACCGGGCAACTTGCTTTTGGTCTCAGATAGAATTAAGGTCGCCGATTTTGGGTTGGTGAAAGACCTTCACTCGATGACCCAGTCGATGATGGGCGGGTTGACGCCGACTTACGCGGCTCCGGAAATGTTTGATGGCCGTCCTGGTCGGTTCAGCGATCAATATTCGCTCGCCATTGTTTACTTTGAGATGTTGACCGGTACACTCCCGTTTCGTGGTCGAACAACCGCTCAACTCGCAAACGAACACTTGCACAAAGCGCCGATTCTCGAGCCTCTTCCGCCTGCCGAGAGACCCGTGATTGCGAAGGCTCTTTCAAAGCGTCCGCATCAACGCTTTTCAGATTGCAGGGAATTAATTCACGCGATCGAATCGGCAGTTCAATCGAATGTTGAAGCCGCCAGCAAAGAAAGGAGTACACGTGTTCGAGGCTGGAATCCGCGAGTTAATTCCAACAAAATTACTACGCGATCTCCATCGTCCTCTGCTGTCGATCATTCGGCACCCACTCGCCACCGCATTCGGCTCTCAACCCAACCCGCGTCGGGTGCCGGATCGCAACCGGTCGCAGCCGTTCGGCCAAAGACGGTGGTGATTGGCGTTGGCGGCATCGGCGCCGGAGTGGTCGCCGCTCTTAACCAACGCAATTCGGATATTACGAGCGATTTGGAAGACCAGTCCCTTCTTTTCGTGCTCGACACGGATGCGAATACGCTCCTTCCTTTAGTAGACCGATCCAACCTCAAACCGTTGACAAGCCGACAGGTCTTTCACACGCCACTAAAGAGCCCACATTACTATCGTGAGGGAACTCATGCATTTCCTCAACTTAGCCGCAGATGGTTGTACAACATCCCTCGATCGCAATTGACAGAGGGAGTAAGGCCCTTGGGTATGCTCGCCTTGATCGATCATGCCCCGCAAGTATTCGAGCATCTCATGGTCTTGCTAGAAGGTCTGTCTGCGGATTCACAACCGGACGTTCCCGTTCAAGTGAAACTGGTAGCCTCGACAATGGGGGGAACCGGTAGTTCGATTGTAAGCGAACTTGGATTTATGATTCAGCAAGTTGCGGAGTCCATGCAACTTCCAATTCGATGCGAGTTGCTTCTTACATGCGCATCGCCCAGTCCAACGGCTCTTGGCGATCTCGCAACCGCATGCTCCATCGCTTGCTTGCTCGAGGTCAATCACTACTTTCGAACCGGTGGCCTTCACCCGGAGCTTCCGGGGATTCCTGCCGCCCCAAGTAGTAAACCACCCTTTGATCGCGTGCGATTGTTCTATGGAGGGAAGATGGGGGATCCCTCGGATAACACAGAGGTCATGGAGCAAGTTGTCCGCTATATCGAAATTGCAGATCCGATCGACGATGCCTCGCGATGCGAGGATTTTGAATCGGGCAGTCAGAGTGCACTCGATGCTCCGCCATGGCTGAGTACGATCAAGGTAACACCATTACCACTTGAGTTGAGCATTCAGCCAGCAAAAGCCAGCGCAACCACTGTGCTCCACGGGTTGATGTCCTGGATTTCGGCGTTGGATAAAGGTGTCTCAGCGGCTGAGTCTCCTCAATGCCTGCTGCTGTCCCCAAAAATGCTTGAGAAGATTGAGTATTTTATCACTGACGCATTTCGCGTCTGCAATTTCAATGCGCAAGCGTGGGTGCGCGACGTGATGCGTTCCGTTTTTCCTTCCGAGATCGGAAACCAAGTTCAAGACTTCCGATCCAATTACCGCCCCAGTGCGTGCATGCTCGATGATGCAGTTCATCTCAAGCGATTGGTTGAACCGTTGGGGATGGATCTTTCGGAAGCCGCAATTGCGACGCAACAACTGTTTGAATGTCGATGGGAAAGGCTCCTCGAATGGATCACTAGCCGATGGATCGCCGTCCCCTTGAATTGGTCGATATTCCCTAAGCTCATGGAGCTCCTGGAAGAGCGTTTCCAAGTCAATGCGCATTCGCTTTTTTCCGTCGCAAAGAAGCTTGAGGCGAAACTGGTTGAGTTAAGTGAGAGCGAATCGCAAGTCGTACGCAGCCAAAGTGTCATGAATCTGGAAGGAAAGGTTCGAATGGAAGCGATCTTCCATCAACTCAGTGGTTCGATGCTTTTAAGGTTCATCGATCGACTACGAGGAATTCAGCAGGTCTGGGCAAGGTGCAGCAGGGACCTGCAGGGCGAGTTCTTTCACTTTTCCAAAGACTTCTGTTTGCGTCGTTTTGGATACTCCATCGAGAGCTTTCTGTCGCAGAACCAACAAGACAAATCGGATGCCATCCACCGGCTCAGCCGCGAATCGATCGCCGATCTTGTCATTCGCATTTGGGTCAAAGAGTGTGGGTGCCAAGCTATCGAAGCGGCAATGGTGGGTATCCCGGCGAATCATTCGGTCAATGGCGAGACTGCGTCGATCGCCGACATGCTAGAGGCTTTAACGATCGAAATCCAAAAGGAGATTATTCAACAAAGCAGGACTCATGAACCTATCCCTCGCTCGAAAGCAACGGCGTTAGCACAACCAGCAGCGACCAACACCTTGACTCAAATGCGTGGAGGTGCCTCGCCCAGTGAGTCGGACTTTGATTTGTCCGAAGGCAATTCCATGACGCTCTTGGGGGAAATTTCTACTGGGCCGATCGCCTTGGACTCGGCCCGGGTTGCAACAGCCATTCAAGGTGATGCAGACCTCGATGCGAAAATCGATACTTGTATCCCCTTCCTGGCTGACTACGGAGAATCGGTCCACCTTCATCTCTTCGTTTCTGAAATGATTTGGTACCAGTTGCCCGAGGAGCTCAAAGGAAAGTTGGCGAAAATCAGTCGCATTCATTTAACTGATCGCAGGATAGCTAGCTATGTCGTGGCGGTAGGGGATCAGATCGACGTTGAAGAATTGATCGACAAACTTTGGATGCCGACCAGCGAAACTTGGCAGCTTGTTCCTCGGATATTGTCGCGTGTCGATATCGAGTGGATTCCGTTCGCGCATCCCGCGTCGGAATCTTGATCACCCAAAGCCCCCGTGCGATAATGCGCCGCGGAGGGCGATCGCATGGATGTTGTTT
Source organism: Pirellula sp. SH-Sr6A (assembly GCF_001610875.1). Lineage (NCBI taxonomy): Bacteria > Pseudomonadati > Planctomycetota > Planctomycetia > Pirellulales > Pirellulaceae > Pirellula > Pirellula sp. SH-Sr6A. The sequence continues at coordinate 894,184 of NZ_CP011272.1, read as the reverse complement.
GGATAGACTGTTTCGAGGATTTTGGAGAGGATCCGTTCCTGCCTTTCGAGCGCCCGCATCTTAGTTGGATTCAGCTTCCGCCGGAAATAGCTCCCGATCGCATTCCCCACGAGGATAGGCTTGCGCACATGAAGCGAGCCATTGCCAGCGGGGTCCCGCGTTCGCCTGGCGTTTATGGAATGTTGGATGCGACGGGGCGTCTAATCTATGTTGGTAAATCAAAAGCGTTGCGCAATCGGTTGATGAGCTACTACTTGCCCAATAACGATGAGGACAAGTCGGGGCGGATCGCACAAGCAGCGTACAAGATTGTCTGGGAGCCCCAACCTAGCGAATTCGCTGCGTTGCTAAGAGAGCAGTGTTTGATTCGGCGGTGGCAACCTCGCTTCAATGTAGTTGGAATGCCAAATCGACAACGGCAGGCTTATCTCTGTCTTGGCAAAGGGCCAGCCGAAGCGTTTTATCTTTCTCGATATCATGACCCGACCGCCAAGTGCTCACTTGGTCCGTTGAGCGGTGTAACCCATTTGTCGCGTGCAATCGAGATCTTAACCCGCACATTTCGATTGCGAGACTGTAGCCATAAAACGCCCATGCACTTTTCGAACCAGCTTTCCTTATTTGATTTAGAGCACCGTGCAGGCTGTGTACGCCATGAACTTGGAAACTGTTTAGCTCCTTGTTTGCCGGTCTGCAGCAAATCCGGATATGACGAAGGTGTTGCGGCGGCCGTGCGGTTCCTTCGAACGGGGGAATCGGACCTGGAATCGAAGCTTCAAAATGCAATGGAAAAAGCCGCCGCGGGACTTCATTTCGAATATGCAGCGAGATTGCGCGAAGACCTAAGCATCATACGTTGGATCACCAAGCGTTTGAAACAGTTTCAGAGGGCGCGAGAATCCAATCCAACCATCTACGCGATCTACCCGAAGCAGGCTCGAGCCGTCTGGTATGTGATTCGAGAAGGAGGTGTAATTGCATCGCTGGCGCCTCCGAACACAAGCAAGGAGTGGAATGCAACATTGCGAAAGCTTGATATTTGTAACCAGCCGCAACCAGAGTTAGGAACCTATGTACAAAACCCCGATGACACTCTAGGTCTAGTCACCTCCTGGTTTCAGAAAGAGAAGCAGCACAAGAAATCCAGTATGGAACTTCCCCTAGCCGAGTACATCTCCCAAACCTTCGCAATCGATAGCCTCCCTCGAACGTGGCAAGAAGCCAAAAAAAGGCTTCATCCTCCCCTGTCCCAACCCGCTGCCTAGCAACCGGTTGTAGAAATCGCAACTAAAGCAGTCCCCACGAGTGTCCCCAGTCCTCGTGAGTGTCCCCAGTCCTCGTGAGTGTCCCCAGTCCTCGTGAGTGTCCCCAGTCCTCGTGAGTGTCCCCAGTCCTCGTGAGTGTCCCCAGTCCTCGTGAGTGTCCCCAGTCCTCGTGAGTGTCCCCAGTCCTCGTGAGTGTCCCCCGTCCTCGTGAGTGTCCCCAGTCCTCGTGAGTGTCCCCAGTCCTCGTGAGTGTCCCCAGTCCTCGTGAGTGTCCCCAGTCCTCGTGAGTGTCCCCAGTCCTCGTGAGTGTCCCCAGTCCTCGTGAGTGTCCCCAGTACGCGTGAGTGTCCCCAGTACGCGTGAGTGTCCCCAGTACGCGTGAGTGTCCCCAGTACGCGTGAGTGTCCCTAGTGCGCGTGAATGTCCCCATTTCCGGTGTCCTGAAAAATCTTTTTGGCGCCCCCTTCCCCACTCTTGTATCTGGGGTCTCGAGACGCTCCAATCACTTCTATGCACAGGATCGTGCCCGGCAACCCGAACGAATCGTCCCTTGTTTTGCCGATGTTTTCCCTTTCGCCCAAGGAATTCAGATCATGCGCAGCGCCCGCGCCGATATCTACCGTCCCGACGAAGTCGCTACGGTCCACACCATCGCCACCATTGTTCGCAAGTACTTCTTGCTCGGCGATGATGCTCTCACCCGCAAAGATCACAGCCATCGCGGTCTCTGGATCACCAAGCAGATCGAGGAGCAAGCCCAGTACTTTGGCATCGACGTCCTAGGTCATGCCATCATGAGCAACCACTTCCACTCGGTCTTGCGGTCTCGCCCCGACATTGTCCAAGAGTGGGACGATACCGAAGTGGCCAGGCGCTGGATGTTGATGTGTCCCAAGAGGAAGAACAAAGACAAGACTCCAGCGGAGCCCAACGAAAAGGAGCTCGATGCGATCCGCACCAAGCCCGAGAAGTTGAAAGAGATCCGATTGCGGCTCAGCGATATCTCGTGGTGGATGCGCATCCTTTGCCAGCGAGTCGCCAAGCGCGCCAACCTGGAGCTCCAAGAGACGGGCCGTCTCTTCAATGGCCGGTTCAAGGCGGTGCGGTTGCTCGATGACGAAGCCATCTTGGCCTGCGTGAGCTATGTGGATTTGAATCCCATCCGCGCCCAGGTAGCCCAGACGCTCGAGGCATCCCAGTACACGTCGGTAGCCCAGCGAATCGCAGCCCTGAAGCAGGAGCTTGCCAAGCCGGAACCGCCCCCGGAGGGAACTCAAACGGAATCGCCGCAGTTCCCAGCGCCCAGCGAAGATCCTGCCTTGCCACAGCGTCTGTTACCAGACGCGTATTTAGCCCCGATAGAGCTGATCGATGAGAGAGGAAGCCAGGGGAGCAAACCGAGCAAGACGAAGAAGCGTTGCAGTGACAAGGGCGTGGTACCGTTGTCATCGATGAACTATATCCAGCTATTGGATGCGACGGCGAGGATTATCCGGGAAGGCAAGAAAGGGTTTACACCCGAGGAGGTGCCTCCGGTGTTGGAGCGGTTGGGATTGGATCCCGAGCGTTGGATCGACTACACGACCCATTTCAGTCGAATGTTCTCATTGGCGGCTGGAAGTGTGCGCAGTATGAAGGAGGCTCGAACGCTGGTCACCCAGCGGCAGATCTACTGTCCGCGATTCCAGCGACCTTCTTAAGAGCTTGTAGCCGTACAGGCCGCGAGCATCTTCTTCTTTGAGAGTGACCCTTGGAGCGGCACTGGGTTCGCCGCTGCGCGCCTCGAGAGTCAAACGGTCCAAAAACCCGTCTTTGACCGCCCCTCGGCCCCCATTCCCCTCGAACCACCCCCTCTCGCCCCCACCTTCGGGGGGCCACTCCCCACCCCTGGTGAGTGTCCCCAGTTTGGCACCCCTGGTGAGTGTCCCCAGTTTGGGGTGAGTGTCCCCAGTGTTGGTGAGTGTCCCCGGTTGGGGGGCGGATGAGTTGGGCGATGCAGGAGCGTACCGATTACGGTAGATAATCATGAAGGGATTTGCCTAGCAATAGGTTATTCGAGCACCTCACTTAGCAACCCGAAGACCGATGGACTTGTTTGGTAACGAGTAGATCAATGACCTTACCTGATAACTGGTTGATCGTTGACTTTGGTCGGCAACGAGTTCTACGACGCAGGCTAGGCTCTGTTTGAAAACTGTTAACTACACATCATTCGGAGGAATCGTTCGATCATCGCCATTTTAATCATCCCAGCGTAGTTAATGGCGGTCTTCTCGAATCGCGAAAAGACGCGTCGACACTCTTTGAGCCAACCTATGGAGCGTTCGACAATATTCCGGCGTCGATAACAATCCCCGTCGAATTGTGCCGTTCGTGCGTCGCGATCTTCATTCGACTTCGACGGGATGATCGGATTGATTCCAAGATCGATGAGCGTCTCGTCGATCCATTCGGCTCGATAACCTTTATCTCCTGCAAGATTCACTGGCCAAGCAACCGGGCGACCTTCGCTGTCATGAAGATCGTTGTCGGCCTTCTCGAGGACCTCGAGCAGTGCTGTGGTCTCATGAGCTTGCCCTCCCGTAATGGTGAATGCCAGAGGATTGCCCATGCCATCCACGAGAAGATGGATTTTGGTTGAATATCCGCCTCGCGAACGGCCTAGTGCATGATCAGCTGGCTCGTCTGGCGCCCCCTTTTTCCACCGCCAGAAGCACATCGATGGGCACGGATGACGCTCCCATCGACACACCATAGATCACTATCGATTGCACCATCATCAATGCGAGCTGAACGAAGCTTATTCAGAACAGCGTCAAGGGTTCCATCACCGTTCCATTTATCGTAGAGGCCGTAGATAGTTCTCCACTTCCCAAATTCTTCAGGGAGATCGCGCCAAGGCGATCCGGTGCGCAGAATCCAAAGAATGGCATCAAACGCTAAGCGGTAGTTCGTAGGAGGCCGCCCCGTTGTCTTCGGAGACGGAAACAGTTCCTCGATGCATTCCCATTGCAAATCGGTTAATCTGTGACGTGCCATCGTATCCTCCTTGATTGGCGATCCGTCGATTATCGCAAATTCGCAAAGTTACGAAAACACCAGTTTTCAAACAGAGCCTAGTAGTCCAGGGTTGGAGTGTCGTCGGTGGTGACTTTCGAACCACCCGTTCCGCCAGATGGAGAAGTTGTTTCTTTGGGAAGAGGCTCGTCCACATTCGTGTCTTGTTCTTCGTCCGGTACGGGGGCTTCGAATAACGATTGCTCAGCCGTGCGTGGCGATAGCCAGATGGGCATGCGACTCTCTTCTGATTCTCCAATAAAATCCGAGACAATAACGGTGACGTTGTCTGTCCCACCCTCCTCGATCGCGCGATGGACTAGCACATTGGTTGCATCCTCTACCGACGTCTGTTGCATGAGAATCTCTCTGATCTCGTCCTCCTTCAAATGTTTGTTCAACCCATCACTGCACATCATCAGCCGATCTCCGATTTCCAAGTCGACCTTGTAGATGTCCGCCGTGACATCTGATGCCCCGGCTCCCAAAGCATTCACGAGAACGTTTGCCCAGGGCGATCGATCTTCTGCTTCGGGAGAAAGCTGTCCTGAACGAATCAATTGATTTGCAACGGTGTGATCGCGGGTAATCAATCGCAACTCACCTTTCCGCATTACATAACAGCGTGTATCTCCTGCGTGGACCACGATCATGCGTGGCCATGAAACATAACTCATGGTGAGCGTTGTCCCCATTCCCTTGAGTTCCTGCTCTTGAGCTGAATAAGTTTGCAGTGTCTTGTGCGCGTTGGAAAGCAAACGTTGTAGATCGTCGAGAAACCGATCTTCCGCTCCGGCATCAATCCTCACGATCCATCGCATGCTATTGAGGATGGAGGTGATAAAGTACTGAATCGCTAATTGGCTTGCCTCCCTCCCCCCTCGATGCCCCCCCATACCATCGGCGACAAGGAACAAATGTCCTAATGCCCCACCGTGCAATCGCGAATATCGATCCATATCCAGCGAATTGGTTTGCACTCGCATGGATCGTGAGAGATCGGCAATAAAGAATTGGTCCTGATTCTCCGTCCGTACTTTGCCCTTATCGGTGCGTCCGAACGAAAGGGCATTGATCTTGGTCATTTCGCGTAGACTCCGGTAGTGCTTATCGATCCAGTTCATCAAGCCAATCGGCTGATGTGCTGCTATCTCCCCCCCACTCCACACCTTGTTCGGCGAGGAAGTTCATGAGGGAATCGACAAATGGCTGGGAAGGGGGCGGGATTGGAATTTCGGGAGCAGGGAAGTTGGAGTTGAGGAATTTGTCGTTCTGAAACCACACCAGCTTCGAACCCGACGGATGCTCCCATGCGTGGTGAGTACCAAGCGTCTCATTGAGGCTTGGTATCGAGATTTGTCGCCACTCCGACCATGGTAGTGCAACGACTTGTTCCGGACTAGAAGGCGTATTGCTGAGAATCACCACCGTTCGCTCAGGCTGCTGCATGTAATCGAGGATCTCCCGAGTGTCTTTGTGAGTCCGAAAGACATGTTCGTCCGGCAAAATCAAGACCTTCGATTCTCTCAAGGAGCGTTGTGTCCCTCGGGCATCCGCGATCTTGTTTATCCACGCAAAAAAGTGATAGAGTCCATTCTTTCCTCCATCCGCAAAACGAAGTGGTGAGTCCGAACCGGGTTCTCGACACCAAACCAGTGCCAGGCCTGGTAATGCTTCCTGACGGTGGCTGTCGGAGGAGCTCCCTACTTCTTGTTTGGCCAACCAGTGCATGGCGGAAAACCAAAGTTGACGATTGTCCAAGTAATTGAACGCGAATGCTCCGAACGCATTTTGATCCCCTACGAGGAAGACCCGACCCTTGCCCCATTCTTTCGCACCAATTGCCGCGTGTGGGCCAGTTACCTCTGCGGGCTGCTTCTGAAAATCACCGTAAAAACCGGGACCGTTCGACTCACCGTATGGAGGAATCACCGCAGCGTCCCCCCACGAATCGGAACTTGAGTAAACCACCCCCATTCGTTGATCAACTATCCCTCCTGTCATCATGACAAATTGTTGCACCGAATGCGTAGCTGGATGGGGGCGAATATCAGAAAGGACAATCCAAGCATTTCCGTCCCCCACGGTGTGAGGAGGTCGATCACAAAGCGTCTCTTGATGCAGTTTCAGGTCGAATCGATCGGCCAAATTCCCGAGGACATGATTATGAAAGTAGCAGTTGCTGTGATCGATGATCAGGAACAATCCGCCACCCTGTGAAACAAAACGCTCAAGCGCGTCGATTTCGTCCGGATGAAAGGGGGGCAGATCTGCGGAAACTAAATTGATGTAAACAACATCGGTATTACGGAGCGCGTCGTCGGTCCAAGGACCCAGCTGGGATTTGCATTCCCACCCCTGCTGCCTCAAAGCAGAGAATGCTCGAGCAGGGCCATGAAGCAAATGGTAATTGTTCATGCCTGGTGCGGGGAGTGTCTCGATCCACGTGTGGGAGTGGTAAGCATCCGCCAATACTCGAGGTGGTGCGTGACGCTGACTGTCCTGTGAAGATTTGTCATCAGGATCGCCGCCGAACGCGAGAGACGCTCCCACGCAGAACAGAAGTAGGCGTACTCCATTGAACCAACAATCGGACGCTGATTGAGTCGATTTTATTCGTAGGGCCATTGATTTCGAGTCCATAAGCCGCCGTCGACGTAAAGGATTTGGCCGGTGACGAACGGGGATGCATCGGTGGCAAAATACAATACAGCCTCCGCCACGTCGTCTTGCACGCCACAACGTCGAAGTGGAGTGATGCTTCCCCACGTTTTTGCGTATTCGGGATTCTCTGCCTTCGTTCGCTCGTTCTCAATCGCACCTGGCGCGACGCAGTTAACGCGGATGCCCATGGGCCCCAATTCGGTGGCAGCGCATTTGGTCAACATTTCGATCCCCCCCTTGCTCGCGCAGTAGTCCGATAGATTGGGAAAGGGAATGCGATTTGCGCCAGAGCCAATATTGATGATGGCTCCCGCTCCTCCGTCTCGCATCCTACGTCCGGCTTGCTGCATGCAAAGAAACGTACCCTTTAAATTGGTGCGTATCGTCCGGTCGAAGTCGGATTCTTGAAGATCGAGCAGGCCTGCCCATGTCTGAACCCCTGCATTGTTGACCAGCACCCGAAGGGCCCCGCCAATTTCGTCGAATTGCTCGAACATCTGTGCCACTTCGGCTCCCGATCCGACATCGGCATCGATCGCCACTCCGTCGGAACCTGCTTCCTTGACCCATTCCAGCGTGCGGGTTGCACCGGTAATATCGCGAAAATGGTTCACGACGATCCGGAAGCCTGCGCGCGCGAGTCGGATCGCAATCGTCTGACCGATTCCAGAACTCGCGCCGGTGATAAGTGCCCAGGAGGTAGAAGTCATCGTGGTCCTGTTTTGCAAGGTTTTAAGGCTGAACTTGACGAAACATGTTTGTGATCGTTCCAACTGGTGCGATATACTTGAATTTCACGCGTAATGCAAATCAACCTCCCTTTGCGTCCTCTTTTCCTCATCCCAGCGGCCCCAAGCAAAGAGACACCATGGATCAACCGATGCGAGACTTTACCGATCTGCTCCTCACTCGAGGGGTGATTTCGCTCGAGCAACTCAATGAAGCGAAAGCGCTCGCCAAAAAGGACGATATCCAGATCGCCAAGGCTCTCATCAACTTGGGATACGCCTCCAGCGAAGAGGTTACGCAGGCGCTGGCGGAGTTTCACAAGTTCGAATATATCGATTTGCAAAGCATCCGGATCCCCGACCATGTCATCCAGCTGGTGCCGGAATCGGTCGCTCGGGAAAACAAAATTATCCCCGTCTCCGAAGAAGACGACACGATCAAAGTTCTTGTAACCGACCCATTCGATATTGAAACCATCGAAAAACTTCGGTTTATCCTCAACCGAAAGGTCGAAACAGCGCTCTCCCCGCAAGAACAAATCATCGAAGCGATCAACCGGTATTACGGGCAGGTGGAAGGGGAGTCGGCCGACTCGATGTTGCAAGAGTTTACCGACACCCAAATCGACTTCACCGAAACCGAAGAAGACAAAATCGCGGCCGAGGAAGGGGACGGAGACGAGACCGCTCCGGTCGTCCGGCTGGTTCATTACATGATTTCCGAAGCGGTCCAGCTTCGTGCATCCGATATCCACGTCGAGCCTTTTGAAGATCGCGTCCGCATCCGCTATCGGATCGACGGCGTGCTCGTCGAACGGGACAGTCCTCCGCGAAGATTGCTGGGGGCTCTCCTCTCCCGCATTAAGATCCTCGCGAAAATGGACATCGCCGAACGCCGGCGTCCTCAGGACGGCCGGATCAAAATCACGGTCGGCGAAAAGGAACTTGATCTGCGGGTAAGTATTATTCCGACGAATCATGGCCAGTCAGCAGTTATGCGGCTACTGGACAAGGACAATATCAAGGTCGGGATCAAGCAACTTGGGCTCGCAGATCGCGATTTCAAAATCTTCACCGGTCTCATCAAACGTCCTAATGGTATCTTTCTGGTCACCGGTCCTACCGGGTCCGGAAAGACAACCTCGCTCTACGCGGCCCTCAATGCTCTCAATCGACCGGACCGGAAAATCATCACGGCCGAAGACCCCGTCGAATACTACTTGCCCGGTATCAATCAAGTGGAAGTTCGGCACAACATTGGACTCGACTTCGCCCGCATCATTCGAGCCATGCTCCGACAAGCTCCCAATATTATTCTCGTCGGGGAAATGCGAGATACCGAGACCGCACAGATGGGAATCCAAGCTAGTCTTACTGGACACTTGGTATTCAGTACTCTGCACACGAACGATGCGCCCAGTGCTGTGACGCGTATGACCGACATGGGGGTGCCGGGTTACATGGTGGCCAGTTCGGTGATTGCGGTGATGGCGCAGCGGCTGGTGCGGAAAATCTGCACGCGATGTCGGTACCAGTCCGGTTTGTCCGATGCCGTGTTGGCCGAGGCTGGATTGCCCAAGGAGATCGTGGAGGTTGCGAAATTCTCGAAGGGGAAGGGGTGCCCTTACTGCCAGAAGAAGGGGTATCGGGGGCGTATTGGGATTTACGAAATGATGGTCGTCAACGGTCGTATCCGGGAGTTCATGTTTGCTGCCAAGTCGTCGGCGGAGCTTCGAACGGAAGCGATCCTGCAGGGGATGACCACCCTCTACTGCGACGGATTAAGAAAAGTGATAAATGGCATTTCGACGCTCGACGAGGTTTATCGCTGTGCGAAGAAGACGGAGCAGGAGCACATCGCTATTGACCGGGTGATCAAGGAGTTCATGACCTAGCAGCGCTCTTTCTGGGCGATGCAGGGGGAGGTTGCGGTACTGTTCACGCAATAGGTCGGTTTGGGGGTTCCAGGCGACTTTTCTTTTGTCACGCACCCGCGCGCTGCTGTGAGGGGAAGTCGTTCCCTGCCTGGGTAACGCACGACCGTTCCATTTTCCCTACTGTCCCTCTCTTTTCCCTGGGAAAACTTCGCTTTTTGCCAGCAAACAAGTAGGATAGATCTGCCCACCCAACACTGGTTGATGGGTTCCTTTTCACAAATCTTGCTTTTCCAGCTCCTCCGATCTCCGGGTCCGGTCTTCCGTGGATTCTCAGTCCTGACGTAGGAGATGTGGATCGCATCCGTTTTCCTGCGGCAGGCAGGGCTTCATTACGCTGTCTTATCGGAACATGTATGGCAACAGTTCTCATCGATAAACTCCTTCAAGCTGCTGTGAAGCAGGGGGCGAGCGACATTCACATTGTCGTTGGCCAGCCGCCGGTTTTTCGTCTGCACGGCAGAATGCGAAAATTGGAGACGAAGGTTCTTGAGGCGGACGATACGGTTCAGTTGATGAAAAGTATTGCACCGGAGCGATGCCAGCGTGAATTGCAGGAATCGGGAAGTGCCGACTTCGGGTTCGCGTTCGGAACGCTCGCTCGGTTCCGGGTTTCGATCTTCAAGCAGCGTGGGAACATCTCGATGGTTCTGCGTCAGATTCCCAACGACAAGCTGACTCCCGAGCAGCTTGGGTTGCCCGAGGCGGTGATCAAGATGGTGCTGAGACCTCGGGGGTTGGTTTTGGTAACCGGCCCGACCGGTTCTGGGAAGAGTACGACACTCGCGAGTTTGATCAATTACATCAACGAGACCCACGACCACCACATCATCACGATTGAGGATCCGATCGAGTTCTATCACGACCACAAAAAGTCGACGATCAATCAGCGCGAAGTGGGGGTGGATGTGCCGAGCTTCTCCGAAGCGATTCGCCGGGCGTTGCGGCAGGATCCCGATTGTATTCTGGTTGGGGAAATGCGTGACTTGGAGACTATTTCTGCTGCGATCTCGGCAGCGGAAACGGGGCACATCGTGTTCGGCACGTTGCACACCAATAGTGCGCAGGGAACGGTGAACCGTCTCATCGATGCTTTCCCAGGGAACTTGCAGGACCAGATCCGAACGCAGTTGTCTTCCAGTTTGCTGGGGGTGGTCGCGCAGACCTTGATTCCCAGGATTGGGGGCGGGAGATGTGCTGCGTATGAGGTTCTCGTCGTCACCAACGGTATTGCCAACTTGATCCGGGAAAACAAGACCTTCCGAATCACATCCGCCATCCAAACGGGAGCGAAGTTCGGCATGCAATTGATGGACGATGCGTTGTTCAACTTGTGGAAAGACAACAAGGTGATCATCGAGGATATCTTGGCCAAGGCACACCGGCCGGACGATTTGGCCAAGCGGATCGTCAATGCCCGGAAGGGGATTGCAGACGAACCGGCCGACGAAGATTTCGATCACGGGGGCGGGGGCGGGGGCGGCGGCCACTAGTTGCCTTCGATCGTTGCAAAAACGGTCGAGCGATCTAGTTGGCTGAGGGACAGAAGCCAATCCGAGGCTGATCGGCGATTCGCTGGACCGCGAAGCCCGTAGACCGCGAAGGCAGTAGATCGGAAGGACAGTCGATGGATCGACCTGAGATAGAGCGTTGCGGCTTTTAGGGCCGCAGCTGGTAGAACAGATTCAACCATTTCCAACGCAGTTAGGAACGAACATCATGGTAGCTCGTCGTATCGGACAAATTTTTGTCGATATGGGCTTCATCACCGACGAACAGTTGCAGTTGTTGCTGGAAGAGCAGCAGCAGCAGCCTGGTGCATTGCTTGGAAAAATCGCCGAAGACATGGCCTTGATCACCGATGATCAGTTGGCGCAAGCGCTTGGCGAACAGATGAACATGAAGGTGATTTCGTTAAGCGAGCAGCCGGTTCCGAAGGAGTTGTTGGAGCGGATGTCGGAAACGATGGCCCAGCTTTACCGCGTCATTCCTGTTCGGTTCGACGGTCATACTCTTTCCGTCGCGACGTGCGATCCGCAAAACTTGAGCATTCAAGACGAGTTGCGAACGTTCTTGGGGTACGACATCGAAATGATGGTTTGTACCGAGCGCGAGATCAAAGCGGCCTTGGAGCGGTTTTACTCTTCGGAATCTCTTAGCGTTGAGAAGATCGTTGCGGAGTTAGCGAACGACGAAGAGTTGTTTCAGCAAGCGAGCATGCTGCAGGGAGAGAAGTTTGACTTGGACGGTGCTGAAGCTTTGGCTGACAGTGTTCCGGTTCGCAAGCTGCTCAACTTGGTTTTGCTTTTGGCGATCAAGGACCACGCGAGCGATATTCACTTCGAGCCATTTGAAGACGAGTTCCGGATACGGATCAAGGCGGAGGGGGTGCTTTATGAGATGGTGCCACCGCCGAGGCACTTGGCCTTTGCCATCACGACTCGTATCAAGGTCATGGCGAATTTGGACATTGCCGAGCGTCGTCTTCCGCAGGACGGACGGATCGAATTGATGGTCGGTGGTCACCCGGTTGACTTGCGCGTTTCGGTATTGCCGACGATGTTTGGTGAAAGCGTCGTTATGCGGATCTTGGACCGGACGGTGGTGAATTTGTCCTTGACCAAGGTCGGGATGGACGAGCACACCATGAACAGTTTTCGAACGGTGATGCGCCGTCCCAATGGAATCGTTTTGGTGACTGGTCCGACCGGATCGGGGAAGACAACGACCCTCTATTCGGCGTTGTCGGAGATGAACGAGATCACCGAGAAGTTGGTTACCACGGAGGATCCGGTGGAGTATGACATCGACGGCATCGTACAGATTCCGATCGACCACGACATTGGAGTTACGTTTGCGTCCTGTTTGAGAGCGATTTTGCGTCAGGATCCCGACATCATCTTGGTCGGGGAGATACGGGATTTGGAGACGGCGGAGATCGCGGTCCAAGCCTCTCTTACCGGTCACTTGGTCTTTAGCACGTTGCACACCAACGATGCTCCGAGCACGATCACTCGGATGAAGGACATGGGGATTCCTACGTTCTTGATCACAGCGACGGTGGAAGCGATTCTTGCTCAGCGGCTTGTTCGGCGCATTTGCACCAAATGCCGCGAGGAAACCGAGCCACCGGTCGAGATGTTGACGGAATTGGGGGTGAGCGACGAGGAGTTGCGCAAGCACAAGTTTTATCGCGGGCGCGGCTGCGATAATTGCAACAACACCGGGTACAAAGGCCGGATCGGATTGTTTGAATTGATGATCATGAACGACACGCTTCGCGACATGATTATGGAAAACGCCACCACCGACGATTTACGTCGCAAGGCTCAATCGTTCGGCATGATCACTTTGAGCGATTACGGACGGCAGTTCGTCTTCCAAGGTTTGACGACGGCCGAAGAGATTGTGCGGGAAACCGTGCACGACGGCTAAGATCGATTTTTTTCTCCTTACACTTTTTTCTATTCAAAAAATTGCCTTGGTCGCCGCCGGACCGAGAATTCGAGTGGACAAGCAGCGGGCCCACCATCAAAGGACACCGAAAACATGCCAATGTATCAATTCGAAGCCATGGATCGGACCGGACAAGAAATCCGAGACGTGATCGAGGCACCGAGCGAAGAAGAAGCACAGAATACCATTCGGCAGATGGGGTACTTTGTCACGAAGCTATCCCTCAAGAAGGGGACGGCAGCGGCGGCGGGCACCAAGGCAAAGAAGAAGCGTGGCTTCTCCATTGGTGGTGCGAAGACCAAGCATATCTGTACGTTCACCCGGCAGTTGTCGATTCTGCAGGATGCAGGTTTGCCGATCCTGCGTTCGCTCAAGATTCTCGAGAACAATCAAAAGCCAGGCAAACTGAAGTACACGTTGCAGGATGTCTGCGAAGAGATTGAAACGGGCTTGACTCTTTCCGAGGCGATGGCGAAGGCCCCCAAGGTATTCAGTCGCTTGTATGTCAACATGATCAAGGCGGGTGAGGCCGGGGGTGCGTTGGAAACGATCCTTCAGCGTTTGGCAGAGTTCTTGGAAAGCGCCGAATCGCTTAAGCGAAAGGTGAAGGGGGCTCTGATTTACCCGATTGCGGTTGTGTTGGTGGCGATCGCCATTCTCGCGGGGATCATGTTCTTTATCGTCCCGACGTTCAAGAAGATGTTCGATGAGTTCGAATTGAAGCTACCCCCTCCCACGTTGTTGCTCATGGCGATGAGCGACTACGTCGTGAACTATTTCTGGTTGATGTTCTTGTTGCCGATTTGTTGTTGGTTGATTGGAAAGATCATCCGAAAGTTCAAGCATGGGCGTATGGGGTTTGATCAGTTCATCATCAAGGTTCCGGTTTTCGGAAGTTTGATTGAGCGAAATATTCTGGCGAGAACGACTCGAACGCTCGGTACGTTGATTACTTCAGGCGTTCCTATTCTGGAAGCCCTCAACATCACGCGGGAGACAGCAGGGAACGCAATGTTCGAACGCATCTTCAATAAAGTGATCGACGCGATTCGAGAGGGGGATGTGATCGCCAAGCCGATGAAGGAGCATTCATCGCCTGGGTTCCATCCTATGGCCTTGTTTTATTGGTGTTGGATGGGTGCCTTTCCAGGGATCATGATGATGTCGGTCGCCTTGACGGCCGGTAAGGGGGTCAAGCAAGGAGGGAAGGCGGGCTCGAAAGCGGCTGCAGCCAGCGCCGGCGATCAGCTCGTGGTCATCAGCGGCATCACGATCGGTGCTGGGGTGGTTGGCATGGCCCTTTGGTATCTCCTGCGTATGAAGACCCGAGTCATCGATGACTTGGTTGTTAACATGATCGATGTCGGTGAAGAGACTGGGGAGCTCGATACGATGCTTTACAAGATCGCTGACAACTACGACGAGGAAGTGCGCGTGATGACAGAAGGTTTGACCAAGTTGATCGAACCGATGTTGATCGTATTCCTAGGGGTGGCGGTCGGGTTCATCGTGATCTCGTTGTTCATGCCGTTGATCTCCTTGATCACCAGCTTGAGCTAACCGCATGGCATCCGCGCATGGACGCGAGCGCTTGTTAGCCGTCTCCAGCAGATATTGACGCACGCTCTGCTGGGTCGTTGGTAACAAGAGGCGGCGCCATGGCGGCTGAGAATTCAATGGGTGGGTCGACGATTACTTTTCAGATTTCATGGAATAATAGCAAACGTGGAACTCCTTTTGCATCGCTAGTCGAGTGTTAAAGAAAAGCTTCCGGATCGTTTGATTTTGTTTCAGATTGCGACAAATCAACTTGAATTGAGACTTGCGATAAATGGTTTATCGCGAGGGAGTTAGATAGGGACAGGAAGAGGCGGAAAAAGCGAGCGGCAGGGGGATGATCACCCTGTTGTGGGAAGCGAAAGGAAAGTAGCCATGAAGAAGCACCGAAACAAGGGATTGCAGAGCTTGGGCGCAGGAGGCTTATTCGCCCGCGGCGGGATGGCGAACCGATCCGGTTTCACCTTGGTGGAGCTGTTGGTGGTGATATCCATCATCGGGGTTCTGGTTGGTCTTTTAGTCCCAGCCGTGTTCGCGGTTCGAAGGACCATGAATAACGGTATGGTCAAGTTCGAGGTTCAGTCGTTGGCCGACGCCGTGGAGAAGTATCGCACCAAATACGGCGATTACCCGCCAGATGGAAGCGATTGGCGGATCATGGAGACGCATCTTCGCAAGGCGTTCCCGAGCATCTTGCAGAGCGAGCTCAATTTGCTCAATCCAAGTTTGCCTGGGAGTTCGGCGGTTCGCAATGACTACGACAGTCGAGTGATGGACCCAGCGGAGGCGTTGGTGTTTTTCTTGGGGGGCTTCAGCACCGATGGTCAAAAGCCATTCACTGGCAAGGGTGGTCCCTTTGTCAACACGGGTACGCCAGCTTCTCCTGTCTATCAATACAACCCGCAGAGAGAGAATTCCTTTTACGAATTCAACAACGGTCGGTTGAACTTCTTCGATGATTCGTTTGCAGGGCATGGATCCGATGATTTGCTGCCGGTGTACGGGTCGTACGCTTCATCAACGCCCTACGTCTATTTTGATCATCGCACGTATCAATTTGTAAGAGGCGGCACGGTCTTCTTCAACTATCACAAGGCCACTCCCTCCTCCGATCCTAACGATGCTTTGTATGGTGCCGCCCGTCCGCTTTTGGCCGCGACATTGGCTACGATGCCGACGGCTGGCTACGAATCGGCGAAGACGTTCCAAGTGATAAGTCCTGGAATCGATGGTTTCTACGGATGGATGCGTCCAGGTGGGTCGCCTTTTATTTTGTTTAGTTCGACGGGACAAGGGTACGAGCCTTCCCCGACGGGATGGTCGCCCGTGAGTGGTGCTTCGAAATATAGGTTGCCGGAGCACAACAACAAGCAACCCATGTGGGATAACGTCGCGAGCTGCATTGAGCCGCCGACATTCCGCGATACCACGGTGAATCAGTAACGTCAGCACCTCAGTTGGCCCGCGGGAATCGAGAAGCAAGCCATGTTGAAAATGCAAACCCAACGAATGCGAACAAGAAACTGCACCCAAGGTTTTACCTTGGTCGAGCTTCTCGTTGTCATCTCGATTATCGGGACGTTGGCGGGGATGCTAACGATCGCTTATCGCGGAGCGCAGCAAGAGTCGTTCACGCAGAAAACGCGAACGACGATTCAGAAGATCAGCAATGTGCTGATCGACTGTGTAGAAGAGTATTCGCAAGAGCCTCTGGGATGGAACATGTACCGAGGCTACCCGATTCCCCCGCCAGGTCCGGGTGCGTCGTCTCCCAATCGGGTCGGCAGCGGGATACCTCCGACAGCAGGGCTAGATGGATTTCCGACCAATGTTTCGACTCGCGGTGACCGCGTCGAGCAGTCATTGCTTTTAGCGATTCGCGATCGGCTTCGCTTTGAGATGCCGGACCACAAGGACGACATCAAGTGGTATGACGGCCGTGCGAATGTTTCTGGAGGAACGGGGCCGGATCCAGATTTTTATATTCGCAGGCATCTGGAAACCTACGCCTCTCCGATCGTGACGGGATTAGCCGTTCCTGCTGGACCATTGGTTGCGAGGAATCAACCTTCCTCGCGAGCGATCCGATTGTTGCGGAAGCTTAGTGTTCTTCAGGGTGGCTACTTCATTCCGGCATCTGGTTGGGAAATCAGTAACGCTAACGCCGAGCTCCTTTATTTGATTGTTGAGGACGCGAACTACGACGGCTCGAGCGCCATGGAGGTCTTCGGTGCGTCGGAGATTGGGGACACCGATTCCGACGGCTTGAAGGAGTTCGTGGATGCTTGGGGGCGACCGATTGCTTGGCTCCGTTGGCCTGCCGGGTTTCCTGGGGCTGTTCAAGCCCATCCCGATCCATTGGATCCATTGCTAGTGCGCGGTAGTGGGGCTACGGCTCGATTGTCGATTGGCGACGAGCCTTATGATCGCATGGGGCGAGATCCGGGGCGGAACACCGCCTTCGAGTCGGGGCCTTTGGGTGTGCCGTTGGTGGTGAGTGCAGGGATCGATGGTCAGTTTGGCATCCGTTTGGAGTTGGACACGCTCCCTGCGGGGGATCAGCGATTCTCCTCTGCGATTGACACACGGTCGTCCGCCGATTGCTCCTGGAATTACGGTGCGAATGCAAACATCAGCGTGCTCGGCGGCAAGAGTGCCATGCCCGATCCTTGGTACCCCCGCAACAATACCGGGTTTCAGCTCGGTTCGTATATCTTCCCGAGGCAAGCTTCGGACAACATTACCAATCTTGAAGGGAATGCGTCGTCGCTATGATAACGAATCATCGCCGAGGATTTACCCTTGTTGAATTGCTTGTGACCCTGGCGGTCGTCTCTGCACTCGCAGTGATCGTCTTGCCGAGCGTAAAGACCATGTTGTCGGATCGCAGGGGTTCGCAATCCGCAATCATCGTGAAGAACTATTTGGAGGCTGCTCGGTCGCGAGCCATTGCATCGGGCAAGCCGGTTGCGGTGGTGTTGGAGCGATTGTCTTCGCGACCATTCGACGCCGACGAAAACGGTCGCATCGAGGGTGTAGAAGTAGGGGTGTCGGGGACAGCTTCCCCGGTCACTTCGGATGTGGATCCCTTCATCAACTACATTCCCTACAACGCGTGTATCCGATTGAGCATGGCGGAGTCGCCCATGCCTGTATCCAGCGACAGCATGGGTTTGCCATCGACTGTTATCACGAGCGTTTCCGGAATGCCGGCCGTGGAAACTCGCGAGGCAACCATTCAGGAATTAACACCGATTGCACCGTTCTACCGCGTCGGAATTTATCTTCAGACGAGAACCTCCTCAAATGCCATTCAAGATCATGCTACGCGATCCTTCATTGTGAATAACTTGGTCGCAGGCAATGAAATCAGTTTCGGTTTGTCGCAGGCAAAGTTTGTGATAGCCGAGACTGGCGTTACGACGCAAAACGGGTTGCAGATGTTGGTACTCTACTTCCTTTCGGGGAACGTGACGTTAAACCCGACTGAAATTGCAATTAACAATTTGACGCCGATGAGCGCGGAAAGTTTCACACTGTATCCGAAACCAAGACCGATCGCGGTGCAGAACGTCACGCTGCCCCGGGGGATCTGTATCGACTTATCGGTGAGTGGTTTTTCTGAACCTAGAAAGCTTTATCACTTTGATTCGAGCGCGGGGATTACCCCGGACCCTCTGGCATCAGCGCGCGACTATCGATTGCGTTTTTCTAGCGCATGGGTGAGTCCCATATCCATGGCACCATCGCCTACGGCTTTGGCACCTGTACCTCAGCCGGGAGAGCTACGCCCTATTTACATTGTCTTCAATCCTGACGGTTCGTTTGGGCGTGTTTATGCGAACAACCAATGTCTTCCTTCCAATCGCCCACCAGCAACCTTGAAGA
The DNA here is from genome assembly GCF_001610875.1 of Pirellula sp. SH-Sr6A. Lineage (NCBI taxonomy): Bacteria > Pseudomonadati > Planctomycetota > Planctomycetia > Pirellulales > Pirellulaceae > Pirellula > Pirellula sp. SH-Sr6A. The sequence continues at coordinate 875,635 of NZ_CP011272.1, read as the reverse complement.
TGATCGATGCCGCGGAAGACTTGTATTTGCATATTGGGCGCATTGATCAAGTCAACGTGTCGACGACGGTTCCATATGCAGGATCTTTGGCCGATCCGTCAAATTATGTCGTGCGCGTTAGTCCTCGGTCGGGCGCCGTGGCCGCCTCCCCCATAGGGGCCATACGTCCGGAAGATCTTGTGGCGGGCGGATTGCTTGGTGGCTCTCCGAGTTTGGGTGATTGCGTTTCCCTTTCGCGCAAGCGTGCCTTTGCACAGTTTGCGACCGGGCAGTAAGAGGAGTACATAACATGACGATGCACCCAACGGGATCTAAAAACACTCGAAGCGGCCTGACTGTCGTTGAAGTTCTTTTTGCACTGTCCATTATTCTGGTCGGTCTGATTGGAATTGCCGCGATGGTCCCATTTGCTGCACGGCAGGCCAACGAGAGCTATGCAACCGTTCAATCGGTCGTCGCTGGAGATAGCGCCGTCGCGATGGCGGAATCGCAAGCCATTTTCAAACCGACATTCGAGAAACCTTGGCAAGTCATCGACGATGAGTTGTCGACCATTGGGGATTCGAACAAGACATTCTTCTATTCCTTTACAGACCTCTACAACAATAATGGCCGTAAAGGGGACCCTTCTCCGGCCAATCCCAAGTATCAGTACGATCTGCTTTCGAAGAATCTTGATTTGCTCGGCTTTGATAGCATGGGGAGCACGCAAGGGATGGAGGATGCCGCATGGCTTGCTGTGAACCAAACATTGGGGACCAGTTTTTATATGGACCCGAGTTTTTGGGGCACGCAGGATTCGGGTGGCAAGGTGATGCAGAACGATGCCAATTGGCTACCGTTTCGCAGAACGCGATTTCCATACTATGCCGATGGCTTTGGCCCCAACACGCCCCGTGCGCTGCGTGTGACGCTTCATGATGCGAACCACGTAGGATTGAATGGCGGGTGGATGAAGCAGCCGATTTCTCGGTCGACGGTAACGCCGGGTGGGGACGTCGTGTCGATCAAACCGGATAATTCGCAGGGTTTTGCGATGCGAAGGCAAATGTTGCTTACGCCAGATCCCGCTGATCCCAGCAATCCAAACTCCATGTTGCCGATTCAAGGGACACTGGTTCCGACGGCTCCGATGTGGTCTGCGTTGATTAGTCCAGCCGAGTCGACACCGATCTTAGAAAAAACCAAGCTGCCGTCCCGCGCGATTTATTCGACCCCCGCAGCTTTTCGAGCGGCGATGCGAAACTATGTCATCCCCATGGCTGTAGAAGCCTATGATTTAGCGATTGTGGTTCAAAAGAGGCGGTTGCTTCGAGAGATCTATCTGCCGCTGGCTCAAACACCTGCGACGGTCGAAGGGGAACGCATCTTTGGGGTTACGTGGGACATCACGACCGACGAACCAAGTCAATCGGGAACCTTTGAAATTACGTTGACCCAGCCACCTGCGATTACGGATGCCTTGGAGGCGAAGTTGAAGGCGGGGGATTGGTTGATGTTGTCCCGGCACGTCGTTCATTTTTATCGCGACGCAGCCAACTTGCCTGCAGCGGCTGTTATGCGACAGAAACACAAATGGTATCGCGTGGTATCGGCTCCGAACTCCGACGTGTTTCCACTTTCGGTGCGCGTGAGCGGCGGCGCGTGGACTTGGACGACCGATGAGATTCAAAGTGCTGCGAGGGTAGGTCTGTCGTTGAACTCCGTGGGAGATTCATCGACGGCCTATTACCAGCAGACATCGGCGACGTTGATCCCCAACGTTGTTCACGTCTTCGAACGCACCATGACGGTATCCTACTAAAGTCAACGAGCATCTCTCACACACACCACAATTGAGAGAAAGTGTCCTTATGAAACGTAAACAAATGCAATCTCGTCAGAGAGCCAACGGATTGATCCTCTTGATCGCGTTGGGCATGCTGGCCATGTTCAGTTTGCTGGCGGTGACTTATGTCGTCGCTGCCAGTGCCTCCCGCACCGGGAGTCGAGGGATGTTGCAAAACGCTCGTCGCTCGAACTTCGATGTGGAAGGCTCCGCGTTGAAAGTCGTATTAGGGGCGGTTCGGGGTACGAATGACACCCAGTCGCCGTTTTATAAGAACGACATGTTGGGGGACATCTACGATAGTCGGCCCATCGAGACGACCTTCAGTGCATTCACCACAACATCAAGTGCTCAACTTTTTACGGTGAATCCAATCACGGCTGCAACTCGGAATTTACCTGATGTTGCGTTGGTGAAGGTCACGCTCAGTCCTCAATTGGGTACTGTCAATGCGCTGTCGGATTTCGAGAACGACTATAACTCGCGGATTCTGACCGTTCGCGAAGGTCCTTTAGCGGGACAGTCGTTTCGTATCTTGAAGTATGTTGGTCAAGTAGGCGGGACCAATGTAAAGCCGGATCCCAATGTGGATAACACACCATGGTCGAGCAAGGTTTATGCCGACGCTCAGGCTTCGCAGACCGCCTACTCCATTCTGATCGACTTGAACGACATTCGGGGAGAACAGTTTCAAGGGCAAATTTACTCGGGTGGCCGATTGCGATCGGTCACGATGACCTTGCCTAATTGGATTGCTACGAACGGGATTGAATCTCTGTTTTATCAGCCCCGTCCAACGGCGGGTTCGCCATTTGAAGGTTACAGCGTCCTGATCAATGGTGCTCCGTTCAATAGCTTTGGTATCGGTATTGAAGAGGTCGCTTATCTCCCGAGCGGTTCCGGGCCGATGGTACCAAGTCCCAGCTACGGAAATATCGATAGTCGTCGACTTTTTTCGATTCCATCGACGGGTACGAAATTCTCGCCGATGCTTCTCACGGATTATGATTATCTACAAAACTCTTCGGTTATGGCCACCAATCTCTCCGATGGAAAGGTGGGAGTGGATGGCATTGGGATCCCGAGAAATAACCTTCTTGAGTTCCGTTTGAATGGCAATAGCAACGAAGGGTACGACGTACCTGACTTCCGCGACGCTTGGCTTGCCCACAAGAGCTACTTCACCGTACCTCCCACGCCCACCACTCCCCCCTCGGTCATTCCCTCTTACCATCGGCCGGCTGTTATTCAGCATATAGCACACAAGATGGGATCTGCTTCGGGTCTCACAGCCGCTCAAGCGCAACAGTTGTTGCAGTTGATCGACATGTCATCAGCGCGGGTGATGAGTTACGGGGCGGTCAATCCTGGGTTTATGCAGAACGACCCGAATTACCCCCGACTATCGGCTACGCCAACTACCGCAGATTTGGTCGCCTATGTTCGTCGTCAGATCGAAGGTCCTTGGGATGTCGACAACGACGGGGATGGGGCTCCCGACAGTGTTTGGATCGATCCCAATTTGCCTGTCGTTTACTCACCGGAGGGACGTCGACTGAAGCCGTTGGCTGCGATTATGATTCAAGATCTCGATGGTCGTGTGAATCTCAACACGGCGGGGGATCGAACGCAAGCGACGTCCGACGCGTTCATCCCTATTGCGGGTGCTTTCAAACGAAGCGGTATGTCGTTGACGAATGGGTTCGGGTATGGACCTGCGGAAATCTCGTTGGCGAGTTTCTTTGGGCCGGGTGGGGTACCCCCAGCCAATGCTGGGGCAATTTCCCCAGTCTTGGTTTCAAGTCCAACTCATTTCTCGTTCTTCGATGAGCGTTACGGCGCTCGACGGTTCCCTTTCTACCGTCTTCGTCCGATCGATTACTCGAACATTTTGCTCGATCGATTCCCTGGGGTCCGGAATGCGAATGACCCGCTTAGCCAGATCGCTGAGCGCGAGTTTCACGCACCCCATCAGCATAATCGGCTGCCGGGTTTGCCATTGGAGCGACGGGGATCGACTGGAATTAGTTTTGATCTGCATGGAAATCCAGCTCTCGCACCGACGGGGAACCCAGTTGCAGATGAACTCGCAGATGACCCGTATGAGTCTTCTGTTGCGTCCCGTCCCAATTCGGATGATCCCATCGCGCTCACCGATTTGGAGGCAATTCTTCGTCGATACAGTCAGGACACGAATTCATTACCGGACCGATTGAAGCAAGTCTTTTTAAGAGCGGGCTTTACGAATGACAATGTTTCTATAAATGTCAATGACTTTATCTTCGACGAGATCACGACGCGCAGTGGCGAGTTGCGGTACCCAAACATTGCAGCAGCGATGCGAGTGGGAACCAGTTCCAACGCCGTATCGATCGAGCACCAGCCACCGAGCTATTTGCGTTATCTGCAGTGGTTGCACACCCAGCGGCATCGGACAGTTGCTACGGATCCTGAAATCAGTTATGCAGCTCTCGCGGAGTTGTTCCCTGTCGATTTTGCCTCGGGGCTTCGCATGGATTTGAATCGCCCCTTCGGCGATGGTTTTGATAATGACGGGGATGGTCAAGTCGACGAGCCGCAAGAGATACTCTTGGGTAACGACCGAGAACTTTTTCCGGGAAGTGCGCCGACGGCGGGTGCCTATACAAGGGAGAATCAGGTGGATGGAGTGAAGCCGAGTGAAACACGTCGCCGACTCGGATCGCGTCAAATTCTGGCTCGCAACTTGTACTGTTTGGCTCAATTGATCGTCCCGCGAGATTATAAGTTTCCGGGGATGCAAGGAATCGCCATCACCCCGGCGACCTATTGGGAACGGTCACAAATTCGCGCACGTGCCTTGGCGCAATGGGCCGTGAATGTGGTCGACTTCCGAGACGCCGATGGTGCGATGACTCGATTCGAATACGACATTGTTCCATTCGGTGTCGGACCAACGAACGCCCAATCTCCCATCGGAGCCCGGCCAGCCTATTGGGCACCGGACAGGATATCCAATTCCGTCAATGGGATCCCAAACCGCGTCTATACGGGTGTTGTTTGGGGGATGGAGATGCCAGAAGCGTTGCTTTCCGAAACGTTGGCCATCCATGACAAACGTGTACGCGATACGAATCGAGATTTTACAGGCAAGCTAACGACCGATACCGATCCCGATGATGACTTCGATCAGTACCGATTTCCAGAGGCGTCGTTGTTTATCGAAGTTACCAACCCTCGAACGACTACTTCTCCTAACAACACGGTGGGCGCTGGTTCGATGGGGTTGCCAGGTGTACCTAGCAGTTTGTACACCGAAAACGACAATGTCACGCCAACATTGACCAACGGGCTTCTCGCGTTGAATTTAGCGAAGATGGCTCCGGCAACACCCGGTTGGGGATCTCAGCCCGTTTGGCGCATCGCTATTTCTCAAGACTACAGTGTTGCTCAAGTAACAGCGGATCGCCATCCAAATCGGATCTTGGAAAACACCAATCCATTGCCGTCCCCCATCACTTCCTATCCGGAAATCGGGCTCACGACGCATCAACAATCGTTCGAGCAAATCAATTCGCAACCTGCTAGGTTGGGAAATCCAAACATCAACGACACCAATGTGACGAACCTGGAACAGCACATTGGCAATGGCTTGCAGTACGCTGTCAACGATCCCTCGATCCTATCTCCGGACACAGGTAAGCTCGATGGTTTTGAACGATTCATCTGGTTCACCAGCACTCGACCTACAGCGGCGCAAAATATTCCGGACATCATGTCCTCGCTCCGCAGCAACAGTCTGCAGCAGCAAAGTGTTTACTGTGCAACGACTGGTAATGCCTTGTTACCTGGGGGAGGTTATTTGGTTATTGGACCACGTAATCAGACAAGTTTCGGATCATTGAAACACAATCAATTCACGAACAATGCTTATCCCTCTGTTTTTGATGTGACGCAGATGGGACAGGCAGCAAATCGGCCAATCTTGTCTCCAAGCTACCAACGCATTGAACTTTCGAGCGGTACCGTCAATACCTATCTATTGAACAACCGCCTTGCCAACGAAGCGTGGGTCAGTGGCAACAGCAATATAAAGGCTCCTCAGAGCTTGATTTGCACAACATTGGCACCTGATGACCCCATGTTGGCCGCCGAGTTGGATTGGGCGGAACCCTTCCCGGATGGAATTGGGATTAACGTCAGTTTGCCGGTACCTTACCGAGCAGCAAACGGTGGAGTGACTCACCCAATTCATACACGGACCAACGACAAAAATGTGTGGGCCGACGCGAATCGACCTTTGTACCGATTGAATGGAATGGATTTGAATTCGAATCGTACGGATGGCACGCCAGGATTTGGAAATACGCAAATCCCTCCCGACAGTTACCTTGATACATCGGCTACGCCAATTGTCGGGAATTTTCCTGATGAGCCGATCGACAAAGGAAACCCTTACCTGGGATCGGTGGGACGGTACCGAACAGGAACGTACGAGAATGTTCGCATGGCTTATCTCCAGCGTCTGGCTGATCCAGAGTTCGGTTACGATCCAGTGACAAACCCATACATCACGGTTGACTGGATGTCGATTGATCTGACGGTGTTCAATGGTGAGGCGAACATCGGAAGCGAATCGAACGACGATTCATCTACTCCTTCGCAGCTTGAGATTGCATTTCATTCGCGTTACAAGGACGGTCGCCTTTCGCCATTGTCTCCCAACCTCGGTGCACCTCAGTACGGTGTGAGCCTATATTCCCCGAGAACACATGAGCTGATACGAGACATCAATGCGTTTAAGCCGCAAACGAATCCCCCAACCGGGCAAAACGGATTGAACTATGAGTCTTATTTCCCCTACCAGCTAGGATTCAATCTAGACATATCTTGGCCGCCAAATGGAACACCGTTGACGCAGGTGAGCGCCACGACGTTTGGATACGCCAACGTAGGATTTCATCGCCTGGCGCGTGGTAATCCGACGGCAACACCTCCTATATCGCCGCAACAGGCAACTACGTCGACGATCTCTACCGACTTTGCTGGATTTGGGAGGCCGTTTTCCAATGCGGCACCAGCGTACCAAGGGCATACCGCACATCGTCAAGGCTTACTTTGGCTCAATCGACCTTTCGCTAGTCCCTATGAGCTATCTCTGGTTCCATCGACCGATGCAGGGAGTTTTGGAGTGTTCCATTCGGGGCTAGGCACGCAACAGTTCAATCCATTTCTGTTTGTGCCAAGCTTCCAAGCTGTCAATGCGTGGAGTACGTTCCACACCTCGCTCCAGGTAGCGGAACACGACAAGTCCTTTTGGGCGGTGCCACCACTAGATCCGAATAATGTACTGGCTGCCGATTGGCCGCTGCTGCTGGAATTCGTCGAAACCCAACCACCGTTTCTGGATGCCAACAAATATTTGCCTCCCGATCAGGTGTTGGCTTTATCCGCGAGTTCTCCCATTGCGGCTCGGTACATCAATTCCTTCCTTCCGCAGAATTACTATTCAGGAGGTGCTCCCCCCTCCGCCAATCCTGCGACAACACGCGGGCCAACTTTGCTCGCGCCGTTCAATCGAATCCCGAGCTATGTTGCTTCCGGAAAGATTAATTTGAATACGATCGCATTCAACGAGCAGGGGCGCAGCAGGGCACTTGAATCGATTGACTTCGCATTCTCGCGAGGGGCGAATGTGGCAGGCGCTTTTAATCAAGCCCGTCATGGTTACGATTTGAGCAACATCCCGAACAACAATTTCTTCGGAGCACCGATTGGTACATTCCACCCAGAATTTCCGACCGAGTTCGTTGGGGCGTTTCGGCCTGCCATGTCCGCCAACTTGGCACCAGTCCTCGGTGATCCCGAAAACAACACAATCGATGCCTTAGCAACAAATCGAATGCGGAGTCGTTATGGTGTCGAGACGACGTTGCTTCGTTCTGCAGATATTGCGGCGAACGATGTGGTAACACAGTCGAACAGTCCCCTCCTATTCAACAACAACACCTCGGATGAAGTCAGTGTCACTCAACCTTTTGACCGAATGCAGCGTGCGATGCGGTTACCAAATATGGTAACGAATCAATCGAACGTATTCGCCGTGTGGGTTACCGTTTCCCTTTTTGAGTATGACCCTATCAATGAATTTGGTAACGAGTACTTGGGGGCGGATGGGCGTCCTGTTCGCGATCGCAAGTTCTTTATTATCGATCGGTCAGTTCCTGTTGGCTACAAGCCCGGGGAAACGCTCAATGCAGATCGAACCATTATGCTTCAGTCGCAATTGTAGAACGGGATCGATCGAGAGATGAACAGGATTACTAAAGCGATGACGAATGCATTCAATGACTCAAGATGGCGCAGGGTGGTGTCGCGTCGCGCATTGACACTGATCGAAGTATTGATTGCGACCACGCTCACGCTCTTGATGATGCTCGCGCTCGCTCAAGGCTTTAAGACTTTGAGTGACGGGGTGAGCGAGGGGCGATCAAAAATCAATCTGAGCGATCAACTGCGTGGGATTGTCACGTTGCTCAAGGCGGATTTGAGCCAACGAACGGCGGACGGCACGACGCCACAACAACAGGTTGCGCCGAGAGGTTACTTCAAATATCTCGATGGCAGCTTGACCGACTTCACCGCAACGAATTTCAATCGACCCGCCGGTTTTGATGCGACATCGATGAGCAATGAGATGCTGTTGCTGGCGAGCAAATGGGGGGATGTCGATGATATGTTGATGTTCACGGCGCGCGCCAAGCCGGGTGAAGTCTTTCGAGGGAAGATCCCAAGAGCGTTGCTTCGGTATCACGAAATGAACAAGTACTTTGAGCAAAATAATCAATATCCAACGATGAATGTGAACTGGGTAGAAGAATGGGCGACAGACGTCGTGATCACGTCGGAGTTAGCCGAAATCGTTTGGTTTATGGTCCCGCTCAGTAATTTACCGGATGGCAATGGCCTGGATTCTGGAGTTGTGGCACCGTCCGATATATGGCCAGACGTGATTCCTGTTGTCGATCGAGATGGAGACGGAATTCCGGATGCAGACGGAATGCCAGACAAGATGGCCCTCTGCCGAAGGGTATTATTAATTCGCGACGATTTGGACATTACGCCACCTGACACAAGTGGTTTGCGCGTCGCGCTGGGGACTGCAGAAGATCGGTTGTTTCGAATGCAGCCAGATCCTCCCGCTACCGGTAATCCAGCGTCTTTTCGAGGTGTCGGTGCCAATGCTTACCGTCGGTGCGATTTGAGCTTGAGGACGGATTTGATTTCATCGTCATCGGGAAATTTGTTGGTTTATCAAACCAATAGCCTCACTTCCCTACAAGATCCTGTCAATCGGTTTGCGCACGGGGTCTACCCGGTCACAGATGGCAACAATTTTGTAGGTTCCACATTTCCCTTGGTCTTTCGTTCGAATGGATTGGGAATGTCTTTGGGGGGGTACAACGCGGGAATTGGATTAGCGGGGGCTTCTCCCGAATCCGTAGAACCCGATGGCGGCTTCTTGCCCTCTAGTTTTATGCGAATTCGCTATTTGAAGACCACAGACGGAAGTTTGATCACGCCTCCTACGTTGGACTTTACGCTCGAGGAGATCATCGCAACGAACGTTGTTTCGTTTGATTTGAGGGCTTTTGATGCGACTGCGGTACAACTGTATCATCCCGGTCGAGACGGAGGATGGGGAACAGCAGGCTTTGATGACGATGTCGATAGCACGACGGATAACGTCACCGAAGCCGGATGGCCCGCGTCGGATGACATTGCGCTGACACCAAGCGACCCTGGATTTTGGGAAGTAGCGAATAATTTCGCGAGAAACAATGTGGCACTCGTGGAAGCGAGCCGAGGTGCTTATGTCGACATGGGATGGGGTATCAAGGGGATCGGCCATCCAAAACTTTCCGGTGCAACATTAACGGCACTGGCGCCGTTCATTGTGAGCGATTACAGCGGGATTGAGGCGACCAATCAGTTGTCGTATTACTTGCTCCGCTCTGGTTCCGTTTCCGTTTCGCCCGGTGTTCGCGTTTGCCAAACGGCGTTCGACACATTCACCGACAATTTCGATTCCGATGGAGAAATTGCCGGGGTCATTGCTAATACCCGTTACTATCCCAATGGTCTTCGTCGATATGGTATGACCGTTCCCGTGCTTGGGACTGATCCTACGATCGAAGATGTTCCCCCTCCTTTCCCCGCCGACCTCAAGTCGATTCAAGCCAATATTCGGGTGGAAGACATCACCGCTGGCGTGATCCAGCAAGTCTCCTTGATCGAGAGTTTGAAAGATTAGGCGAGAAGGGAGTAGCGAGTAGCGAGAAGCGAGAAGCGAGAAGCGAGAAGCGAGAAGCGAGAAGCGAGAAGAGAGAAGAGAGAAGAGAGAAGAGAGAAGAGAGAAGCAAGTAGCAAGTAGCAAGTAGCAAGTAGCAAGTAGCAAGTAGCAAGTAGCAAGTAGCAAGTAGCAAGTGGTGTAGAGCGGGGGACGAGTGGTATTAGTCCCGGTAGGGACGGCATAGAATAGCCCAGCCTTTCAAGGCTGGGTGGGGTACCACCCGTGTCCGAAGTCCCGGTAGGGACGAAAGAACGTTTGAGCGTGATCGGTTCGCATCACGGGGATAAGTAGAATGGTCGATCGATGGTCAAGCGTCTTCTCGATGTACCGGCCGAATTGAAGATTGCTTTCGGACGAGAAGTTTACGCGGGCTTGGAAAACCATCTTTCGTCCCTACCGGGACTGGCGTATCGGGCGCATTGTCCCAGCCCTAAAGGGCTGGGCTATTTTATGCCGTCCCTAGCGGGACTAAAGCCAAGCGTCCCTGCCGGGACTAGACCAAGCGTCCCTATTGGGACTAGAACAAGCCGTCCCTGCCGGGATTAGGCCAAGCGTCTCTATCGGGACTAGACCAAGCGTCTCTGCCGGGACTAGACCAAGCGCTTCTGCTGGGACTTATGCCAAGCCATCCCTGCCGAGACTAAGGCTCTGATGGCTCCTACCGGGATTACCGCAATATCGCTACTTGCGTAACAAGGCTTTGGCGTCACCACCGGGTTAAGAGCGGCGCGGTTCCAGTTCGGGATTTCCAACCGGCGGAGTAATATCCTTAGAATGACGGAGAACGTGCCCCGATTGACGATCTTTCTACTTTCGTAACGGAAGGATCGGCTGCAATTTCACCCCGAATTCCGGCTTGAACGCTGGAAGAACGAGAACGCCCATTCATGCACTCTTACATCAGTTGTCTTCTACATGTTGTGTTTGCCACGAAGGATCGAACTCCCTGGCTTTCTGCGGATATTGCCAACCAGCTTTGGCCGTACTTGGGTGGCGTCGCGCGCGAATCCAAAATGAAAGCGATTCAAGTGGGAGGAGTCGAAGACCATGTTCATATTCTCCTCTCACTTCCATCGACCGTTCCAATCGCCAAGGCATTACAGATCCTGAAAGGCAATTCCTCCAAATGGTTGCACGAATCGTTTCCTCATCTCCAGGGATTTGCGTGGCAAGAAGGCTACGGCGCTTTTAGCATTGGAATCTCGGGTGTCGATGACACCATTGCGTATATCAAAAATCAAGCCAGTCATCACAAACGAGTTTCTTTCAGGCAAGAATTTGAAGCCATTCTCAAGAAGCACGGAATGGATTTTGAAGAATGGATGCTTGAGTAGCGAGTGGCGAGTGGCGAGTGGCGAGAAGTGAGAAGTGAGAAGTGAGAAGTGAGAAGTGAGTGGAGAGTGGAGAGTGGAGAGTGGAGAGTAGTGAGTGGGGAGTGGAGAGTAGTGAGTGGGGAGTAGCAGGTGGTGTAGGGCGGGGGACGAGTGGTTTTAGTCCCGGTAGGGACGGCATAGAATAGCCCAGCCTTTCAAGGCTGGGTTGGGGTACCACCCATGTTCGAAGTCCCGGTAGGGACGAAAGAACGTTTGAGCGTGATCGGTTCGCATCACGGGGATAAGTAGAATGGTCGATCGATGGTTAAGCGTCTTCTCGACGTACCGGCCGAATTGAAGATTGCCTTCGGACGAGAAGTTTACGCGGGCTTGGAAAACCATCTTTCGTCCCTACCGGGACTGGCGTATCGGGCGCATCGTCCCAGCCCTAAAGGGCTGTGCTATTTTATGCCGTCCCTAGCGGGACTAAACCAGGCGTCCCTGCCGGGACTAGACCAAGTCGTCACTATCGGGACCAGAGCTATGGTGGCTCTTGTCGGAATGAAGGTGGAAGCAAATCTGCCCTGCGGGGGAGTTGGGCCCATTCGCGGGGTAAGATCATGTGGTCTCAAGTGCGATTGGCGCCATGCTGCGCGGGCTTCGAACCATAATTTCTGCGACTATGCGCCTATCCGAAAACCATGAACCGCTCTGGGAATAGACGCGGTTTCCGAAGGTTTTCGGATAGTCTCTAATTGAGACCCATGCTGGGCTGGCAGTGGGCGAGCATGCGGGGCGCAGGGGGTAGTGGATACGGAATTGGTGACGAAGACGGGGCCTATCTGGCAAGCAATTGTCGAAGGGCATCTTCGACTTCGTCGGGGGCTTCTTCCATAACGTAATGCCCCACATCGCTTAATTCGGTTCGGGTCGCTAGGGGAAATGCTCGCAGCAATCGCGTCATGCACCCAGGAACGAAACACCAATCTTTCATTCCCCAGACGAAATGAATTGGTTTGTCGGCCAATACCTGCAGTTCTTGTTCCAGCTTTTTCAATACCGCATACGTCGGATGGCTTGGGTGCATCGGTATGTCATGAACAAACCGATCGATCGCCACGCGATTCTTATAAGAATCGTACGGTGCTAAAAGGCCAGCACGGGTGGCAGGAGCAAGCCGCGGCAATCGATCGATTGCCATCCAAGTGGCCGCTCGTGCGAATAGATTTCCGTATCGCATCGCGGCAGTTCCAATCCAAGGCCATCTGCATGCGGCGATACGGAAAGGTATGTAAGGGGGAGGGAATGCTGCCGTGTTCAGGATCAAGATCTTGGCGAACCGATCTGGCCGCTGCACGGCGGCACCAAGGCCAATCGCTCCACCCCAATCGTGAACGACTAAGACCAAATCCTGCAGATCCAGTCTGTCGAGGAACTGCACGAGATTGGATGTGTGTTGGGATAAGGTGTACGGGTAATCCTGCGGTTTATCGCTCCATCCACAACCGATATGATCGATTGCCAGGACTCGGTTGCTCTCGCGAAATCGCGATGCGATGGAGCGGTAATAGAACGACCAAGTCGGATTGCCGTGGACTGCAAGGATGGTAGACCCGTTCTCGGCCGCATGCCTCTTCGTATCCGGGCCTTCGTCCAGATAGTGCATACGCATCCCATCCGGTAGCGTCAGCCAGTGGGATACGAACGGGTACTCCGATCGCCAATCAGGATGCGACATGCTTGAATGGATTCTTCGTTACGTGGGTGTCGCGTGTTTGACTCGCGTCGACCGGATATCTTCGTACGTTCGGAGCGAGTAAGGAACTTGCACGTAGTCCAAGACCTTGCAAAACGCGCGGAGTGCGATGCCGAATCCGTCTGGGCCGCTGAAGCCGCCGAACTGACCGCCACCTTTGACGTGGGGCTCCAAGTCGAAGAACAAGCCGGGAATCCCGCGTTGTGCCAAACGGGCTTCGATTTCGGTGTGTGACCGCTTGATGTCTCGCAGGATCGCTTCGTGCCCCGAGTCCCCTTCATCGGCTGGAACAAATGCAGCGAGGGACTCTTCGTCGACGTGATCCGTCTTTTCTGCGGGGCGGCAGTAGTCTTTGATGTGGACCCACCCGAGCCCATCTTTCATGGCCAAGTATTCTTCGAAGACTTGATCGGTCGACATTCCTTGGCAAACCAAATTGGCGCCATCGAAAATGAGAACCATGGCAGGGTGGTGAACCCCTTCGTAGATCTTTTGCAGTAGTCGGCCCGACTGGCCGATCAAGTTCGCTTCGACTTCGAGGCCGAAGGTGAGACCGTGCTTGTCACATTGCGAGGCGATCGCCCCAAGTTGGTCGATGGCCTGCGTGAGATGGCGTTCTGGATCTGTGCCACGAGGATGGTAGAACGAGAAACCACGAATCAGTTTGGTACCGAATTGGTTCGCCAAATCGCAAGCGCGTTGGACATCTTTCTCCAAGTACTCGGCGAAGGGAACGAATCGGTTGCTGGTTCCATCGTCGACATCGAGCAATTTCACTTTGCCGATCGGGGAGCCGATCGAGGAGACCTGAAGCCCGTACTCCTGCTGCTTTGCAATAACCTTTTCGATCGATGCCGGGGATAGCATCATGACGTTTTGGATGCCTTCACCGGCGTCGATGAAACGGAGCGTGAAGTACTTGAGGCCCATGGCGGCGAAGGCGCAGAACTGTTGTTCGACGGTCTTGTCGTTGGCGGCTTCGTCGGCAAATCCGCTGAGGAGGATCGGTTTCATCGCTGAGTACTTTGAGCAAGGGAGGATGGAGGCGGAACCAGGGAGGAGGGAAACCTAGCGTTAGGCTTTTTGATTGTGTGTGACGGTGATGATCGAGCTGATGCCACCTCGCGGACCCCACTTGCTTTCGAGGGTGACGGTTCGCGGTTGGACGACGTTGACAAAGTCATCGAGGATGCGATTGGTGATGTTCTCGTAGAAGATACCTTCGTTGCGGAACTTTTGCAGGTAGAGCTTCAAACTCTTGAGTTCGACGCACTTTTGATCAGGGACATAGCGGAAGGTCAAAACGCCGAAATCGGGTTGTCCCGTTTTGGGGCACATCGACGTAAACTCTGGGCAAACGATCTCGATAAGGTAATCGCGATCCGGAAAAGAATTGTCAAAGCACTCAAGTTCGTCTTGAAAAGGGGTTCCTGGCACTGTCTCAACTCCTGGTGGTGAATGGATGCAGATATTCTGCTAAATTGGAGGGGACTTAACAGGGCTAATTCCCTTTCCCGTCGGAAATATCTATCCCCGCTAGTTGCTTGATAGGCTTGGGCATCTTCCGGCGTTCCCCTCTCGATCAGGTCGTATTGAAGTGGTCAGGATTTCGGAGATTTTTCATAGCATCCAGGGCGAGGGAAAGCTCTCGGGAACCCCGAGCGTCTTTGTCCGGACGAGCGGCTGCAATCTGCGATGTTGGTTCTGCGACACACGCTACGCATCGTGGGAGCCCGAGGGGGACACCCTTTCGGTTTCCAGCATCCTCGATCGGGTCGATGCGTTTCCCTGTGATCATGTCGTCATCACCGGAGGCGAGCCGGCGATCTTCGACGAAATTGGAGAAGTGGTGCAGAGTTGCAAGGCGAGACGAAAGCACGTAACGATTGAGACAGCTGGAACTGTCGATCGCGACTGGGATTGCGATCTCTGGTCTATCAGCCCCAAACTGAGCAACTCCACGCCGATCGGCATGGCGAGCGATGAATGGGTTCGCAACCACGACCTGAGACGGCATGCCCCGCAGGTTGTCGAAAGCCTAATGGAATCCAGTCTGAATCGACAAGCTGACTACCAACTCAAGTTTGTGGTGGGATCCATCTTGGATGCCGAAGAAGTGCTTGAGTATTTAGGTGAACTGCACGCATGGGATCGGGACCGCGTGATGATGATGCCGCGGGGGACCACTGCAGAAGAACTGCAACTTCATAGCACTTGGTTGCCTAGCTGGTGCCGAACGCATGGGGTTCGTTATTGCGACAGACAGCATATCTATTGGTTCGGCAATACACGAGGGACGTGAGACGAGGAGTTGCCTCAGGGGTAGTTGCGTTGTTTGATCACACCGCCGATGACTTCGTGGACCGGCTCGATCACGATGAAGGCTTGGGAGTCGACTTCCTTCACGATGTTCCGTAATCGGGTGAGTTCTAATCGTGTCACCACGCAGTAGAGGATGTTTTGTTCGGTCGCTGTGTAGCCTCCGATCCCCTTCAAAATGGTGACACCACGTCCCAACTGGGACAGGATCATGGCTCTCACCTTTTCACTTTGGCTCGATACAATCATGACGCCGTTGTACGACTCAATACCGTGCAGCAGGAAGTCGATCGTTTTTGACGCCGCAAAATAAGTTAACACCGAGTAAAGTGCGGGTTCCGTTCCTACAAAAAGAGCCGCCGCCAGAAAAATCGCGACGTTCAAAATCAAAATCACTTCGCCGACCGTGGCCGCCATCCGTTTGCTGAGAATGAGTGCCAAGATTTCCGTTCCGTCGGTAACTCCGCCTCCTCGCATAGCTAAACCAACTCCTGCACCGACGAAGATACCTCCAAAGACCGAGGCCAATAGCAGATCGTTGGTCAATACGGGAAAGGGGATGATGAGGAGCCATAATGCTGCCGCGACGATCGCCACTGCGGTCTTGATGGTGAACTCTCGGCTGATGTGACGGTAGCCGATGATGACGAAGGGCAGATTTACAATCACCAGCCAGAACGCCAATGGCAAACCCACGAAGTTGGCGAGGAGCATGGAAATACCTGTGACTCCGCCATCGATGAACTGATTGGGCAACAAGAAGCTTGCGATTCCCCAGTCTGAAATCAAAGTGCCTAAGAGGAGAAGGAGCAGGTTTTTTGCAAGCTTCATAGTGATGATGGATGAAATAAGAGTTCAGAATCGAGCCATGATACCGACAAAAAAGCATCGATGGACAGTTGAGTTCGTTGGCAACGGTATGGAATTGCTAGGGACGTGCCGTCGAGGCCGTCAAAGGCTTCGAAACGACGCGACAGTTCCGGCAATGACCGAAATGACTCTTCCGCTGGGCTCTGCAATCTTCAACGCACCCGAGCCGTCGATACCGAGACACAGCCCCTCGATATGGGTGTGATTCGAGAGGGTGACAGCGTTTTCCACCGTCACCCACATGCGATCCAGCAGGCTCCATTCGGGCCATAGATCTAATAAGAGCGTTTGGTTCTCGGCTCGGTTCATCTCCCATTCGCTCCACGCCGATAAAAATTGGGTTAGGATCGATTCGGGGGATGTGTCGGAGGCGAGGCGATTCGGTCGGCATTGGTGGAGACTGATCGCAGTCTGCCGAATCGGCTCAGGAGCCGATTCGAACGAAACCGAGCAATTGATCCCGACGCCGACGATTGCCACCGACGAACTCTGAATGACATCGATCAAAACGCCACAAAGCTTGCGGCCGTCGATGTAGACATCGTTCGGCCACTTGACCTGCGGCCTTGAAAAACATCCAGGTGCAATGGTCCGAGCGATCACCATTCCCACCTCGAGCGGAAGAAGGGAAGATGCTTTCGGATCGAATGGAATTGCCATGGAGAACATCAAGCAACCGTCGGGAGAAAACCATCGATTGCCTCCTCGCCCTACGCCCCCCGTCTGCCGGTCCGCGACCAGAATGGCAGGTGGCATAATGGACGCGTTTCGCAGTTCCTCCGCCAACTGTTTATTGGTCGATTCGGTTTCCGCGAGCCATCGAATACTGGTAAACCAGTTCATCGCTTCGATATCCGCCAGAGCGCTGGCTCGGCGGACGGAGGAAATCGCGTCCATGAAATCCCTAGTCAAGTAAGAATGAAAAGCGAATTATGGCTGTTTGTCAGGAGCAACGACTTGAACGGGCTCTCGGATTCGTAGCCAATCTTTCCAATGGGATTCCTGCTCATCGGTTGGCTTCGCGACGCGCTGCAGCGTCCAGCTTTGCGCCGGTTGAACGCCGAGCTTGAGCTTGATCGGCAGCAGTTTTCCGCGTCGGGCCATTGTGCATTCTACAATGGTTCCGGCTTCGTAGAGCGACACTCGCTCGGTCAGGTTTTCCGCACCGACGCGATAGCCATCGATAGCCAGGAGTTCATCTCCTACATTGATGCCCGCTTGCGCGGCGGGGCTATCTTTTGCCACTTTGTCAACGATTGCTTTTCCCTGTTGATTGCTCACATCCATACCATGGAAAGGAGGTAGCGGTTTGTCTTTCGCTTCTGCTGATTCCTTGGCTTTCCATTCTAGGCCATACCAGCTCAAGAAGGTCGTAAAGTCTGGTTCCTCCGTGGTTTCAATCGATCGGTGAAACCACTCCGAGAGATCCTTCCCGCTGGTAGCATTTGCCGCTCGCAAAACGTCCGCGGTCGTGTAGCCAGACTGCAGGTGTTCTTTCCAGAGCATTCGCATCACGTCGTCGAGCGACTTTTGATTTTGGGTCGCCGATCGAATCTCGGCATCGAGGAGCATGGCGACGATACTTCCTTTGGTGTAGTAGCTGACGCGGCTGTTAATGGCATTTTCGTCAGGACGGTAGAACTTGATCCAAGTGTCAAAGCTGCTTTCGCTGAGCGGCTGGATCAATCGGCCTGGCGCCGATTGAACGCCCGATATCCCTTTGCTAATGCGTTCCAAGTAATCTTTCGGGCTGCAAAGTCCGCTTCTTGCTAGAAGCAAGTCATCGTAATAGCTGGTCACCCCTTCGGCGACCCACAGCTCGCGTGTGTATTGTTCACCTTCGAAGTCATATTTCATAAGGACTTTTGGGCGAAGTCGGCGGACATTCCAGGTATGGAAGAATTCGTGGGAGACGAGCCCTAGCCAATCGGTGTACTTTGCTTTTTGCTTCATGGCCCAGCGGCTGGTCATGAGGACGGTGCTGTTGTCATGTTCCAATCCTCCCCCTGACTCGGTGGCCAAGTTGAGAAACCAATACTCGCGATAGGGGACGACTCCCCAAAAGGCTTGTTCGGTTTCAACGATCTTCTTGACGTCTTCCGCTGCCTTCGCGGTGTTCCAAAGGCCGTCGGTACCGATTGTGGCCAGATGGTGCTTTGCCCCTCCCGCTTCAAACGATTGGATGTCGATATCCCCGATGAGGATGGGGCTATCGACGAGTTCATCAAAACTCTCTGCCACGCGAGTCCAAACGTCTTCATCCACTTTGGCAAGGCTGGTTGCGACGTTCGGCCAATGAGGGAGCGATTCGATTCGAACCAAGTGTTTTCGATCCAAACGATCGACGGGGGTGAGAAACGTAGCCGCACCGGTAAGGAATGCGAAGTCGCGTTCAATCCAATTCGTCCGGACCCCGAGTTCTCGGCAGTAGAGCGAATAACGCACCGCAACTTCGGAAACCCCTTTGGTGGTGACAACCCAACGGTTCTTCGTCGATTTCTCCATTACCAAGGGATGGTTTGTCACGCCATCGCGAGCTTGGATCGTCTCGATTTGGCGTGCGTACTCGCGAACCAAATAGCTACCGGGCGTCCAAACCGGCATCATCAGTTCGATGGAGTCCGCCCCCTCCGCCGGCACGGTGACTTCGACGTCGCAGCGATGATTCTCAGCTTGTCGAAAGGAGACGCGATATTGGACGGGGGCCAAGTTTTTTTCTGGCATAGTTTCAGCAACGCTTGAGTGCGTGAGCAGGAACAGAAGTGTAAGAGGCAAAAAGTTGGCAATTCGTGGACCGAGCATCTCAGAGTCGTTTCGTTGATTGGGAGCTAACGAGAGGCACGCTCAGTATAATTGCCATCGGTATAAATGCAGCCGGTATCCATGCCCTCGGTGAATAGGGTGAGGCGTTTGAGAGAGCAATGGCAATTACGATTCCACAATCATGGATTCGAGTGGAACGGCGGACTTTCCCACGGTTAAGAGCGAACGGTAGATATCTTCTTGCTCCAGCGTCCCGCTGAGCGGGATGGCCGTGCAGAGGGAACGGTTGCCCACCGCGAGGGTCCCGAAATCGGCGAGACCTAGAAGATCAGCCGGTTCCCTGGTTGCCATCGCGATGATTTCTTCGCCTGAAATTCCTGGGTAATTCAGCATCGTCTGCATTTCACTCCAAACGGAGAGGTCGGGGTTGGATGCACGCGAGTCGGTTCCCACAAGATGTCTTACACCCCTTCGCAATCGTTCCGCCAACGGGTAATTCTGAGTAGACCGGTCCGGATGGAAGTGCCGGTAGGTGCGAGGGCAATGAGCGATCGCGACATGGTTTCTATGGGCAGAGAGGTTCGTGAGGAGTGACTCGTCGAGGTAATTACCATGCGCGATGATTCCGAGCCAAGCCTCGAGCATCGCGTCCACATAGTCCTGCATCGTCGAGGATTGACGCGCGAAAGCTTGATCACGAAAGCGCCCAAGCGCTGATTCGATCGGTTCGGCGCGTTCGGCAAGCCATTCCATTTCTTCCCGCGACTCCGCAAGGTGCATGGAAACGAGGCCATGATTGGATTGCGACCATGCGGTCCAATTTCGGACCAAGTTCCGCGATGCCGTGTAGGGGGCGTGCGGAGAGATCGCCAATCGAGGCATAATGGATGACGAGGAAGTTGGACTCGATTGCCGATTTTTAGGCTCACCCATTTGTTCATGAACGCGTCGTGCAAACGCAATCGTTTCATCTCCCCTTGATTGATGGATATCGAGGGTTTCCGGAATGGGGACGACATAGAACCTCGAGAGGCCGGTCAAGGCATGGCGGAGAATCCCCACCTCGGGAGAGCTGGCTAATTCTTGTGGTATCGAAGGCGATTGAATCCAGTCGGGCGACCAAGGAGCCGTGATCGTATCGAACAGGATGCGCGTTCCGGACCGATAGCTTTCCTCGATTCCGCGGGCTACCGCCATTCGTCGACGTTCGATGGATTCTTCCCCGTTCGCTTGTGCCCGGTGTCTTACGACCGACTGAATCCATGCGATGAAGGAACCGTGGAATTCGATCGGATTTGCCATGTCGCTGAATTCAAGATGGCAGTGCGCGTTGATGAGTCCTGGAAGGAGTGCCGTGTTAGGGAGTTTCCGGATAGGGACCGATTGAAAGCGGGGTGGGAGTTCCCGGCCGAGAAACTCAATGACTCCTTCGTGAGCGACGAGCCATCCATTGGGTATTGGAGTCGAGGTCAACGAGAAGATCCAGTCCGCATGAATCGCGATGGTGGACATTCGCTTATTCGCTTTCGTCAATAACATGGAGGGTGTCGAATCGCAGTCGGCTGTTCATAATGGATCCATACGAGATCCGCAATGCGGCGCTACGAAGTGACCACAGACGCAAATGATGGCACGGGCAGAATTGAGGGAACGGAAAGATGCGCGAATTGCTCATTGTCGAAGGCGAATCGGCGGCCAATGCAATCCGACGCTGCCCACTTCCCCAGGGGACGTCGATATTGTGTTTGCAGGGCAAGCCACCGAATGTGAAAGGTCTTTCAACTTTGGCAGTTCAGTCGAATCCGTTTTTGCAAGGAATTGTCTTGGAGATCAGCGAGGGGTGGGAAGAAGTCAATCGAGCGATTGGGAAACGCTATGATCAAATCGGCATGGTGATGGATCCCGACGCGGATGGGATGCATTGCAGTTTGTTACTCCTTTGGTTTTTTCACCAGTTCATGCCAGATTGGTTGCGAGGGGGGCATATCTTCCAACTGATGTTGCCTCGTTTCGAAATAAGAGTCCATGGCGATACGCTTTGTCATTACGCGTTCACCGAGGCGGGGGCGGAGCGGATGGCCAATCAGCTGCGAACGACGCGGCTTCCGGGCCAAGTCCGCATTGCCAAGGTCCGCGGAACGGCGGCCCTTCCAGCCGACTTGCTGGAAAACTATTGCTTGCATTCGTCACGTCGAAAGAAAGTGGTGTTAACACCGGAGGACGCAACGCTCGGATGGAATCGATCTTGACAAATTGCTGTCGTTTTGAGATTCGAATCGATGGGACTGTCCATCTTCCTTTCCGGTCGCGCGATATGCTGCGTCCTTATTCCCTTCGAGTGATTGCGTATGCCGCTGTCTCGAAATCATCGCCAGGATCGTCGACGACGAGTGATGCTCGATTCGCTGGCTCAAGATACGGAGCTTGCAGTTGAGAACGTCCGAGCGCGTCGGCGGGCGAAGTCGCGTTCAGCGGACGACAACGAGGACGAGAATTACGATCGCACCTATCGCGATCCCGGGTATAGCCAAGCGGTCCGATCCGCGTGTCAGCAGCGGCTGGTGCAGTTCATTCCCGTTCGCAGAGGAACCGTAGCGATTCTCTTGACCGGGCTGTGGCTCGTGTATGGACTGTTGCTTTTCACGCACTATTGGATCCACACGTCGATTTCGGCACCTGCAACGGCCGCATTGACGAATCTCCCGATCGGGTATTTGTTTCATCTCCGTTCCCCGCATGGAATTGCGCATTGGCTCACCAGCCAGCTTTGGCTTTTGACTTCGCTGGCGAGCTGGATGATTTTCAATCTCCGCCGTCACAAGCTAGATGACTATCGGGCGAAGTATCGCATTTGGGTGTTCATAGCGTTGGCGGCGTTGTTCTCCAGCTTCGATGCTTCGACATCGGTCCTTCAACTGATCGGTATGAGCATGGATGGATGGGCGCGCAAGGAGATTGGGTATGGTGGGTGGCCGTTGGTTCTCGCGTCCTTTGCATCGTTGATCGGTGTTCTCGGCATTCGATTGAGCAGCGAGTTGCGAAGTGTGCCGAGCAGTGTGACGAGTTGGATATTTGGCTTGATTGCTTGGGCGGTTTCTGCGTTGTTAGGGACAGGGCTTTTGAAAGTCGCTATGCCGCCTCAGCAGCTCGATTTGCTGGTGGGTGGCCTCTGGTTAGGGGGCATCCTGGCTGTGTTTCAATCGGCAGCCATGTATTTGCGCACGACCTACATTCAAGCGCAAAAGCGATTTCTCCAACGCCAAGGCTGCGAGCTTGGTCCAATACGATGGAAGGTACCGGCGCTCAAGCTACCCCGTCGCCAAAGAGATGAGACAGTCGAAGCGGGCGAATCCGAAGTCGTATCCACCAAGCGAAGGAAGAAACCGCAAGCCGAGTTACCCGATCCAGACGTCGAGCAAGACGTGCCATCTCGCCGCAGTTGGAAATTCTGGCGTCGTCGACGTGATGATGGACAAGAAGATCTGGCCGAAGATGAAGGTCAGGAACGATCCGCCTCGAGCGAAATGGAAAGTGCTCCGCAAGGGCGCAGATTGTTTGGTTGGATCCCCAATCGCCAGGTTCGAAACGAAGAGCTTGAATACGAACCGATTGCCGAAGATGACGGGGGAGAGGTCGACACCGGAATTACGAAAACATCTGGCTGGTTCGGGATCGGTGGCAACAAACGGGCGGACCGAGAAGCGAGGCGTTCCGGGAAAGAAGCCAAGCGCGCGAACAGGGCTGAACGCGACAATGCCAGTCGAGATAATGGCCATCGAGACGATCCGAATGCTGAGCCTCTTTCGAAGAAGAGGGGATCATGGTGGGGCCGAAAGGGACCGACGTCTCATCCCGAGGATCGAGGTCATGGGGGAGGCGACGGCGAAACATCCGGTGCACCTGCCAAGCGAAAGTGGCTGCCAACTCTACCATCGATCCCCAAGGTTTCGCTTCGCAAATCGGGAGCCAAAGAATCGGGAGAAAGCCAAGACCATAACCAGCCAGCTCGCGGCGGTCTGTTTCGGCGGAACCGAAGTGAGGATCCAGGATCCGTGGAAGCTGATGCACCGAACAAGTCACTGCGCCGGAAAGAGAAGGCAGAGGGCCGCGCTGAGCCCAAAGAAAAGAAATCGTGGCTCGGTATGTTCGATGGCCTGGCGTTGAAACCGCCGAAGGCTAGGAATGACGACGAGTCCGTTCGCGACTTGCCTCCGTCCACTTCTCCAAAACCAAACTCGGGACCGACACCGGTCAAAACGGGGGCTGCTGTACCAAGCACACGTGACTACGACGACGAGGACGACTCCGGTGCGAGACCGATGAGCAAAGCCGAACGCAAGCGATTGCGGCGTCAACAAGATGACAGGCGAGCCGCTTAAAGGCCGAGCCTCTGCGGGAGAGTGGCTAGGGGTTCGCCGATTCGCTGCTCCCAAGTTGCAAAGCACGTCGTAGAGAGCCATCTGCCTGGCGAAGAAGTTCCCGGGCTCTGTCGGGTGGAGCATTGCATTGGCTGGCAACGATCGCCACTTTCACTTCACCGTTGCACCGATCGAGCAGAATGGAAGCTGCATGGGAATCAAGCTGTGTTAGGGCTGAAACGATCCGAATGCTCCGCGCCTTGAGTTTGATATTGGTCGCTCTGAGGTCGACCATCCAGTTCCCATACGTTTTGCCGAGGCGGATCATGGTGCCGGTTGTGAGCATGTTGAGAACCATTTTCGTAGCCGTGCCCGATTTCAATCGTGTCGATCCGCTGATGACTTCGGGACCGACGACTGGGGCGATGACGAAATCGCAATGTCGCTCCAACGCCGATTCGGGATTGCAAGTGAATCCGATGCATATCGCCCCGAGCGATCGAGCGTACTGCAGACCACCCACGACATAGGGTGTGCGGCCGCTCGTTGCGATCCCAACCAGAACATCCCCGGAATCGAAGTGATGTTTCTGTAGATCCGCGGCAGCCGCGTTTTCATCGTCCTCCGCGCCTTCGACTGCGGTTGTCAATGCCGTGGAGCCCCCGGCGATAATCCCGACGACTTGCTCAGGGCGTGTATTGAATGTCGGAGGACATTCGGAAGCATCGAGCACACCGAGCCTGCCCGACGTTCCAGCCCCGATATAGAACAGCCTACCACCTCGCTTCATTCGATCGGCGATCAAGTCAACCGCCTTGGCGATCGCGGCAGATTCTTTCTCGACGGCCTCGGCGCAACGGCGATCTTCCTGATTCATCAGTTGGACAATTTCCAAACTGGAGAGGGTGTCGATGGCGATCGAAGCGGGATTGGTTTGTTCCGTGGTAAGGTGGCCGATTTCCATTGTAGAATCCCATTAAAAACCAAATTGGTCTATCATAGATGCCGCGACGCACATGGTATCGCAATGATCGTTCCGCTGCAGGATGGGGCCAGACTATCAGAAGCCATTCAACCTGGGAATCGTCGATTCCGCAACTCAGACCTTTCACTCATTCAATTCCAATGCAAACCAGACATAAACGGATTCAACTCCCCCTTTTCTGTTGGGTTGCGATCACGCTCGCCAGCGTGACCGGATGGACGCTCCCTGCCCGTGCCGTCTTCGCAACCGAAACGCGTCAGTTATCCGAGTCCGCTACAAAACGCGTGGAAGAACTCGTGGCTATCGCTATCGCAGACAAGAAAATGCCTGGCTGCGTGATCGGCGTCGGAGACTCGAAAGGGTTGTTTTTCCTTCACGCTTACGGTAACAAGCGGACGGAACCTACTCCCGAGCCGATGACCGTGGATACGGTGTTCGATATGGCGTCGATTACCAAACCTGTTGCAACCGGCTCGAGCATAATGAAGTTGATCGAACAGGGGAAACTGAGACCTCAAGACAAAGTGGTGGACTTCTTTCCCGATTTTGGAGTGAAGGACAAAGACGAGATTACCATTCTGGACCTTTTGGTGCACCGAAGTGGTCTGATCCCAGACAATGCGCTCGCCGATTATAAAAGTGGCCCGGAGGTGGCTTGGCAGAAGATTTGCGATCTGCCTCTGACCGCACCCGTTGGGACGGCCTTCAAATACTCCGATGTGAACTTCATTGTTCTCGGGAAGGTTGTCGAGAAGCTAAGTGGTAAAGATTTGAATCAATTCGTCCGATCCGAAGTCTTCGAACCGTGCGGGATGCAAGAATCCGGGTTCCTTCCCCCGGAGCCGCTTAAACAGAGAGCTGCACCGACGGAAAAGCGAAACGAAGTTTGGATCCAAGGTGAGGTGCATGATCCTCGCGCGTACGAGTTGGGGGGCATCGCCGGCCATGCGGGCCTTTTTTCAACTGCCGAGGATATCAGTCAATACGCACAGATGGTTCTCAATAGCGGGCGAGCGACGCGAAGGGATGGAAGCGTCCAGCAAGTCTTCGCGCCTGGCACGCTTCGGTTGATGGGACGTGGTGTTCCTGTGCCAGGCGGCATACGAGGTCTGTCGTGGGATAAGCAGACGGGATTCTCGACGAACAAGGGGAATCTGCTGAGTTCGGATGCGATTGGTCATGGTGGTTTCACGGGTACAGTACTTTGGATTGATCCAGCCCAAGACCTGTTCTTTGTTTTCTTAAGCAATCGCGTTCATCCGGATGGGAAGGGGCTGGTTAATCCGCTTTCAGGAAAACTGCTCAATGTGGTTGCATCGGACTTGGCTCGCGCGACTAGGATCTCGAAGGACCAGCATGTCTTGAGCGGCCTCGATTGCTTGGAGCGGGATGGGTTTCGCGCCTTAGATGGGCGAAAAGTGGGATTGATTACGAACCACACCGCGAGGACGCGGAGCAAAGTGGGCATTGTCAAACTTTTTGCGGAGGCGAAGAATTTTCAATTGGCCTCCTTGTTTTCGCCTGAGCATGGATTCGAGGGAAAACTCGACATCTCTAAAGTGGGTGACAGTCAGGACGCATCGACGGGATTGAAGATTTATAGTCTGTATGGTGAGACGAGGCGTCCCACTCCTGCGATGCTCGAGTCAGTCGATACTCTTGTGTTCGACATTCAAGACATCGGCGCAAGGTTTTATACTTACATCTCCACCATGGGGGAGGCGATGCGGGCAGCTTCGGAAAACAAGAAGCGATTTGTCGTACTGGATCGCCCCAATCCGATCAACGGTGTCGATGTCGCTGGGCCGATGTTGGACGACAAGCTGGAATCGTTTGTCGCGTACCACAAGCTCCCTGTTCGGCATGGCATGTCCGTGGGCGAAATCGCAAAGATGTTGAAAGCGGAATTGAATTTAGAATTGGATCTGGTGGTGGTGCCTTGCGAGGGATGGGAACGGTCCATGTATTACGAATCCACTGGGATTCCTTGGATCAACCCTTCTCCCAATATGCGTTCCTTGAACCAAGCGTTGTTGTATCCCGGAATTGGATTGTTGGAGACGACCAATATCTCTGTCGGTAGAGGGACCGATACACCGTTCGAATGGATCGGTGCACCTTGGATGCGAGCATCTGAATTAGCCGCGGAACTCAATCGCGTCGGTTTGCCTGGCGTCGTTTTTTTGCCAGTTGAGTTTACCCCGGACAGCAGCAAATTTGCGAAAGAGCTCTGCCAAGGCATTCAGATCGATGTTATCGATCGAAGTGCGTTTCAGCCGGTCCAAACGGGCTTGATGATCGCCGTTCAGCTCCGAAAACTGCACCCGAAAGACTGGGAAACAAAGAGTCTGAATCGGCTTCTCGGTAACAAAGCGATGGAGCAAGCGATTCTGGATGGAAAGGATTGGGAAGAGATGGAAAAGATTTACCTGGATGGAATGTCCGAGTTCTTGAAGCGTCGCGAAGCCTTTTTGTTGTATCGATAGTGCCCGTATGACAGTTTCATCGCAACGCGTCAGACCTTCTCGAATCGCAATAGGTATCGTGGGTTTATTTTGCACGCTCGGATGTGACAATCATATGCCCAATCCGGTCCCGTCGCCCGAGGTACCCGCCCGTCCTCTCCTCGCTGTAGGGGGCCGTGCACCTCGATTGCAAGTGGAGCACTGGCTAACCGACGGAATGGGGCGACTGCCGGTGGATACCGTTTTCGAACCGGGAAGGGTGTATGTAGTAGAGTTTTGGTCCACGACCTGCGGGCCTTGCTTTCAGACGATTCCCCATCTGGCGGATTTGCAGACGAAGTATCAGTCATCGGGGGTTCGCGTGATAGGCATCACGACCGAACCACCTGAGCTCGTTAAGCCCTTCTTAGAGCGGGAGATTCAACGTTCGGATGGACGTACCTTCCGGCTTGGCGACGTGGCGAAGGCATACAATCTCGGATCGGATACCGATGGCTCCGTCGATACGGACTATATGATGGCTTCAGGGCAAATTGCCATTCCGGTTGCATTTGTTGTTGGGAAGCAAGGCTTGATCGAATGGATCGGACCTCCCTTGGATTTGGACGGTCCCCTTGCCGCAGCCGTTGCGGAACAGTGAGATCGCCATCACTTCACTTATTCGTAAGTTTTCCTGCAGTTTGAATCCAAACACTTATCACTTCCACTCAAAGTCCTAATGACCTCTCTACCGATTGCTGTCCTCATTTCTGGCGGGGGAACCACCCTTAAAAACTTGATCGATCTGCAACAACAGAATCGATTGCCCGTCGAGTTTCGACTGGTTATCAGTTCGCGTGCGGATGCTGGGGGATTGAAGTTTGCTAGCGACGCAGGGATACCTGCTCGAGTCGTATCCAAACGGAAGGGCCAGTCACCAGAAAAGCATTCCGAACAAGTATTTGCACCGATTCGAGAAAGCGGTTCCCAGTTGGTGGTGATGGGGGGGTATTTGCAGCATGTGTTGATACCGTCCGACTTCGAGAATCGTGTGATCAATATCCATCCATCTTTGATTCCTTCGTTTTGCGGGCAAGGTATGTATGGGCTGAAGGTTCATCAGGCAGCGATCGATTTTGGAGTTCGGATCACAGGATGTACCGTGCATTTTGTCGATAATGAATATGATCACGGGCCGATTTTGCTCCAGAGGGCATGCGAAGTCCTCGAGGACGACACCGCCGAGTCGTTGCAGAAGCGAGTCTTTGGGGTAGAACGCGAGGCCTTGCCGGAGGCGATACGGATCTTGGCAACAAAGTGGGGCTATAGCGGATGAGTTCGTGTGCGCGCCCTCACCTCCGTTTTTTGAACGGCATCCCATTTTGCCGCGTGTTGTTCTTTTGGGGTTGGGTCGCTGTGACTGGCGTCGCGTTGGGGCAATCGCCGATCGATCGTTCCAAGTGGCTTTCCATGGCGCCGGGAGAGTATGTTCGACTGATCCAGGCGGGCAATGTTTCCATACAAGCGAGCGATGCGCTTTTGCTGCAGAAGGATAAAGTTGGGGCGACGGAATTCAAGCTTCAAATCGGCTATCGGTATACCTATACGATCGTAGAAGTGGAAGAGCAGGAAGGGACTCAGCTGGCACGCATACGCGTGATGTACCAACGACCCAAATTTCGGATTACTCACGTTATTCATGTTGAGTCCGACTTCTCTCCACCGGATCCTTGGTCAAGTCGCTTGATAAAGCACGAAATGGATCACTTGGCAGTCAGTACTGATCCTCGCGTGCGAGCTATTGTCGACGGTGTATTGGGTGCGACAACGTCGTACGAATTCCGTTGGGAACAATCCGCTGCACCGACCGATAAACAGATCCGCGAGGAGATCAATCGATCCAGCGTCGAGCGCATCGCTGACATCGAGAAGATAATTCAGCTTGCATACGATCAATTGGATGATCGAAGCGTGCAGGGCAATAGAAATATCGATTCCCGAGGAGAGTTTTTTCAGAATTTGTATACGGGACGATGGCTTCAGGAAGCGAACCTCAAAACGTTTCGCACGTACGCGGCTGGAGAGTTGGAGACGTGGGGGAATAGCATCCCGGTATCCAAACTGGAAATGCATTACCGAGAATCATGGCAGGAGCGTTGATAGGACCCAGCGTCCAAAAGATAGGGAGTTCAACGGCGGACCATGCCAGGGCGACAGTCGAACGTCAGTCGTCTTGGAATCGATAGCCGACACCGCGTACTGTCTCGATAGCGTTGGCTTTTTCGCCTACTTTCTTGCGAATGGCTCTTATGTGGACATCGATGGTCCGTTCCAAAACGAGAGTGTCTTCGCCGAGTGCGGAGTCGATAAGTTCGCAGCGTTCGAAGGCGCGGCCTGGCTGCCTCATCAACGTGTCGAGCAGTCGAAATTCGCTTTTCGTTAATTCGACAGGCTGCTCATCCACAGTAGCTCGGTATTTGCGGCGATCGAGCGTGATGCCTCGACGCGTGACGATGTCGTTGTCATCCAGGAGGGCGAGGGATTTGCGACGCAGCAGCGATTTGATCCGTTCGAGAAGGACACGCACGCTGAAAGGTTTGGTCACATAGTCATCCGCGCCTACGGAGAAGCCGATGAGTTGATCGCTTTCCTCGGATTTGGCCGTTAGCAGGATGACATTGAGTTTGGCCGTTTCGGGATTGGCGCGAAGTCTGCGGCAGACTTCGACTCCATCGATCACCGGTAGCATCACGTCCAACAGGATAACGTCTGGGAGTCTGAGTTGGGCTTGATTCAATCCATCTCGACCGTCGAACGCTTTGAAGACTTCGTAGCCAGCTTTGTCGAGGTTGTAGAGAAGAACTTCGGAGAGAGCTCGATCGTCTTCAACAACCAGTACTTTCGTTCTTGGCATAAGTCTTCCAAAAGAGTGGGGGAGCTACGACCCGCTTCCGGAGTTCGGGGAGATTCCAGAATGGATGGAAAATTGACGGTGACGGACGATGACGCCGTTGACCATGTAAATAATGTCTTCGGCGATACTGACCGCATGGTCTGCGATCTGTTCCAGGTGACGTGAAGCCGAGAAGCAGTGCATCGCTGCCGCGATCAATCCCCTGTCGGATGACATCAAGGTGTTGAGAACATCGATCACTTCGACATTCTTTGCGTCGACTTTTTCATCCTCCAGGATGACTCGATAGGCCGCATCGATATCGCGATTGACGAATGCGTCGAGACTACGACGCACCATGGAGTTCGTCATCGAGGCCATTTGTTCGATCCCAGCAGGAATCGGGAATTCGGGAAATGCGCAGAGGCTGTCTGCGCGCTGCGCGATATTGCATGCCAAGTCGGCAATCCGCTCCAGATCGTTGTTGATCTTCATCATGGTCGTGATGCGGCGAAGATCGGCCGCAACCGGTTGGTGTAGTGCGAGCATCTTGAGGCACTCCTCCTCGATGCGTACTTCCACGCGATCGATCTCGTTATCGTGCTCGATGACTTCGGCGGCCAGCGAACCGCGGCGTTCGACGAGCGATTGGACCGACTTGCCAATCATCTCTTCTACGCTGCCGGAGAGTCGAAGGAGCGAGTTGTGGGCTTCGTTGAGGTCTTGGCTGAGGTGGAGTGACATATGCGATTGCTTTCAATGGGCGAGATCGTAGCGACTCAAGATGAAGAAATGATGAAGATAAGATGAAGAGCGTATTCTATTCTGCTTCGTCGCGGACGCGGATTTCTAATTTCCAGGCGTCTGGATTTCGAGTGCTTTTGCACGCGAGTTCCAATGTTCCGAGTTCGGTTACTTTGGCGTGAAATCGGACAGGCACGAGGCCTTGGGTTTCGGATGCCGGCAATTCGGTTTCCATGGGCGATGTTTCGAGCAACTCCTCGTCATCCCAATGTCGAAGAAGTGTTCCGGGGCGGTCCTCGGAGCGTGATGTGCTGGAGAAAAATCGGAAACGCGCTTTGCGTCCCGTGCGGAGCCCGACCTCTTTGCTTTGGATATCGCATTCGGTCCCCTCTTCCATTCCTTGCGGAACGACGCACAGGGCATGAAGAGGTCGAGGCATTCCGGGGATAGCGGGGCCGGACGATTCGATCCCGATGTAATAGCTCCTAGCGGTTCCTCCGCGGATTCGAATCCCGCCGTGTGATTTGGCCCATCCATAGTATGCTGCCCCGCAAGCGACGGCTTGGTCCAGTTCCTCGATTCCACCGAGAACCTGCGGACCTTGGAGCGAGTCCGTACCCGACGAGTCGTTGGAATCGGATTGCCAGCTACGGATGGTTTCAATCAATCGTTGGCGGAATGCCTCGGAGTTGAAAACGCCCCCGTTGAACAGAAGGTGAGAGACCGATTGTTGATCGGAATTTCGAAGGTGGTCGTCGAGAAAGCTTGCGATGTGGCGTGTGATGGCGGAGTCCGGTTCGAAAGGGAGGCCAATTTCCTGAAAACCCGTATCGGTGTCTTGGAGGGCGCGTTCTCCTTTGCCGACTTTTGGAAAGAAGCCGTCGACGAGTGTGGCCTCGACGATCGAGCGCTCCAGATCGATCGAAACGGTTCCCCCGATCAGTTTGCTGCCACGACCAAGAACATTGAGTGGGAAACTGGCTGGTGCATTCGGTTTGAGGAGCGCCTCTTTCGCTAGTCGGCACGAATGCCATAGCGAAATGGATTGCCATGCGTTTAGTTTCGTACCTTTAGCTGCGAACAGTTGCGAGGCCACATGAGCAAGCGTTAGGTCCATGTTGTCCCCGCCTACGAGCAAGTGATTGCCGACTGCCACTCGCTTCAATTGAAGTTCTCCTGCCTCCTCGACGACTTCGACCAATGTCAAGTCGGTTGTTCCGCCTCCCACGTCGCAAACGAGAAGTGTGTCATGCTTCCTTAGTTGTTTTCTCCACTGGTTTCCATGGGCAAGAATCCAATTGTAAAGGGCCGCTTGAGGCTCTTCGAGGAATACAAACGCTTCAGGGAATCCGGCTGCGAGGGCCGCCATTTTGGTCAGTTCGCGAGCGTCGAGGTCAAAGGAAGCGGGGACTGTCAGAACGATGTGTTGGTCTTGGAAAGGAGCGTCGGGGAATTGGAGATGCCACGCATCGATCAAATGGGTGAGATACGCCGTCGTCGCATCGACGGGCGAGATTTTGGAATCGGGATCCTCCGATCCCCAAGGTAGTAGGGGTGCGTTGCGATCGACGTCTCGGTGACAGAGCCAACTTTTTGCCGCAGCAACGCAATGGTCTGGTTGTTCGCTCGCAATGCGGCGAGCGTATTCGCCCACCACACCAAACGGGGATCGAAAGCCCGATATTTGGAGCGACTCGTCAATCGGTCCGCGTGTGCGTAGAAGAAACGACGGGAGTGAGAGTCGACGTTCCACCGTTCCTGGTGCGACGACTTGCGGGATGGGGAGGACTGCCACCATCGCATCGGGTTCATCCAGGGGGGCGAACGCAACGACAGAGTTGGTCGTTCCAAGATCGATTCCAATGCAAAACTGTGCTGCCATGCCGTAGGACCTTATGGGGTGGTATAGTCAAATTGCCCGGTAGTCAAATTGCCCGGTGGCCATTATGTCGACATCGCCTCTTGCAGCAACTCCAACGCCTCATGCTCTTCCTCCCCGGCTGTCTTATCGATGAAGACGCGATGACGGTCGCATTCCGATTGCCATTCGTTCGGGGGCAACCACTGTCGGCGACTGACCAGGATCGCCAGTTCGAGGATGCTATGCTTCGCCCGATTCCATCCCCAAAAAGGGCGCAGTTCCCAGGAATGCACCACGGAACAATCGGCATGGGCGCGGGGAGCCGACACATCCCATCGTTCCGCTCGAAGTGCGAAGGCACGGCACGCTTGCTCGAGCACCCAGCCTTTCTCGTGCACCCATTTTGATGCGCGACGCTGTTGGATCCGATCCGACCAATGCTGTTGCCGTGTAGGTGGCAATACTTCTGGGCTGGGAGTATTGCCGATCCCTAAGACCGACGCAGCCATGAGCAATGCATCATCCGTCACATGGAATATCGCGCGGTTGGTGCGAATCAAGTTCTGGAAGGTTGTTGACGTTTGAAACGGTTTGACACTCCAAGACTGAAGCTCGCGATCGACGTGTGGTCCGATGGGAGCAACGTGCATCGAACCGTCCGCGTTTTCTGTCGTTATAATGCCTTCGATAATCATCGCTCCAGTTTAGCTTTGGACCGGACGGGTCAAAGCCCACACTTTCCAACTTTCGGATGACAACACGACTTCCTGCGGACCCTTTTCGCCGTTCCATTCAATCCGTTTCTCGCGAGGAACTGCAGCAATACCAGCTGGAACGACTCAATCAGTTGCTTGCGAAAACCTTGCCTTTTAATCGTCACTACCAGGAGCGGTTTGGCATTTCGCATTTGCAGTTGGAGTCGTTGGAGCAATGGAGCCAATTCCCTACGTCGACCAAATCCGAGTGGCAATCGGACGGGATCGATGGGATCGCGCGACATCATTCGCACTCACCCAACCGGTACCGGCGTTATCACCGAACCAGTGGGACCCGCGGTCGTCCAATGGTGATTCTCGACACAGCGGAGGATTGGGATTGGTGGACATCCACGTGGCAATACGTCTTGGATGCTTGTTCGATTAATTCCGACGATCGCATCTTGATGGCTTTTTCGTTCGGTCCGTTCATTGGATTTTGGTCCGCCCATGATGCTTGTTTGCAGAGAGAATGTTTGGTCATACCGTCGGGTGGTTTATCCACATTGGCCCGCATCGACTTGATTCGAACCGCATCACCCACGGTTTTATTCGGAACGCCTAGCTACGCATTGCACTTAGCGCAGGAAGCGGCGCAGCGAGGGATTTCGTTGCGAGAGAGTTCCATTCGAACGGTCTTTGTTGCCGGAGAGCCTGGGGGCTCGATTCCTTCGGTGCGAGCCCAGCTAGAAGAGCTTTACGGAGCTCAAGTGATGGACCATGCGGGGGCGACGGAGATTGGACCTTGGGGATTTGGTACAGCGGACGGCAAGGGACTGCATGTCATCGAATCCGAGTTCATTGCCGAGTTTTTGCCTTTGGACTCATCGATAACCAACGCCGATCCCAGGTGGCGTGAACTGGTGATCACCTCGTTGGGTAGGGCTGGCGCACCGGTCCTCCGCTACCGCACGCAGGACATTGTTCAGCCGGTCTGGGATCGAGACGTGTCGGGGACCGAATTCGTCCGACTGGAGGGTGGAATC
Organism: Pirellula sp. SH-Sr6A; assembly: GCF_001610875.1. Lineage (NCBI taxonomy): Bacteria > Pseudomonadati > Planctomycetota > Planctomycetia > Pirellulales > Pirellulaceae > Pirellula > Pirellula sp. SH-Sr6A. Next base: position 841,428 of record NZ_CP011272.1, on the reverse strand, counting down.
TTAGGTCGAGCCGATGACATGTTCGTGGTTCGCGGTGTGAACGTTTTTCCGACCGCCATCGAATCGATCATCCGTCAGTTTCCCGGCATTGAAGAATTTCGTATTCGTGCTCAGAAACGGGGGGAGCTCGATGAAGTCGCCATCGACATCGAGAGTTCCGAGCCATTGCAAACGTTGCTGGAGGAAGCGTTGCAGGTTCAGTTAGGATTGCGTATTCCGGTGGTCCCACTTCCGATCGGAAGTCTGCCGAAAAGCGAGGGGAAATCGAGACGTATCGTCCGCAGCTGAGTTGTCGGAGATAATTCCACCTCGAGAGCTACCCGAACGGTGGCTTGTTTGGTACCATTGGTCAACTCGAAACAGCTACTGCCCGTCAGTGGCTCTCGCGAGGGGGAAGCGCGAACCTGGTCAGGACTTAAGTGGAGCAGCCATAAGCGTCGTACTCTTGTGCGAGGGCCTCTAACGGGCAGTTTTTTTATGCCCTGAGGTGGGGGGAAACGCCCAACCCTGTTACCTATTCTGTTTAAGCCACCGATCCCGGTGCTCTAGTAAGACAGGCGAACCCAATCTTTGGAAAAATGGGGTTTGGGGGGCGCGACCTTGGCCGCAGCCAGGTGGGGTAAGCAAAAGGTTTTATCGACCAGCTCGAGAAACATTTCTGGTTCGAAAGGCTTTGGTAAGCAGTAGACGCCGCCGGCGAGGTTGAGTGGTTCGATCCATTTGGGGTCGTAGGCGTCGGCCAAAAACAGAACGGGGCAATCGAGCATTTGTTCTGTGGTGCGCAACTTCGAAACGGCTTGGGCGGCCCCGATTGGGTCGGTCGCAAAGGAATAGACGATCAGATCAAAAGCGATCGACTGCGTGGCTTGTTCTGCGATTTCGACTGTCCGAGCCAAAAAACATCGGTAGCCCTTTTTATCGAGAATCGCTGCCAATCCCGTCAACATGAGTGGGTCCGATTCGACAATCAGGACCATCGGCGGTTTGACAGCTTGGTTTTCCATTCGATTTCCCTACAATTTGCGACTTTTCCAGACTGCCTCCGACAGCTGCAAGCTTCGGACACGCATCGCTGGACCGTTCGACGGCGCCGATGGGGCGTTGTGCGACTCGGTTTGACGCTGTCCTAACCCACTACGGAAACATGGCTGATTCTCGCGAACAAGACAACACCGGTTTAGGCGTTCATCAGGCGGCGAGGCTCGAAAAACTCCACAAAATAGAAGCTCTGGGGCTCGATCCCTGGGGGCAGCGTTTTGACGAGAGGAGCTTCATCCGCAGTGTTCGCGAGCTTGCAGATCAAGTCAAGTACCGGAAGGAGGATGGAACCCTCGTCGAACTTCCCGACTTGGAGCAGCTAGCAGCGGCAGGCACCCCAGTCGACTACAAGGCTTGGAAGGGGGAGCAGGGCCCAGGTGAAGAAATTGGTCCTACGGTGCGCGTTGCAGGCCGAATCTTGCTGTTGCGTTCCGCTGGCAAGCTTTCGTTTTTGAATATCCGGGACTGGACAGGTGATATTCAGATTTTGCTGGCAAAGGGACAGGTCAGCGATGAGGACTTGGATGTGATCAAGCTCCTCGATTTCGGTGATTTGGTAGGTATCGATGGGCGGCTGGGGCGGACCAACACCGGTGAGTTGACGGTGTTCGCGACCAAGCTTCACTTTATGACCAAAACACTCGAGCCGCCTCCCGAGAAGCATGCGGGATTGCAAGATCCAGAGCTTCGACAACGCATGCGATATGTGGATCTCACCTACAATCCTGAGTCGCTCGATCGGTTTACCAAGCGGACGAAGATCATCCATTCCATCCGTTCCACGCTCGCCAAGCACCAGTTTGTCGAGGTCGAAGGACCGACGTTGCATACGATTGCTGGAGGGGCTGCGGCCAAACCGTTCGTAACGCATCACAACGCGCTCGATATGCAGTTGTTCCTACGCATCGCCCTGGAGCTTCATCTGAAGCGTCTCCTGGTCGGGGGCATCGAACGGGTTTATGAAATGGGCCGGGTCTACCGCAACGAAGGGATCAGCCCAAAGCATAACCCTGAGTTCACCATGATTGAGCTCTATTGGGCTTATGCCAATTACGAGACCATGATGGATTTGACCCAGCAGATTATCTGCGAGGCAATCCAAGCGACCGGTCAAGGCTATCAGCTCAAGTGGGGGGATCTCGATATCGATTTCACTCCTCCCTTCCAACGCCGAACGTATAGCGATCTGTTCGAAGAACACACCGGTTTATCTTTCCATGACGATGCGGGAATCGCGAAGCTGGCCAAGAAGATTGGACTCCAGCCCGATGGAAAGCATCCGGATGTCGTGAAGAGCGAAGTCTTTGAAGAGAAGGTCGAAGACGCGCTGATCGGACCGATTTTCGTTATCGATTACCCGGCCAGCATCTGCCCGTTGACCAAGCGAAAGACGGGCAAGCCGGAGATTGCCGAACGCTTTGAACTATTCATTCATGGTATGGAGTTGGCGAACGCCTACACCGAACTCAATGACCCCATCCTCCAGGAGGACTTGTTCCGAACGCAATTGGATGGAATGGCGGAAGAGGACTCCATGGCGAAGATGGACCATGACTTCGTACGCGCACTGCGACACGGCATGCCTCCTGCAGGAGGTCTCGGCATCGGCATCGACCGATTGATCATGTTGCTTACGAATGCCAAGAGCATCCGGGACGTGATTCTCTTTCCGCTCCTTCGACACGAGTCGTAGCAAAGATAGTTTTCTCGCATACGGCGAGACCGTTGGGTCTTGCCTTTTTTCCTTTTGCAATCCATCCAAACTTATTCGGTCGAGTCGTTATGGAAGCTGGTATTGTCGGACTGCCCAACGTGGGTAAGAGTACGTTGTTCAATGCATTGACGGGAGCGGGGAATGCGCAAGCTGCCAACTATCCGTTCTGCACCATCGAACCGAACGAAGGAATTGTAAGCGTTCCCGATGATCGGCTGACACGCATCACCAAGTACATCGTTCCGCAAAAAGTTATTCCTGCGATTTTGAAGCTAGTCGATATTGCGGGGATCGTGAAAGGGGCGAGCGAAGGCCAGGGGTTGGGGAACAAATTCCTCAGTCACATTCGCGAGGTGGATGCCATCCTTCAAGTCGTGCGATGTTTTACCGATCCCGATGTGATTCACGTGGGAGGCAAGGTCGATCCTCTTTCGGACATCGAAACGATTGAGACCGAATTGATGTTCGCGGACATCGAGACGCTCGAAGCCGCGTTGCCCAAAGCGGAACGGGCTGCTCGAACGGGGGACAAGGAAGCGAAGCTGCGAACGACGGCCATTCAGCACTGCTTGGAGTTCCTTCACAAAGAGGAACCGCTTCGCAAATTGAAGCTGGAGGAAGCGGAAGCGAAAGCCATTTCCAGTTTCGGATTAATGACGGCAAAACCGATTCTCTATATCGCCAACGTGGACGAGAACGATTTGGAGGGGAAGAGTGAACCGGTTCAAAAGGTACGCGAGTTCGCGGAAAAGATCGGGGCTCAGGTTGTACCCGTGTGCGCGAAACTCGAGGCCGAGATCGCAGAGTTGGACGAGCCGGACCGAAGCGAAATGTTAGCGGCGGTGGGATTGGCGCAGCCGGCGTTGCATGTGGTAGCACAAAGAGCTTATCAAACACTCGGTTTGCAAAGTTACTTCACCGCAGGCGAAAAGGAAGTGAGGGCTTGGACGATCCCCATCGGAGCTACAGCCCCCCAAGCGGCGGGAGTGATCCACAGCGACTTCGAGCGTGGATTCATTCGAGCCGAAGTTTACCGTCTCGAGGACTTGGAAACCTTTGGGAACGAGAAAGATATCCGGCAAGCTGGTAAACTGAGGACGGAGGGCAAGTCGTATGTGATGCAGGACGGCGACATTTGCCACTTCTTGTTCAACGTGTAAGAGTCCTCTCGTTCTGCATTTCTCTCGGAAAGTCCACCAGTGCTATCGCGAAGGCTTTTTTCTGCAGCGGTTCTGATCAGCCTTTCGCTCGGGCTGATTTGGCTGGACTTGAATCATCAAGTCAGGGGGCAAGCGGGGCTTTGGACGATCCCGATGTTAGCGTTTTTCGCATTGGGGACTGTCTGGGAGTTTGCCACCTTGCTGGGCCGCCGTTGGGCTGTTTCGGCGCCAATGGTCACATGGCACGCATCGATTGCTTTGTTGATTGGCTTGTTCCCTATCGGGTATAGCGTGGTCATGCAAAAGAGCTATCCCACCGATTGTCCCGTCGGTCGATTAGGCTGGATCTTGATCGGCTCCATGGTGGGGGTCGGATTGAATGGTGTTCATGCGTTGACCCTTTTTCGTCCACCTGCCGAACTGAGCGCGAGCGAGGAAGAAAAGAATGCTTGGCACCAGCGAACCTTGCTCGGCTGGTTGCTCTCTTCGGTCATCATCTGCTACGTCATCTCGGGCTTATCCCTGTGGCATGTGATTCGCATGCGAGGCGAGTCAAGCGGGCTTTATGAGCTCATCGCCTTGTTGGCGATCGTAAAACTGGCAGACGCCGGGGCTTACTTTTCCGGTAAACTGTTCGGTAAAACCAAACTAATCCCTTCGGTATCTCCCGGGAAAACGATGGAAGGACTCCTCGGCGGCTATCTTTTCTCGATTGCGGCGGCATATTTGGCGCTACGATGGGCGTTACCTTTGATGGGAGTTTCGCCCGGCCTCACCGGTTGGGGCCCCGCATTGTTGGCAATTCTGTTGACAACAGCGGGTTTGGTAGGGGATTTGCTGGAATCGATGGTCAAGCGGAGCGTGGGTGCCAAAGACAGCGGCAATTTGCTTCCGGGTTTGGGAGGGGTTTGGGATGTGACCGATTCGGTCCTCCCGGCTTCTTACATCGGTTACCTAGGATTGATCGCCCAGCTTTAAGGCAAAGCACTTTGACTGGGTTGGGACCGAACGCATACCATACTAGGAGACGGTCTCAACCGGAAAGCATATGTCAGAATCAACGATCACTCTATCCGACCCCCACATCACGCTTCAATTGTTCGGCCCCAACGATAACAATCTGCGGTTGGTCCGAAATCAGTTGGGAGTCGCGATCACGCATCGCAACGGACAGATTCGCATCTCGGGTCCAAGCGAGTCGGTACGCATTGCCACCGAGGTTTTGGAGCGATTGAAGGACCGTGTCTTTCGGACCGGCGCATTGGGGCCCGACGATGTTGCTGACGCACTGGGCGGATCGACGGACAAACGAACTGCGCCAGGATTTGACAAGAACGAAGTTGCCATTGGAAATGCCGGCAGGCGGATCAAACCTCGAACGGAGGGGCAGGCCGCCTACCTGGAGGCGATACGGCAGCACGATATGACCTTTTGCATCGGTCCCGCCGGTTGTGGAAAAACCTATCTCGCGGTCGCCATGGCTGTTGAAGCATTGAAGGCTAAGTCCATCCGGAAAATTGTTTTGGTCAGGCCGGCGGTCGAAGCGGGGGAAAGTTTGGGGTACCTACCGGGAGATCTCCAGGAGAAGCTCAATCCCTATTTGCGACCGCTGCTGGATGCCATCAACGAGATGATCGATTTCGATCAAGTCAAATACTTGATGGAGCAGAACGTCATCGAGGTCATTCCGTTGGCCTACATGCGAGGCCGAACCTTGAATCAAGCATTTGTTATATTGGACGAGGCGCAAAACGCCACTGTCGCGCAAATGAAGATGTTTTTGACACGGATGGGCGAAGGCTCCAAGATCGTGGTTTCCGGGGATGTGTCGCAAGTCGACTTGCCACCTGGTACCACGAGCGGTCTTCGAGACGCCGTCCAGAGACTGAGTGGAATTCCCGGACTTAGCTTTGTCCGGCTATCGGAGGGAGATATCGTTCGTCATCCGCTCGTCCGAAAAATCGTCGCCGCGTATGACAGCCCCCAATCGCCTGGCTCGCGCCCATTGAGGCCAAGCCCGCCGGTCGACCGTTAAACCTTTAGACTGACTGCTGTGTCCAACACGAATGCTAGAACCCGCAGCGAACGCGCTGCGAATTTGCGAATCGATCGCTACCCCTGGAGGGCTTGGTTAGCCAAAGCGGCAACTTGGGAGTCGCTCGGAAAGCTCGGTATCGCCGTCGCCGTTGCGGTCTTCATCGTCGTCTTCGTACGAGCTTGGGAGCCCCCGTTCGCTTATCGCCAAGGCTTCGTGCCGCAGCGATCGATCTTGGCTCGAGTTCCCTTTCAAGTTGTCGACGAAGTCAAAACGGAGGTTCTGAAATCTCAAGCGGCTCGCGAGGTCTATTGTGTGTACGAGAATCGCAATGAAGCGATTGTGCAACTGGCCGGGGCGCTGCGAGATACGCTTCAGGCCCTTCACGAAGTTCCCGATGTGACCTCCCTGACCAAGCCCCAGATCGCGTTGCTCGATGTGCTCGGGGTGTCGGATGGCGAGCCTTTGCCCCAAAAGATCCCGCACGAAGCGGCATTGGAAGCAATCCACAAAACGCTCGCTAGCTCGTCCGATTGGTCCAAGTACACTTCGGCTATGCGCGAGGTTCTCGATCCTATTTTGGAGACCGGGACGCTTAAGACATTGGCTCATGATTTGGAGTTGGGGAATCAACGCTACATCCGCGTCATCAAGCCCGGCAGTGAAAACCAACACATCGACGTAGAAGTTCAACGTGTGAGGCTTGCAGAGTTGAACAACTCATTGCGAACCTCGTTGATACGAGAGATTCGCAATCTCTTTCCGAATGAGGAATCGAGGACCTTGGCCCAATTGGTCTTCAATTACCTTTCGCTCAATTTGCCAGAAACACTGACGCTCAATACGGACCGAAGTAACAAAGCCAGGCAGGAAGCGATTGCAGCGGTCAAGCCCGCGATGGTCTCCTACGATCCGAACTTCGGATCGATCGTCCCGATCGGTAAGATGCTTGGCGAAAAGGAAATAGCACTGCTCCGGGCAGAGCATGCTGCTTACACCTCGAAGCTGACGTGGAAACTACGCCTTCAAAGACTCGCTGCATTTTGTGGTCTGATTACCGCGTTGTACGTGTTGGTCGGTTTTTTCATATATCAATCGTTGGATCGAACCCTTATCACCGACACGGTCAAACTCACACAAGTCCTCGGCGTGTGTTTGGGGTGTGTGATTCTGTCGGTGCTCGCAGCGAGCGATCCATTGCGGGCGGAAGTTGCTCCGGTCACACTCACCGCCATAGTAGCCACGATTGCATTCGGTCGCCCCACGTCTTTGATGTTGATGGCGGCGCTCTCTTTGTTGATATCGTTTTGTTCTCGGGTCGATCTGTCCGAGTTTATCGTGCTTTCCAGCGCGGCAGCGGCGGCCACTTTGTTGTGTGGACGAATTCGGAACCGGACTCGGCTCATTTATGTAGGGCTCGGCGTCGCAACGGTTGTCTTTTTTACCGTGCTCGGACTGGGAGTCATGACTGGGCAGTCGGGGGGAGTGATCACCGATGGTCCCGCGATGAGCGGCATCCAAACCTTTACCAACAGTCTATTTCCTGTTCGTTTGATCAACGAAGCTGCATGGCAGGCAGTAATCGTGTTCGCTTGCGGACCTCTCATGGCCGGTTTGCTTCCGGTTTTCGAACGTCTCCTCGATGTTCAGACGGATTTAAGCCTCTTGGAACTCAGCGATATGAGTCATCCGCTTCTTCGGCAATTGGCTCAGCGAGCGCCCGGAACCTACAACCACAGCATCTCTGTAGCGGCGTTGGCCGAGTCGGCAGCAGAAGCGATTGGGGCAAACGGATTGCTCGTCCGTGTCGGAGCCTGTTTTCATGACATCGGAAAGATGTTCAAGCCGAATTACTTCGTTGAGAACCAAACCCCTGGTGCAAACCGCCACGATACCTTGCAGCCCGCGATGAGCACGCTCATCATCATCGCCCACGTCAAAGACGGTGCCGACTTGGGACGGAAGCATAAGCTCCCAAAGCGGATCATCGATTTCATTGAACAGCATCACGGCACGACTTTGGTCGAGTACTTCTTCCGGATGGCGACGAAGAAAAGCGAACAGGATCCGCACGCCGATGAAGTCACCGAGAACACCTACCGCTATCCCGGCCCCAAGCCTCAGACGCGTGAAGCTGCGGTTCTGATGTTGGCGGACGCGGTGGAAAGTGCGTCGCGCGCGTTGGTAGAGCCAACGCCATCGCGCCTTCAGAACCTCGTTGAGCAGATCGCGATGAAAAAGTTGCTCGACGGTCAATTTGAGGAGTGCGCGTTGACGCTGAAAGAGCTGGAACTGATCAAAACGTCGCTTACTAAGAGCCTGACTGCCATTTATCACGGCCGCATCAAATACCCGGAGAAGCAGTCTGCCAGTTAATTCACCCTGCAGCCTACCTCTCTGCTATAATTTGGCGAGCAACACAGCTTCCCGAGAGCCCTCTATTTTGTTCCACCATGGGAGCAATGAATTATGTCGAAAATCAAAGCCCTTCTCCTCCTGGTTCCCACCGCGCTCGTATTGGGTTGTGCGTCGACAACGACGGTCGACGTAGTGGATCTGAATAAAGTACTTCAGGCCCTCGCGACAGTGCTCGATGAATCGGCAGCCTCGTCCGCCGCGACGGCAAATGCGGGAAACAGCCAACCTACTGGATCGGATGCGGTGAACAGCGGGGGAGCCATCGATGTCGCGGTCTCGGCTGAGAATGCGAGTGATACAGACGCGGCGAGTGCAACGCCTGCAGACAATGCTGTCCATGGAACTGTCGCTGCTCCCATCCAGCAGGACCCCGCAAAGGAAGCAGAGTTCTTGAAGCGTTACGCAGCGGAGCTGAATAAACTGCAGGTCATGGCATCTCCGGTCGGGGTCACTATGGCTGCAGGGGGCGAGATCATCGGATTCAAGGATCTCAATCTTAACAACATCCAAGACGCGGGGGAGACGAAGGAATTCACCGTCACGATCGATCCAGAGAACCAGCGATTGGTCGCTTCGGACAATAACGGACATCACCGTCCCTACGGTTACCGTCCTGGAGGATTCCTAACGGGTTATCTGATTGCGTCCATGCTCAATCGTCAATCGAGTTACTACAGCGGTCCCAACGCGGGTGCTCGCCCAGACTTCCGTGGAACGACCATGAGTCCAAACGATTATCACAAATCGGCGGTTTCCAGTGCGAGAGCTCGCGCTAGCGCATCGTCGTCGAGCAGTTCCGCACGGATGAGAACCGGCTCAAAGGGTTTTAGCTTCGGAAAATAGAGAGATCCCCGAGGCGGTGGCTGGATGGCCTGAGCGGTCGCCCGAGCATTTGTGATGGGTATCAGGGGGAGAGAGTGATCTTTCTCCCATAGAACGCCTCTGCAAAGCCACTTGAGGAACGACATTCTATGGCGCGCAGCGACATGAGAGCTCGAAAGGTTTCGGTGCTATACCATGGCTTTTCGTGCTGTGACGGATAGAGCCGCATAAGCCCCTGCAATTTGCGATTGGCATTGGGCTCGGAGATGGGGACATAGACGTTGGGCTTTCCAAGGTCTCCTTCGTATTTTGCGATCTCGTACTCCAGAATCGAGTGGTCGCGAAATGTATTCCATGTGAGCTCCGCCACCAATCGATGATCTTGGTGCGCGTCTTCGATTCGGTGTGTGAAGATAAGGTCGGGCGAAACCCCCATTGAAATCGTTTGAAAACGCTCCTTGAGCTCGCGTCGTTGCACCGGGAAAAGAGTGTCCTCGAATGAGTAAATGCGCAGCTCGCCTCGGTTCCGTTCTCCGACCCACTCGGTGAAGCTGGATTGGGCCTCGGCGGCTCGAACTGGATTGCTGGAGAACACAACCCAGTCGATTTTGACATCGGGTTGGGACTGTTGGAGTTCGAGCAACGTCGCGCCGCAACCTATCTCGATGTCGTCCGCGTGTGCTCCCAAACATAGAACAGAGCGTAAGGGATTCCACTTCATTGCATTCTCGTCGTGTTTTCCAGAGCGGGACGGCTGCGATCGGGCCGGGGATCGTTCGCAGGAAGAAAATCTATTGTCGCCAGACTTCCCAAGGAGTTTCGCCGCGGGCGTGCAAGTCATCGAACATCTGTTTCTCTTTGAAGGTATCCATGCAAGCAAAAAAGCCTGGATAGTGCATGGAGTAGAGCTTTCGTTGCGAAATCAAGCGTTGGAACGGGGTGGGAATGATCTCCTCTCCATCTTGGATCACATCGAAAATCTCTTTCTCCAGGACAAAGAAGCCTGCGTTCGCCAAGAGGTTCGATTCGCTGACGGCAATGATATCCGACACAGCGCCCGAAGCATCTGCCTCGACACAATGAAACGTTTGAACGGGTCGAACGGCCATGAACGTTGCCGTTGCATGATTGGCTCGATGGCAATCGATCAATTGCGGGAGCGGGACATCGCTGAGCCCATCGGTGTAGTTGGCGAGAAACGTTTGTTCTCCCTCTAGATGGCTTTGCACTGCTTTCAATCGTTGTCCGATGTTCGACGTGATTCCCGTATCGACAAAGGTAATTCGCCACTCATTGATGTCGCGAGATAGCAATTCAATGGAGTGAGTGCCACCGCTGATGATGAAGTCATTGGAAAAGCACTCGTTGTATTTCAGGAAATACTCTTTGATCAATTCCCCCTTCCATCCCAGACAGAGGATGAAGTCCTTATGGCCGTAGTGGGCATAGTACTTCATAATGTGCCAAAGGATTGGGCGATTACCGACATGCACCAAGGGTTTGGGGATCGCTTCCGAATACTCGCGTAAACGCATCCCGAGTCCACCACAAAATAAAACAACCTTCATCGACTTCACACTCCAAAGGCAAACCTACGTTTGCAATACATTTCTAATACAAGGTAATTCGCTTCGGCATCGTGAAGGACGAGATTGAATTTAGTTGCATTACTTGGCGTTCATTTTTTCGACGCGGCCAAAAAGATGGCCCCCGTGATTATCGTGCTTCCATGTCCCTGAGTACTTCTTGTCGTGAAAGAGAACGCGAGCGGAGAATGTACCGAGTCCTGGGATGGCCATCGAGTCCATCACCATGACTGGCGTCCGGCCGATCCATTCGACGTTGATCTCGACGGGTACCTCGATATCCTTGTCGCCATATTTGATTCTCGCAACGATTTCCCAAAGTGAATCGTAACCCTCGAGCTTCTTCGCAGACTTGATCTCGTAGGTTTCAGTTTCCAGTTTTTCCAAGGGTTTCCCATCGATTGTAAAGACACCCGTTAGTTTTGAATTGCTGAGGTATTCTTCGAATTCAGCGACGGGGGGCTTCGATTGTGCTGCGCGCTCTTGCGCGGCCGAGGGATCGCGGGGAATGATCAGAAACGATGAAACGGACAACGTTGCCAACAACAAACCAGACCAAAACGTGGATTTCATCGAATAGTTCCTTAAACGGTCTGAATAGAGGGGAGCGTCCATAGGTTGCGAGTTCGTCGGGGTCTGAACGCAGTGTTCACCAGTTACATATTCTTTAGAAACTCAACGGAGGTCGCAATCTCTTCGATTGGGTTCCGCGGGTTATCCCGCTCTACAATGTAATACCCATTGAAGTGTTGCTCCTCGAGTGTTCCTGCTATTTCAGGAAATTCTGCCATCCCCCTCCCCAACTCAACTTCGGAACCGCGTCCGCGCGAACGGTCTCGGACCCCGTCCTTTGCATGGACCAGCATCACGTGTTTCGCCACTTGCGGCAACGGCTGCAGATCAAAGCCATTGACGAGAAGATTACCAGGGGTCAAGGTAATACCCACCGAGCCTTCTGGGAGGGAATCGATCAAGGTACCGAGGCGATCGAGGGGTTCAGATCCTGTTTCACAGGCCAGAAATGCACCTACGCGCTGACTGTAATTCCCGAGGTCCGTGAGGACACTTCGCAGCACCGTATAGGACAGTTCGTCGGGCGACTCCGGAATGTTGCCACAGTGGTTCACCACGACGTTTGCACCGAGATCGTACGCCATGCGCATGGCTTCCTTCGTCCCCGCGATTCGGCGCTCCAATTCCTCTTCGCAATCGTACCCGCGCCGCGTGGCGTACCTAACCGATGCGACTCGCAAATTTAGATCTTCAAGCAATTTCCGAATTTGCCGCAGCGCCGTGCCGACAATTTCGGAAGGTCGCAGTCCGTATCGCGCGTCGATTTCAATTCCATCGACTCCCATTCGTGCGGCAGCGTGCAATGCTTGCTTGAAGGGTAGTTTCAATCCGGAGAGTTGAATTCCAACACGTAGTCCTGGCAAAATGATTCCTCGTGTCCTGCGAAATAGGAAAGACGCACCTCGGCTGCAATCGCAGTCGAAGCTTCGCTCAAGTATCGTCTCTGCTTGGCAGAGTGCCAAGATGCGATTGAGATGGATCGCGACTGCTTTCGTCCTTTCCGGATGCGTCGGGACTTCGGTCGATCTCCGTGCCGCAGAGAGCAAACTGGACGTGGTGCACCGTTGGGACTTTGGAGCCAACGAAGACGCCAAGGCGGATCGCTGGCCGGATGATTGGACCAGACGTACGGGGGTGCAATACCCCAAGTACCTATCGATTGGGATCACGAGACGTGCCACGTCCAAAGAAGACCTCGCGGAGATCGAGCAATTTCGACGGACATTTTCGCAGTGGTCGTTGGCGTGGAAACTGAAGAAATTTCCTTGGCAAATCACACCGGAATCAACGCCCAAAGAGTTTGATCAGTGGTTGGAACGGTCGGTGCTGAATCCCTATCTGGAGTTCCAAATGGATGGGGGGGCTGCCGAAATCGTTTCCCCGCTTCTCCCTGTGGAGCGAGATTCGGTCTATGGCATCCATTGTCAGGGGATGGCGAACGATCCAGATCTCGGCTACGAGCTTTCCGCAACATTGACATTGCTAGATCGCGATCGCAAGGTCGTACTCGAGCGTTCCACCCGCTCGCTTCGAGGGGTTGAGAACTGGCAATCCCTCACGACGAACGATCAATATCCGTTTGATCCGAGAGTGGCTTTTGCACAGATTCGGCTTCGTGTCGCACCCTTGAACTCGAAAGCGTTTCGAGGGCGATTTGGAATCGATGCAATCGAGTTAATACGATCGCCTCGCCTCGCATTGCAGGTTAACAAGCCCTCTGGCATTTTTCGAGTCGGAGAGAAGGTCATCGTGCAATGCACCGCGACCGGAATGACCGAGTTGCAATCGTCGCTCGACTTGCAACTGAAAGACCATACCGGTCGGATCGCTCGACGTGCCACGAAGGAGTTGGAACCTCTCACTGGCTCCAACGCAATGGCTTCTCACTTGGTCGCTCTAGATAACTCCCCGGCTCATTCATCGCCCTCACGAGGGATAGGTAAAGCGGATCGCTGGCAAGGTGAATGCAGGTGGGAGTTGGAAGGTCTAGAACCAGGATACTACGAAGTTCGGACGCAGTTGGAACGAAGCCGGGCGGATCGCTTTGAATTGATCGATCGCTTCGTTGTGTTGACGGATACGAATACAGGGTTGATCAATAACCAAATCGGATTGTCCATTCCTGAGGATCGGGTTCCCTTTGATCGATCGCTGGACAAAACGCGCTGGCTGGAATTGTTGCGTGAAATGCACGTCGGAAGGATCAAACTGCCCATATGGTTCGACCCTCGCGACGTGGACGCAGGGGCTGAGCTGGCCTCGCGCATCGATCAGTTTCAAAGTTCAGGCATTCGCTGCGTCGGCGTGATCGCAACCCCACCACCTTCGTTGATCCCGTTCTTTCCCAAACTAAAAACGGCCGACACGGCGAGCTCCTTAGAGGATCCTCATCTAACTCAATCCTATCTGGACCCCGTTATCCAATCGATGTGCTCGCGATTGGTTCATTTTCAATTGGGATGGGACGATGAAACAGACTTTGCAAACAGCCCGGGATTCAAACCTTCCCTGGAGGCGATCGAAAAGACAGTAAAGCGCTTTGGGCAAGATGTTCAGTTGATTGCCGCACACAATCCGGTTGTCGAGGTGGACGACGCACCGAGCATCGATACCTGGCAGCTTCATAGTCCGGTCGCGATGTCAAGTTCCGAAACGAAACGACTGCTAACCAATCGTCAGGGCGATTCCTCGCGGCCATCTCTCCCTTGGCTGTCCGTCACACCTATTTCACAGAAGCAGTACGGTCTCGAAACGCGTGTCCGCGACTTAACGGAACGGATGGTGATGCTGACCGAGTCCCCTTGGAATGGACAAGTGATCGCCTGGGCGTTCGATCCCGCGTCCGAGAACAACGCCATCCTTTCCTCTGCGGGTGGTCCGGCGGAAATGTTCATACCGTTTCGCAATCTTGCTTCGACACTCGCGAGTGTCCAAAACCTGGGAAGCCTTCCGACCGCCAGGCTGGGAAGAAACGCTGTATTGGTGCGAGACGACCAAGCCAGTCTATTGATCTGGGGGCCACAAAATGTTCAGGCTAATCTGTACTTGGGGCGAAATATTCGAGCTCGCGATCTGTGGGGACGAACGGTTCCAGTCGACAATAAACGATCGTCGTTAGGTCCAATCCAGTCGATTGAGATTCGGGATTGGCCGGTCGTCATCGAGGGGATTGACCTCTATGCCGCCCGTTGGCGAATGGGGATGTCTATCGTGACTCAAAAACTAGATGTCGTGGTGGGCCGGGAGGAATTCATCGAAGTCAGTTTTGAGAATCCTTTCCCTTTTCCCGTTTCTGGAACACTTTTGCCTGTCTGCAGCGCACTGAACGACGACCAATCCGTTGAACGATTTCAAGTCGAAGCCAACGGCATGGAGAAGGTGGCAATCCCAGTTCGACTCAGTCCCTATGCCAATACAGGCCCAGCGCCGATCGAAATCGTCGCGTCGATTGAAGGACCTGATGGTCCGGTTACCATCACGGCCGAAGACGAATTGCAAATCGGGAGCGATGAATTTGAGTTCGAAGTCAGTTACAACGTGGGGCCCGATGGAGAACTCATCGTAGAAGTCGAAGCCATCAATCGAGGGGGCAAACCGGGAAGCTTCGATTGCTACGTCAAGATTCCTGGTCGGACAAGGCAACGGACGCAGATCGCCAACCTAACGGATAGGTCGCGCCGAACATTTGTCTTTGAAGATGCCAGCGAGCTGTTGGGAAGTACTATCTGGCTTCAATGCGAGCAAATTGGGGATGGTAGAGTGATGAACAAGCGTGTTCAGGTTACCAACTAGCGGTCGAATCGGTTACCATAATCGATATGTCTACCGCACCTAAAGTTCTCCGTCCATCGTACGATTCCGACCTCGCTTCGTTACCGGTTCCGATCCGCGAAACCTTGCAAGCGGTCCGTGGCCTACTTGGGCGATTCGTGTTTTCGCAAGCCGTGGTCCAGTGGCTGATCTGGGGTTTCACCGCGTTCTGGATTTTTGGATTCGTCGACTATTTGCCAGCCATGCTGGGAGCCGCGGAGTCTCCGCGATGGGTACGCGTTGGAATGTTGGTCCTCTTGGTATTGGGATCGATCTATATCGCATACCAGCAAATTTGGCGGCGCTGGCTGGTGAGGTGGTCCGACGATGCGATCGCACTGTTGATCGAGAGACGTTACCCCGATTTCCAAAGCGCCTTGATCACAACCGTCCAAGCAACCAGACCCGCCCGCGGCGAGTTGGCATCGATCCGAACCGACGATCGAGAGGAGCACCCCCATCGGATCGGATTTTTAGCTTTAGCGCGACAACGCGCCTTGGAGCAAATTTCCACGGTCGAAATCGCAAACTTGGTCCGCACACGACCGCTTCAATGGCAGATGATCGCTCTCGGATCGGTCCTTGCTGTCTCATTGACCCTGGGTTTGCTCTACCCCCAATGGACAGCCCATTGGAGCAAGCGGTGGTTCGCCCTCTCGAACGCTCCTTGGCCGCGAAGCGTCGTTTTGGGAGTGACAGGAATCGAGTTCGAGGTCCCCAGCTTTACCGGCGGCGGAGCGCGGGGGCGCTATATGCTCCCTTTCGTCGACAACAGCGTCGCGATCCCCAAAGGCCAATCGGGTGTCCTGAAGAGCTTCGCATCGCTCGACGCGAAGCGAGTCCCCGAGCTTTGCACCGTTTATTATCGAGACGAAGAAGGAAATCGCGGCCGAGCCAACATGCGGCGCCTCGCGACGGGAAACTCACAACAAGACTTCCTCCTCGACGGTCCGCCCCTCGAATCGATCAATCAATCCCTGACGTTGAGTATCGTCGGCGGCGATGCACGTCTAGCGGACTTGCGGCTTCAAGCGGTCGACGGGCCATTGATTACCAAGGCAGAGGTTCGCGTAAAATACCCTCCCTACCTTCAGCGATCGACCCAGACCCGATGGGGCGAAGAAACTTTACCCTACCAAACCGGCTTGCGGCTCCCTCAAGGCTCCGTGTTGGAATTGATTTTGACGTCCAACAAGCCGATCGAGCGATGTGATTATGTCTTCGTCAAATCCACCGAACCCACTAACGGCAACTTGCAAGAGCAAACCTTTGAGAACGAGGCTCCTTCGGAAAGTTGGGCCATTCCCCTTGGCCCGCTCGACAGCAGTATCCTCGCTGAATTTCGCGTCTGGGACAAAGATGGCATCTGCTCCAGTCGGGTGCAACAATTTGTAATTTCATCCATTATCGATCAGCCTCCGCAAGTCGATATGGTGCTCGATGGTATCGGAACGGCGATCACAGAAGTGGCGACCATACCTGTTCAAGGCAAAGTGAAGGACGAATACGACGTTCGAGAGGTTTGGATCGAGGCATTGTATGGGGAAGGCGTCCCGCTTCGTGAGGATATTGCAAACGTCGTGGATGGAAGTCTCGCCAAAGTGATCGATATCAAAGAACTCAAAGATGCAGGGAAACTTCCAATCCAAGCCGGCGGATCGTTGGCGCTTACCCTCGTCGCGTCGGACTATTACGATTTGGTGAGCGAACCCCATCTTGGGAAAGCGAATACGGTGCAACTTTCTGTTGTGACATCGGATCAATTGCTACTCTTGCTCGATCGCCGTGAAGCGGCGATGCGTAAGCGGATTGAGCAGATTATCGGTGAACTCACGCAATTGCGAGACCTGCTGGTGAATATCCAAAAGCGAAGCGAGCCCGCATCCAGCTCCGATGCGGAGGGTACTGAGGAGGAAATGGATGCAACCCGAATCTTGAGAATTCAGTTGCTGCGATCTCAACAGGCGATGTCCCAGATTTCCAAGTCGGAGGGAGAATTGAACGGCGTCGAAAAGGAGATTGGACAAATCAGTAAAGAGCTGGTCAATAACCGAATCGATAGCGTCGACCGGCGAACGCGCTGGCAAGAAAAGATCCAAGCTCCCTTGAGACAAATGCTCGATGGCGTCTGGAAAGAATTCTCGAGCGATGTCGCCGAGCTGGAAAAGACATTCTCGAAGGCGACCGAACCTCCGACTCCTCCACCCTCGCAAGTGGTCGATGCTTTGAAAAAGAACGATGAGATCCTGTCACGTCTTCAAGCTGTCTTGGCAGATATGCTGGAGATCCAAGACCAAACGGCCATCATCGATATGCTGCGAGACATCATTCAGAGCAGCGATCAATTGATGAATGAGACCAAAACCCACAAAAAGAACCAAGACCGCAAGGCGTTGGAGTTGTTGAAATGATCCCAGACGACTTTTCCAAATTGCCATACCAACCCCGATCGCGTCGTACACGCTTTGTCGCCTCGATCGCACTGGTCCTGGTTTGGGTCGCGATGTTAGGTTTGCTCCCTGGGGCTGGCTCTGTGCAGGCACAAGCTCCTGGCCAAGAGAGGACCGAGGCGGAGGGGCTCGAGACTAAACAAAAGCAACTGGTTCAACGATTTCAGAAGCTGGAAGAGCTGTTCTTGCGCATGAGTGAGTTGGAAGCGGTTTCGAACCCAACCCATGCAGGCCTATTGATGCAAGCTGCACAGCTTAGCAAACAGCTTGGAACCCGCCAAAGACTCTACTCTGCTGCAGAATTAATCGCAAAAGGGCAGTTGTCGAAAGCGATCCAAGAACAGGAGTCCGCTCACGACACCCTTAAGAAATTGCTGGAACTGCTGCAGAGCGAGAACCGGGCTTCGCGCATACGAGATGAAAGAGCCAAGCTCGAAGAAATTCTCAACGACTTGCGACGCATTGAAAGCATCCAACGCGCATTGCGAGGGCGTACCGAGGCCGGGCAAGACCTGAAGCAGGCAAGCAACGATCAAAAGGACCTCAACCAACAAGTTGAGGCGATCGAATCCAGTCTGCAAGATCCCAAATCAGAAAACAAAGAAAACCAAGCGGTACCGAAGGACTCCACGCCATCGAATGAGCCCAAGGACTCTGGGAAGTCCCCCGATTCCGGCCAAGCAGCAGAGTCCCCAAAGAACACCGACCCCCAGAAGCCGTCGGATACACAGAAGCCGTCGGATACACAGAAGCCGTCGGATACACAGAAGCCGTCGGATACACAGAAGCCGTCGGATACACAGAAACCATCGGACACCCAGAAACCATCGGACACGCAGAAGCCATCGGACACGCAGAAGCCATCGGACACGTCTGAGCCGAAAGACCCATCCGATCCATCCTCCTCGGATTCCTCTTCTTCGCCCGAGAATAGCGAATCGAGCAAACCAGAGTCCAAAGAGGAAAGGGCCAGAAATCGGGTCCAACGAGCTAGGGAGAAGATGCAGCAAGCTCAGCAAAAGCTCGATGAGAACAATCGAAAGGATGCGGTCGAAGAGCAACAAGCAGCCGAGAAGGAATTGCGTGATGCGGTGGAGGAGCTCGAGAAAATTCTGCGGCAATTGCGCGAAGAAGAGATCGAACGTTCTTTGGTCGATCTGGAAACGCGTCTTCGCAAGATGAATGAGATGCAAAAAGTCGTTCGCAGTGAGACCCAAAAGCTATTCGAACTGACCGGGGATGCGAAGGATCGGAGTTTGGAAATCCAGTCCAACAAACTTTCGATTGAGCAAGGAAAAATAGTGATGGAGGGGCAGCGAGCACTGCTCCTATTGCAAGACGAAGGTTCGAGCACTGCATTCCCAGAAGCTATGGAACAGATCGTCAAGGACTGCCAGCAGGTCTCCAAACGATTGGTCAGCGGGAATGTCTCCGAATCCACTCAAACTCTCGAGGACGAGGTGATTGCCGGGCTCGAGGAGCTTCTCGAGTCGCTCAAACAGGTTCAAAAGAACCGAGAGGAAAATGAGAAGAAGATGCAGGGGATGCAACAGGGACAGCAACAAGATCCCAAGGAGCAACCTTTGGTCGATAGCTTGGCGGAACTGCGGCTTCTGAAGACGCTGCAGCTTCGAATCAACCGGCGTACCCAATCGGTCGCTAAGCAGTTGGACCAAGCGGAGGACGCCATTGGCCAAGTGCAAAGTCCTGACCTAAAATCAGAACTAGAGGATCTGGCTGGACGTCAGCAAAAAGTCTACGAAGTGACTCGAGATATCCTCATCAAAGCCAGTCAAAACTAAGATTTGGAACCGCGATGCCGATTTACGTATACGAGATTGTTCGAGAAGGAGTCGACCCTCCAGAGACGTTCGAAGTGATTCAACGTATGAGTGACGAACCGCTCCAAGTACACCCAGACTCAGGCGAACCGGTACGACGAGTACTGAGCGCTCCGTCCATAGGTGGGATGTGGTCGGATTCGGCGATGGGTAAATCGACCAACGACGACAATCTAAAGCGCTTGGGATTCACGAAGTACGTGAAAACCGGAGATGGGTCGTACGAAAAGACGGTCGGAAAAGGCCCTTCGACCCTTTCGGCCGATTGAAAAAGGGGAGAGGGTTTAACCTCGTGTATACCCAAGACCTTTTAGGACGGAAAGTAATTCATCCGTGGTAACATATCGCCGACGATGCTGTATTTTGTAGCGATCGATCGCTTCTGCCAGTTCGCGTCCGTCCATGGAGAGATGATTGTACGTGTTGCCAAACTGCCTTCTCTCAACACCGGGAGGACCTGATGTGGCATCGGTGGAGGCTCGTTTTCTCCGGTCCGGGAAAGGCAGTGTTGGAAGCGATTCGTCGCTGGAGGGTGATGAAGAGGCGAGTGGTGTGCTGATGATCGGAGTCCTGGACATGAAGTTCGACACCTTCGACGGGACCAAATGGTAAGACCAAGAAATCACTGTAAGCCTAGAACGCAATCCCGTAGTTGGCCGAGTGGCAATTTCAGAATCCGGCCATCGATGCCCCGCCGGATTCGATAAACTCGATTTTAGTATTCGCAAGGATTGAGACGGTTATAACGCATGCAAACGATAGGTCCATTTGGTTCCTGGTGGGTATCCTTGCTTTGGCTTGGTGGCCTGGCCGCCACTCTGCTTTGGATGACGAGAAGAAAGCTCGTTTCTCCAGGGCCATACAACCCTTGGGAAAGGTGCCTCTACGCGCCCGCCTACACGCTGGCGAGACTGCTTTGGAGAGTGGAGATTCGCTGGGATCCACGTTGGAAAGATATTTCCTCCCATCCGACGAACGCATCATTCCGAGACGTATTGCGAGAGCGAGTCCGCGGAGGCGCAGTACTCATCGCGAATCATCGTTCGTCTGTGGATCCTTTTTTCATCCAGTTGGCGGCTGGTGCACGAGTCCACTGGATGGTGGCAGCAGAATATTTCCCGCACCCGCTCTTTGGACCGTTGTTGAAATCGTATCAAGCGATCCCGACGCGGCGAGGCGGCGCCGACAACGGTGCCACGAAGCTGGCCATCCGCTATGCGTCGCAAGGGGGATTTGTCGGAATGTTCCCTGAGGGACGTATCAATCGAACTGCTTCTCCTTTGCTTACGATCCGACCCGGTGCAGCCTTGGTCGCTGCCAAAAGCGACGTTCCCTTGATCCCCATTTGGATCGAAGGTGCACCGATTGGTCCCGAAGTCTACAGCGCCCTGTTTCTTCCCGCGAAAGTCTGCGTCACCGTCGGTTTTCCTGTACATCGACCAAACGGTAATTTGCCCGCCCCCGAACCGATGCTTGCACTCGACGCTCCGTTGGAAGACCCCAACGCTGAGTCAGGCCTAACAAAACTCACCCGTGCGAAACATCTCCATTGGATCGAGGAGGCGATGAACGCATCGCTGCACCTGGGTAATCGCTCGGAGGAAAAAGTGAGCTTTGCAGGTAAAGGGTGGGTTGAAGACTGACGGACGATTTTATTGATCAAGCTGAATAGATTCTCCGCCAGCTCGCGTGCCGAGCGCTCGCCAAACCAAGCGTTCCGTGCTGCTACTGAAGGACTGCACCGAACCGTCTAGACGCGCTGCTTGCACCAACCCAGTGTGAAAACTGCGAGACGTGAGAATCGCATAGGAGGGCAAAGTCGTGCTATTGCCTTCCTGACGCGAGTTGTAATCGATATTGTAAAGGACGCCGTTGTATGTGTAGGGGACGCGTGTGTTGGGCCCGAACGTAACCGTGAAGCCTGAATGGTGGGCATGGCCGTTCGTCCATTCGCATCGCCCCGTTCCAGTTCGATCTGGAAAGATGCGATCTTTCAACCCCGTGTCAGCGATGATCGCAGCCTCTTCCACCGTTTGCGGCATGAGCGTGGATGGAGGACCTCCGTTGCGCGTATAGGCTTGCCACGCATGCACCTCCGCAGCCCAGAGCGTATTGCTCATCCCGTCCGAGATAGCAGATACTCGAAAATTGGCGTTGGGATGGGTCGCACCATCCCCCCCTCGATTGGTTACCGGATCGTAGACGAACCATGTCCCTAGGTTAAAAGCGTAGTTGGTGGGGTAGAGCAGGAACGAAACAGAACTGCCTGTCGCTGCAGTGTCTCGAGGCGTATTCGATTTGGGGTCGGACGGACAAACGTAAGAGGGGACACGATAACCACTCAAAATGGGGAACTGGTTCCACGAAGTACTCAAATCGATTTGGTTTGCCAGATTGTTTTGTTCCAAATACGGGAACAAGCGGCCATGGATACTCCACGAGGCGTTCGTGGTTACCTTAGGGTTCACGCACGCACTGGGGGGGATCCGTTGCGTTGTGGACTCGTAGTTCAAGGTGGCCAATGCAATTTGCTTTAGATTGTTGCTGCATTGCATTCGCCGTGCTGCCTCGCGAGCCGCTTGAACTGCCGGGAGGAGCAATCCCACCAAGATTCCAATAATGGCAATGACCACCAAAAGCTCGACAAGCGTAAACCCTCGGCTCCGATTCTCCCGTTGTGACATATCTTTCTCCCGAACGAATTTCCGACCTCTTCCATTCCTGTTCCGCCCCAACACCTCAGCAGAATAATGACTGCGTCTGACCCGGCCAAATGCTGAACAATCTTTGGCCAGAATAGTACTGACCTTGGCCACAAGAGTACCGAGGGCAGCCGCTCCCGAGGTGTCGAGCCGTTCTTAACGACTTTTCGGCTTATAACGATCGTGGAACGTTTTTCGCTGTATTTCATGCGGTTTCCCGCCCTCTATCAGTCGCCGACAACTGAAGTTGACCTAGGTTTCAGTGGAGTCCCTCAATTGGTCCCATTCGGAAACACGGTTATGGCATCGTTTTTTGCAAAATCATCGCTGAGTCTCACTCTTGTCCATCTCAGTGCGTCCCTTTGCTTGGGAGGGACCCCTGCTTCCCCGCAGGCGACACCGGTGCCGCTCAACCTAACCCTTGCGGGGCAAGTCCAAGTTACAGGCTCCGATGCGCGCTCCGCGGATTTCAATAAGAACTACTTGCCCGTATTCAATAAGATCATCAACGACAATCTCTCGGAGAGCGTCGTCTTTACAAATGCCTCGGGATTCAAACTCGACTCTTCGAAACTCTTCCTGCGAATGCAGGCCAAGGAAACCATTCGCGTATATTTCTTGGCCGAAGGAGCTGGGTACATGAATACGGTTGGCTTTGCGTTCACTCCAGCTGGAAGCCCGACGCCCGGTTCGCCTCGTGTCATGTATCCCAACGCTTCGGTGGGTACAGGGAAGAGGACCGTTAGCGCCCCCATTCGCGCGGGAGACTTTGTCGAGATTGGCAAAGGAGGCAACGGTTGGCAATTAGATTTCTTCTTGATCGGAGATGCATTTAACCTTTGGGCCAATGAGAAAAAGAGGAAAGCCAACGACTTCATTTGGTACTGGAATGACGTTGAGAAAAATAGCGACGGGACTCAGCACGTCGTTGCCTTTGCACTCCCCAATAGTCCCTACATCCTCATTGGCTTCGAAGACTTGTTCGGAGGTGGAGACCGTGACTACAACGATGCTTTATTCGTCGTTGACATCGGGATCGAAAATGTTGTGTCCCTCACCGATGACCCATCCACGTTGCCCAATTAGGTTCCGAGTTCGAGGCCAACTAGCCTCCCTGTATCCAATCGACCGTTCCTTATGCATCCCCTTCGTACGAAACGCCAAACATTCCAGCGATATCGCCGAAGCGGCGTTGCGACGCTGGAGCTCGCGCTCGTGCTTCCGGTCATGCTGATTTTCGTTTTAGGAACGATCGAAATATGCCAACGCATTTTTCTACGCCAATCCGCTTTGCTGGTCGCCTACGAAGGTGTGCGACTGGGGGTTCGAAGCACCACTAGCTCCGAAGAGGTGCTTGCTCGCTGCAATGCCATGTTGGCGCAACGGAGGATTCGTGGAGGCTCGATCGAGATTCAACCTGCGAACCTCTTGGAATTGAACGCGGGTGCCCCCATTCGAATTCGTGTGAACATTCCTTGGGCGGACAATACCCCCACACGATTCGTCTTGAAAGATCAAGGAATTCTCACCGTGGACGTGCATATGCTCCGCGAATAGCCAAGCTCTGTCCCAGGAAGCCAATTTCTCATGCACAACACAAACTCTCTCAAAATCAGTCCCTATCCGTTTTCTCTCCGTCGCGTTGCCGCAATCTACAACCTGAACAAGGATGGAGACACGGATTCGCGAAAAGGGTCCATTGTTCTGTTTGCCTCCTTCGTGTTCCTGGCATTAGCAGCACTATCTGGGTTAGCGATCAACATCGCCTACATGGAACTCCTTCGTACCGAACAGCGCGTGGTAACCGATGCGGCGGCCAAGTCGGCACTGGTCGTACTGGGGCAATCGCAATCGCGTCAACAAGCCATTGAGGCAGCCAAGTCGATCGCTGCTTTGCATCGCGTCGCGGGTCGCCCGGTGAAGTTACAAGATTCCGATGTCAAGATCGGAGCCTCGGTGATGATGCAGAATGGAACCTTTCAATTCACCGAAGTCCCCGGCGATTCGGCCTCGGTCACCAATTCGGTGCGCGTTGCCTGCAGTCTCAATCGTGTTGTCGAAGGTGGCGTTCCGTTGATCATGATGCCCCAAATGATGGGCAATTCAAAGTACCAACTTGAACAATTCGCTTCGGCAACCCGAATTGAGATGGATGTTTGCGTGGTGGTAGATCGGTCGGGATCCATGGCTTGGTCGCTCGGAGACAAGGCGTTTGAGTATCCGGGGAACCTCGCCGGAAAATCACCCTTGCAGAACTACTTTCAACTACCTCACCCCACCCTAAGTCGCTGGTCAGCGCTGAGGGATGCGATCGATGGCTTCGTTGAGGTCCTGGAAGAATCACCCATCCGCAGTCGCGTGGCACTCGCTTCCTACTCAAGCAATTTCACCTTTGGAATCTGGTCTTCGGTTGTGGCCAGTATCGATGAACCCCTCACGACCACCTACTTGAGTCTTCCGGCTCGTCTCGATACCATCGCGCAGCAGCCACTGATCGGAAACACCAATATCGCGGCGGGATTGCGAGAAGGGATCAATGCCCTGACCGATCCATCCAAGAGCCGGATCACGTCGTCGAAGACGATCATCCTTCTCACCGATGGAATTAAAACACAAGGTGATGATCCGGTCGAGTTGGCCAATCTAGCCCGTCAAATGAACATCCGAATCCATACCATCGCATTCAGTGATCAAGCCGATGTGCCATTGATGACGCGAGTTTCCCAAGCGGGTGGAGGCCAATGCTATGTCGCGCCCGACGCAGAATCGTTGACCACTACGTTTCGGACCATTGCTGCGACCCTACCAAACATGTTGACAGAGTGAAGAGGAACGCCAACGTGATAACCATTTCGAAACGTCGATCGCGTCCTGCCTCCTACCTCCGGATCGGGACCAGAAACCGGCAAGGTGCGTTTACCGTCGAATTCGCGATCTGCGCGGGGATCTTTTTCATGGTCCTGATGGCAGGTATCGAATTCTCTCGTTTTATGTTTGCGCGTCACTCAGTCGATCAAGCAGCGTACGAAGGAGCTAGGGCTGGAATCATACCCGGTGCGACTTCCGACAATGTCCGTCAAGTCGCCAATCGCATCCTCAATGCAACCGGGATTCGTAAAGCTACAATTCGGGTAACGCCGGAAACGATCAACGATAAGACGGCCGAAGTAGAGGTTCACATCCGATGCAATTATTCCGATAGCTCGTGGATCGGACCTCTTTTTCTCGGCGCAACGGTAATCGAATCGAAATTGACGCTCGATCACGAAAACAAGGCTTACCTCGTGAACGAACGGGACCCTGGCATCGGGGATAATGACCACGAGCCGATCGACATTTAGCGAGCGGTCTGCCGATAGTAGTCGATGGTCCTTTTCAGGCCTTCCTCGAGTCCGATTTGCGGCTCATAACCCAGCAATCTTCTCGCAAGTGTGATGTCGGCCAGACTTTCGCGAACGTCACCCATACGCGGCGGTAGGAACTCGATTTTCGGACGACAGCGGAGCATCTCCCCTAAGAATTCCAGCAATTGAAGGAGCGTGGTCTGACGTCCGTCGGCGACATTGATTATTCGACCTCCGATATTGGGCCTCTCTGCAGCCAGCAGATTGCCGTGCACCACATTGGCTACGTAAGTGAAGTCGCGAGACTGCAATCCGTCACCATAAATAAGGGCAGGCTGTCCCTGCAAGATACGGCTAACAAACAACGGAATGACTGCCGAATAGGGACTGTTGGGATCCTGTCTTGGACCGTAGACGTTGAAGTAGCGAATGCCTACCGTTTCCAACCCAAAACTGTGGTAATAAGCTTGGCAGTAATATTCGCCCGTCAGTTTTGCAACTGCATACGGTGAGAGTGGCATCGGAAGATCCGTCTCCCTTTTGGATGACGTTGGTTGGTCTCCATACGCACTGCTACTCGCTGCATAAACAAAGCGTTTCACCTTCGCTTTGACACTCCAGTGCAACATGTTTAGCGTTCCAGTCGCACACGCATCGTGAGTTTCGAGCGGTTTCTCCAAAGACAACGGGACCGATGCCAAAGCGGCTTGGTGAAATACCCGCTCCACCCCAGACAATGCCTCTTGTACTGCAATCGGATCGGTGACGCTCCCCTTCACGAACTCGATGCGATCAGAGACCGCTTCCAAATTCTTAAGAGATCCTGTTCCAAGATTGTCCAGAACTCGCACCGAGTGCCCGGCATCCACCAGCCCGTAAACAATGTGGGAACCGATAAAGCCCGCCCCGCCGGTCACCAAGCACTTCGCCATCGAAATCTTCCCTTCTCTATGATGTGGGGATCGAACGCTCTACTGGATCGCCAAAGGACTGTTGTTCAGAACATGGGTCCAGTATCCCAGTATTTCTACCCCATGGCCTCGAAGTTGCCGAACACGTCTTTGGGGCTCGCGATCGGCATCTGTCACGAGGATCACGACCCCATCGCACTGTCGTCCGAGGTTTAGAAGGGTTTGTGCCGCCGGAGTGCCAAAATCAAGAACAGTCAAGCGATGCCGCCGCCACTTCGAAACTTTCGAGACCCCAGCGAATCGTTGGTTTCTGGAGGCGACTTCTTCCTCACCGGGCAAATCTTCCGTTCGGACTCGCAAGGGATTCGTCGACAATTTCACGCTGAGAGCATGGGCCAATTCGTCGACCATGTCGGACCAAAACGATTCGATCCCCTGTCCCGCTGACGAGAGAGAAGCGATGCCAAGAACGAATGGATCCTTTTTCTTGATCGTGTTTTCGATGGTTGAAATAGGAATGGAGATCTGCTGAACGTTCATCAGTTGTTTCTCAGATTGCTGAACAACTTCGCATAGGGATGAAGTACGGGACGATTGGATCCGGCTTTAGGGGCTGGTACCGAGGCCTTGATCGTCTCAATGTCTTCCTCAATGACCAACATGTCCCGATCATCGCTCGCGACCGTTTTGCTAATCTCGGAATCACCGATCCCACCGGTGAGGTTCCATTCATCCCTCATTTCCGCAAAGGTACCAGCCGTGTGGAACGCAGCATCCGCCATCAAGGCCTCCTCATCGGTTGCAGTGGGAGGTGCATTTTCGATGGGATAGCTCGGTTCCAACTCAACAATGATCTGAGTGGGGTCGAACGCCATGGCGCTGAGATTAAGTTCGGAAACCAAATCACGCATTTCCTCTTCGACTTGCTTTTCGAGGCTCGCAGCTTGAGAGGGAGTCATGTTCGAGTAGACGGTTTCGCCCGGTTCATCCCAACGCTGCAACGGGAATGCAGGGGGTGTGAATAGGGGCTCCGATTCCATGAATGAGTCTGCTTCAGGAAATTCGACCTTGCTTGGAGTCGTAAATGGCTCGAGATGCTCCAGGTCATGATTCAAACTACCAAAGGCAACCCCCGAATAGGCCTGATATCCGGCCGACGACTGCACGGGTAGATTGAACTCTTCGTCGAAATCGCTCCCGAACGGATCGTGCGAGACAACCGACTCTGGTCGTGAACCTGCTGGTTCGGTCAGCGGTTGCAGTGTGTAATCTTCGGTTGTTTCTGACGGGCTGTGGATTGCTTCTAACGGACCGTGAATCAACACCTCTTCTTCTTGGGCATCGAGCTCTTCCAATTCATCGAGCGGTCCGAACTCAACGATGGATGGAGTCGAATTCTTCGCAACCGTTTTGAGGCACTCTAGAACGGAACTTGAGACATGCTGCGACGATTCCGAGCTTGATAGTTCAACAGCGTGCCTTTCTGCAGGAATGGCATGCTGGGCCACAATCTCTTCCGACTTTGCTTTCGTCTTCATCGACTCCGGCTCGCTCCACGGATTGGGAAGCTGCTGGAGCATACCCCAAGCCTTTCCGATCACGTCCGCAGTGACTGGACAAATCCTCTCTTGCGCCGCGATCCACATCGCTTGGTCCGCCAGTTGATCGATCAACCGAGGAATCCCGTCCGAACCCCGATGCAGCGCATCCAACGCATCGCGAGTGATCACGCGAGCGTGATTGACTCCGCACAATTCAATTTTGTGAATCGCGTAGGCTGCGGTCTCTTGGATCGAAAGTGGCATGAGATAACAACGCGCAGCCAATCGCTGAGTGAGAGACTCCAGATTGGGATTGCACAATGCCTCATCGAGCTTCATGTTCCCGCAGAGCACCAGTCGAACTCGTGGCACTCCATTTCGATGAATGTTGGTCAACAAGCGAATCTCGTCGAGCAGCTTCAGAGAAAGAGTCTGCGCTTCATCCACAATCAATAATACGCCATCGCTCCCCGTGTCTTGGGGCGACTGCAGGCGATTCATCAACGTGAGGCGAAGTTCTCCCTCGTTGAGATCGCGATAAGGCATTTGAAGTTCGAACAGGAGGCTTTGAAGCAAGGCGCGCCGAGTGACCAGCGGTGAACTCGCCAGCATCACCACTTCAAAGGAACGTCGAAAATGTTCAGCCAATCGCAGGCAACAAAGTGTTTTCCCAAGCCCAGTACCACCAAAAACTGCGACTGGTCCTTCCGCACGAGAAATGGCGCGGGCGGCTGTTTGAACTGTTTGCTCCATGGAATTGGAGGGAAAGTAACGATCTAACGAAGGCGCAGCCAAGAATGGTCGGTTCACAAATCCAAAAAACGACTCGTACATTCTTTCAATCCCCGCTTGAGGCAATTTCTCCGGCCATCCCTGCCGTGTGAAATCAAGGCATTCCACGACCTGTCGCCGCGTGTCGGTGAAATCGGACGTCCAAGCCCGTAATCATGAGTACGATCGTTAAAATCGTTAGATTTTAAACGCCCCCTCGGTTCACTGGCCCAACGATGCGAAGATAGGAGATCTAGTGAGTTTGACGGCCTCTCGCCGGAAGTTCTGAAAAATCAATCCAGGCTACGGTAGCAAGCGACGCAACTTCGCCAGGATGGAACTATGGTTCCTCTAGGCCCGCATTTTTCCATCGATGGGTGTAACATGAAACCTGCAAAATTACGGTGGCATCGCTTTTCACGAGAGGAAGAGGGTGCGACAGCAATCGAATACGCCATTCTCCTTTCGCTCATCGTTGTCGCAGTCCTGGCAAGTGTTGGCCAGATGGCGACCGCGACGAAGAATTCCTTCGACAAATCGGGCGAAGTGGTGAATGCGGCGCTCGGCTCCTAGACTCTCACACCCCTTCGGTCAGCGATTCACACGCGACCACCTTCCCTAGCCAGCCGATTCGCTTGGAAATTTCCTCTCTTCGCAACCGCGAGCAAGCAAACCGCGGCGCCGATTGCTATCGCGCCCAGAACGAGCCACAGTGCAGGGAGATGTTCGGAGTTTCCTAGCCAAGGGGTGAGCTGCTCCTTCTCCAATCTGGAGAATAGCAAGACGATACTGTTGTGGATCATGTGGATCCAAACCCCAGGCAGAATACTTCCCGATGTCCAAGCGGTGTAGCCCAGAGCGATCCCGAGCAAAAGGGTCGGAATAAACTTCTCCAGAGACAACACGTTCCCAGAGATGATGTGGAACAGGGCGAACAGAAGGCTACTGCCCAAAATTGCGAGTGAAGGTCGCAGACGGGATTGCATCGAATTCAATGCAAATCCTCGGAAGAATACCTCTTCGGAGACGGCAGGTACGACCGCTTGCGTGATCAAAATCCATGCTAAGGGTATGGCCATCCACTCGGATTTCCATTTCTCCAATTCGGGGACAAAAGAAGCCAGACTCCACGACTTGAACAATAACACACCCTCGAGCGCGAACATCCACAACGTCGAGGCGAGCAAGACCACGGAAAGTGTGATCATCAAGAAACGCCCCCAACCGCTCGCGGGATTGGATGATGCTTCAGATTGGAGCGACAAACCAAACGATTGGCGTAGGGAAATGCGTTGGTAGATGAGCCATAGGGCGGGAAACGCTACGAATAAGATAGCGAGTGCGAACCCGTTGAGTCCCATAAGCAATGCTGTCTGTCCTGCGAGAAAACGTCCCATGCTGGAGATGACAAACAGCGCTGGAAAGAGGAATGCCAAGTAAACGGCAAAGTCCCCCAGCTCGGGAAAGCGTCTTGCTTTCCGAGGTCGTCGAATCAGATCGCCCCAGGTCGCTTGGCTTAACGATGTGCTGTTCGCAGCACCGAACAAGTTCGCGGCTACCACCAAGGCTGCTCCTCCGTACCCAATGGTAGTGATGATCGCAATCAATGAAGGGATCAGTGAGGGACCACCCGCCATGATATCGCGCGAAAGGAGCAACACATTTAATAGGGGCACCACCGCGAGGAGACTTGTGAATTCCACATTCGGCATCAAGGTTACCAAGCCAGGGGCGAGGGATAGCAACATCACCGGAATCAAATAAGCCTGAGCCTCTTTGAAGCTCTTTGCGAAAGAGCAAAGGGCGAGCAAGATCGAACTGAAAAATCCGGCGAATATTGCCAGGATTGGAAGGATTTGAAGAAGTGTCCAAATGCCAAATCCTCCCTCCCCAAACAAGGCTTCTCCCAGGCCCCCAAATGCGAGCGTAACCCAGGTCGCGAACAAGTTTGCAAGTGCAGTGAGGATGGCGACGGTTACCACTGCGACATACTTGCTGAGGAGCAAAGCGAATCGTGGCGCCGGTGTGGCAATCATGGCCTCCATGGTCCCTCGTTCTCGCTCTCCTGCTGTTAGGTCAATCGCAGGATAGACCGCCCCCGTGATCGTCATCAGAATCAAAACCAAAGGAATCACCGAAGCGACCGAGGCAAAGGGGTCCTGTTTGCTCCCAATACCAATCGACCGAAGTTGAACAACGGGTCCTAACTGATTTCCTATGGATTGGCTCAATACTCGAAACTGTTGATCATTAATCAATTGGCAGAGGCGTCTCAAAAGAGTCGCAGCGTCTTGGCTATGTCCGTCCCCTTGACGGAATTCTACTTCCGCTTGGAGTGTCCACATTTCCCCATCGCGTGTCTTGCGTTCGGTTCGATCCAGTTGGACAATCGCGACATCGATCACCCCTGCTTTTAACGAGTCGCGCAGAGTACCCTGGTCCACCTGCACCAATCGGAACCGTTCGATTTCTCGCAGGACCTTCTCCACTCGCTGGGTAGCGGCGTTTGTCTCGTTCCCTTGTACCTCCTCAGTAGCATCGTTCGAGGCAAACTCGGGGGGTGGGATGGGTGAGGGCAAGTCCTGTTCGACCAATGCCGAACCCTCGTTAAGGATCTCCTCGATCATTCTTCCCTGTTCTGGATCCAAGACCCCTAGGACATAGGGAGTCGTTGGAGAACTGCCGGCCGCTCCGATCAAGAGGCGTTGCAATGCCATGCTCAGAAGTGGATAGACCAGAATCGGCATCAGGACCAAAGTCATCACGGTTCGTCGATCGCGAAGACTCTCTCGCAGTTCCTTCAAACAAAGTCGCTGAAGCCGCCCGCCGCTGAGGTAAGTGCTAACATCCATCGGGCTGGCCGTTCGCTTCTTGTATAAGTTCGATAAACATATCGGTTAGGTGTTGGTGCCCTGTTGCTTGCTGTAGGTCGGCGAGCGTACCCTCGTGTTGCATCTTCCCTCGATGCAACAGTCCAAATCGATCGCAAACACGTTCTGCTTCATCCAGCCTATGGGTCGAGAGCAAGACCGCTTTACCCCGATTTCGGATCAATTCGATGAATCGAAAAATCGTTTGACTTCCCACGACGTCCAAACCCCGCGTCGGTTCATCCAGCAACATGACGGGGGGATCATGCATCAATCCCCTCGCCAGAATCACGCGTTGCTTTTGCCCGGTACTCAAAGTGCTGCAGCGTTGATCCAAAATCGAATCGATCCCGAGTTGGCTCGTCAGCTCCTTCATCCGCTCCTTGGCGACAATTAGATCGACCGCATAGAGATCTGCGAAGTAAAGGAGCATCTCTTTGACCGACAGCCAGGGATAGACGCCGTCATTCGTCGATATCAGACCGAGCATGTTGCGATGGGAAATGGGATCGAGTGCCGTATCCTGCTCTCCGATACGAACTTCCCCTCGATCAGGTTCCAAGAGCCCCATCACCATACGCAGGGTTGTCGTCTTTCCCGCTCCATTGGGACCAAGCAGACCGTAGACCTCCCCGGCGGCGACATGAAAACTCACATCATGAACGGCAACCAATGGCTGCCCGCGAACGAGAAACTGTTTATGAAGATGATTCGCTTGAATCATTCGTGAGGGGCTCGCAATGGGGGAACGAAGGAAGTGCCGCTATTCTAGCCAGCCCATCGGGAGCCGGTGAGCAACCTACCCTGCATTCTGCAATGATGCCCCTGTATTCGGCGACGAAGCCTCCGGGTTTGGCAATGACGTCGGAGCATTTTCGACGTCCAAAGACTTGCCTTTGCGAAACCACTTACGAAACGGTCCATCTAAATCGTCCAAATAACTGTAGAGAACGGGTACTGCCAACAGGGTAAGTAGCAGGGAAAGGGTCTGCCCACCAGTTGCCAATACAGCAATCGATCGACGTTCTTCCGCCCCAGGCCCTGTCGCTATTAACAATGGTAGCAGTCCGGCAACAAATGAAATGGTCGTCATGAGAATCGGACGCAAACGATCGCGGTTGGCGATGAGAATGGCCGACTCACGATCCATCCCTTTATGTCTCAATGCGTTCGTGCAGTCGATCTGCAGAATCGCCGCTTTCTTAACCACCCCAAAGAGAACAAGTACTCCCAACGCCGAGTACACATTGAGCGTCTCGTTGCCCCAGTACAAACTGATCAGTCCGAAAGGAACAGATAGCGGTAGAGTGAAGAGAATGGTCAATGGATGGGCTAGATGCTCAAACTGGGCTGCAAGCACGATGTACATGAAGACGAAACTGAGCAAAAACGTCCAACGGAATTCTCCCAGCGTCCGATCGAGTTCCCTCCCTCGCCCCATCACGCGCGTCTCGAACCCAGGCGGAACTCCAATCGCATCGGCCTCTCGCTTGATGGCATTGATTCGATCAGCCAACGCGTATCCTTGGGACAGGTTAGCGCGAATGGCTACCATGCGCTGCCGATCCAACCGGTCGATCCGAGCTTGCGAATCCGCGAACTGAAAATTCACCAAGTTCTCGATGCGGGTCAGAGGTACCCGCGTGGAACCTTCTGTCGAAGGAGCGTTGGGCTCTCGGCTGATCATGGACACGGCCGCTGGATTCGTTCGAACGTACAACTGTGATATCGAATCGGTGTCTTGCCGATCGACCCCCACCAATCGGAGCTCGACGTCGTAGGCATCATCTACCGAGGCATCCCGGTATCGGGAGACCCGGTCGTCTCCGCCGACTGCCACTCGGAGCGTATCCGCAATCTCTTGAACGGAGACTCCCATCGCGGCCGCGCGTTCCCGGTCGATATCCACAAGCATTTCTGGTTTGTCCAACCGCAACGTGGTATCCACATCGACGACGCCGTCCACATTGCTCATAACCGCCGCACGGACCTTCTCGCTAAATGTTGCCAATCCCTTCGCGTCGGGACCCGTGATGGTGAAATCGATGTCCACATTTGGACCTTGCCTTAAGGAGGTTAGGTTTCGAAGCGACAAACGGACGTCGGGGAAGGATTTGAGCAAGCCACGGATTTCGGCCATCTTTTCCTGCTGCGAATAGTTCCCTTCGAAAGCCGATTTCGGTTGCCCACGGAGCAGCTCCTTCCAAAGTCGATGCAGCGAGAAGCTTCTCTTTTCAGCGTCGACTAGCCTCACGTAAATGTTCGCGCTATTGACGCCCCCAAATCCTCGCGATCCCACCGAGGTTAATGTTAGTTCCACTCCAGGGATCGATTGCAGCATCTTCTCAATCCGCTCCACCGCGGAATTCATCGCCACAATCGTGGTTCCTTCCTTGGCATTGATGCTGACTTCAAACTCAGACTCATCGACGTTGGTGGGGATATAGTCCTGTCGAACCCACCCATAAAGCGGGATGTTGGCGAGGATTGTGAGAACGCAAAGGATCAGCGTCGCGAAACGGTACCGCATCGCCAACTTGAGGGTCGCCATGTAACCGACTTCTATCCAGTGGTAAAACCCTCCTCGAGTCCCTTGGGCATGGGATTTCAATTTGGCCCGTTCTTCTTTCGTCGGGCTCTTGAGCAACAAGCTGCACATCATAGGAGTGAGCGTAAAGCTGATAAACATCGAGACGAGAATGGCGACCGTGGCTGTCACTCCGAACTCAAAGAGCATGCGGCCGGTTACGCTCGACAGAAATGAAACCGGCAAGAAGACGATCACGAGAGATACGGTTGTCGCCAAGACTGCTAATCCGATCTCCTTGGTCCCCTCAATCGCCGCTTGCTTGGCATCCATTCCCAACTCTTCGATGCAACGAAATACGTTTTCGAGCACGACGATCGCATCGTCGATCACAACCCCCACCATGAGGACCAAGGCGAGCATGGTGACGTTGTTCAATGTGAAGCCGAAGGCTTTCATGAACGCAAAGGTGGCGATGATGGAAGCAGGGATCGCGACCGACGCAATCAACGTCGATCGCCATGAACGCATGAACAGGAGGACGGTCAAACAAGCCAGGATCGAGCCCGAAATCAAGTGGTTCTCAATCTCGTGGAGCGCTGCGAGGATGTAACGCGATTGATCTTGAATCACTGTTACGTTGACGTCCGACGGTAACAGTCCCC
Source organism: Pirellula sp. SH-Sr6A (assembly GCF_001610875.1). Classification (NCBI taxonomy): domain Bacteria; kingdom Pseudomonadati; phylum Planctomycetota; class Planctomycetia; order Pirellulales; family Pirellulaceae; genus Pirellula; species Pirellula sp. SH-Sr6A. Next base: position 806,650 of record NZ_CP011272.1, on the reverse strand, counting down.
GCGATCGCTCGAGACGCTCTTTCACCCCTGCGATGACGTTGACCGTGTTTTCTCCGGACTGACGCTGGACGCTCAATGTGACCGTGGGAACCCCGTCCAGCCTGGCAATGGTTCGAACCTCCTTGGTCGAATCCTCTACTGTCCCTAAGTCCTTGAGGCGAATGGGGACGCCATCAATCGTATCCACGACCAATTCAGGGAAATCTTTCGCGGCCTCCACCCGCCCGAGCGTCCGAAGCGATCGCTCGCGAAGTCCCTCGTCAACACGGCCTCCCGGTACTTCCGTATTCTGCCGAACCAAAGCCTCTCGCACTTGCAATATCGACATTTCATATGCTGCGAGCCGCTTCGCATCGACATTCACCTTGATCGCACGTTCGGCCGCACCGGATATGGATACCTGCCCGACTCCCTTGCTCGATTCAATGACGCTTTTGACATATCGGTCCGCCAAAAAATACAGCTCGGTCGGAGTCCTTTCCCCCGACACTGCAATGGTCATGATCGGGCTGGAATCGATATCGGATTTCTGAACGACGGGTGGATCCACGGTGTCAGGCAATCGATTGGAAACGGCCGAAACCGCATCTCGAACATCCTGCAACGCTGCATCGATATCGCGAGACAATGCGAAGGTAATGATGCAAATCGAACTGCCATCGTTGGAAATACTTCGCAACTCCTCGATCCCCGCAACCGTCGACACAGCATCTTCGACAATTTGAGAAACCTCGGACTCGACCTCTTGGGACGCAGCCCCTGGGTAATTCGTGCGGATGAAAACCGTCGGCAAGTCCGTGCTTGGATATCGGTCGATGCCCAGGCTTGGAAAAGCAACAATCCCCGCAACGACGAGGGCCATGACGAGCATCAAAGCGAACACGGGTCGCTTTACACAGATTTCGGCTAGCCAATACAAGGTGGAGACCTATGGTGGGTTCGAGCGGCAAGAAGGTGGGAAAAGCAAGGGAGGGAGAGTCCGTTCGTCCAATCCCATTGTAGTTGGAATGGCACCAAGTCTCCACCTGCATGTATGATCGGAGTTACTTTCAAGGACCCATGCATGATCGCTAAACGACAAGCCCCCAACCAGCTTTCCAAATTCAACCCACGGAACTCCAAACGAGCCCTCGGTCCGGTTTGGCTGATCGGAATGGTCCTTCTCCTAGCGCTCTACAGCCTGGCCCAACCGTGGCTCAACCGACAATTTGGTTGGGAATTACCTGCGATCTTGGTCGCGGAATCGGACTCAGACTCGGAAGGAGGCGACGGTCCCACTCTACCGCCACGCACCGACAAAATGTCGGGACCGCAAGATGCCACCACAAAAGCGACCGAACCTTCCCCTGATTCATCGGCCTCCTCGCCGGACGGGTTTCTCGAGAAGATTGCAGACCAAACCTTTCGCTCTCCCGCGGGGTTGCTCTACAAACGAGGATCGGCCGAAGGCCATCGATTAAAACACCTTGAACGGCATCTTCGCGATATCCCCGATCGACCGGGCCCACACGGGGTCTTTCGAGGCTCGATGTCCGAATTCCTGCAAACCATCGACAGCGCCTACGTGCGAGCGCAGAAAAAAGAGCCGGGGACTTCGAAATCAAAGGACACTGGAAGGACCATTCTCGAGGTCCCATTCCCTCGCGATATCGGTTTCCTAGGAGGACAAGAAGGGAAAAGGAAATCCAATCCACCTTTGAGAAAGCTCAAAATCGTCTTGGAGGACGATTCCGTCATCTCCGCCTACCCGTTCTAAAGAACCATGACGACCTCGAAATTGCTCTACATTTGCCCGTGCCCGATCTGCGAACAAGGTCTATTGCGACCGAGGATTTGCACGTCCGATTCGAATCCGCCTGAATCGGTCGCGGCTGTCCTGTGCGACGAGTGCGACGCGGTTTGGTCAACTCCGTCTCTCCACGAGCGTATTCTCACCAAAAACGAGGGGGAACCGGCCTGCCCTCGATGCAAAAAATCTCTTTGGGGCCCCCAAACCCACTGGGCCACTTTGGAAGAAATCTACCTGCTCGGCTGGTATAACCACATTCAAGTGGCAGTGATGGAGACGAGCGATGGAGACTGAGGCCGAGTTGGAAGCCCACGAATCGTTTCGAAGCTTTATCCCGGTTGGAAATAATCCCTCGTAGGAATTCTACCCCCCTACTTTGATATCCCCTTTCGTACGGTGACATTCCATTCTGTAAAGCCCAGTCCCCTCCGGCCCGATCCAATCTAAACTGCACGCTCCGGGGCGTCAGAGGCTTTTTCGCCCTTCTTCTCCCCATCGATCACCGACCGAATCTCGTCGAGGCTGTACAGACGGCCTCGATTGCAGCCTGGGCAATTTCTAGAGATTTCTTTCCAGTCTTTGGGAGTGGCAACGTTCGAATCCCAGAATGGCCAAGTCCGGCATTGCACCGGTCTCGAATCGTACACGGAGCAACGCCGCGTCTCAGGCTCTAGAAAGATACAGTCGCCGTCGGAATACTCGACCAAACTTACGCGAGCTCCAATACGCCGCGTGAATTTCCGCTCAAATCCATCGAGGTCCTCGTCCATGCCCACGGCTTTTGCGATTGCCGCAACCTCGCTCTCGGTGACCCACACATAGCCCGTTCCCGGACCGCTGCAGCAATTGCCACATTGCGTGCACTCGAAAGCAAGACCATTTTGGTACCAATAGGAATCCGACGTGTCCATTGCGACTGGGGGTCCGAAGGAGCGGGGAGAACAAATGCTTGAATTGACGCAAGTCTACCGAATCGATACGCTCCCCGCGACCAAACTCGGAAAATCCGTAGAATAGGTCCATGGACGTCGCCTGCGCCAATCCGGCAACCGGCGATTCACGGGGCTAAGTACGACTCCTCCTGCGGTTTCCGCCGCACTTTGTTTCTCTAAGATCTGTCCGCAAAATGCAACTGCTCGAAAAAATCTGGGAAGGGACTTCCAATGCCGTCAACGGAGTATTGGGAGGACTGGATCGAGGCCTGACGGTTTTCTTTGGATCCGCTAACTCCAGACAGATCAAGCGATTCAATGAGCTCGCCAAACTCATTGGCGAACTTGAGCCAAAAATGAGCGCCCTCAGCGATGAGGAACTCCGAGAGCAGACGGTTAAATTTCGCAAGCGTCTAGCCGACGGGGAGACCTTGGAAGACATCCTCGTGGAAGCGTTTGCAACATGCCGTGAAGCGGGCCGACGATTCCTCAAAATGCGTCATTACGACGTGCAGCTCATCGGAGGAATGGTTCTTCATGGTGGGAATATCGCCGAAATGATCACCGGGGAAGGAAAGACGCTCGTTGCGACACTTCCTGCCTACCTCAACGCATTGGAAGGAAAGGGCGTCCATGTCGTTACCGTCAACGACTACTTGGCACGACGGGATATGGAGTGGATGGCCCCTCTTTATATGGGGCTTGGACTCACCGTCGGTAGCATCCAGAGCGGAATGTCCAATTCGCAACGGCAGCAGTCCTATGCAGCGGACATTACCTACGCTACCAACAACGAATTGGGATTCGATTATTTGCGCGACAACATGCGCATGGCCTCGCGCGGCGATCATCGGTTCCCACCCGAACAGCAACAGGTCCAAGGTCCCTTGAACTACGCGGTCATCGACGAAGTTGACAACATCCTAATCGATGAAGCTCGAACGCCGCTCATCATCTCCGGTAGCGCGGCACGAGATATGGGGAAATATGCGGACGCCGATAAAGTCGCTCGCGCGCTAAAGAGAGAGGATCATTTCGTTGTCAACGAAAAAGATCACACGGTGAATTTGACCGATGCAGGGATTCGAGAAGCCGAGAATTTGGCCGGCGTCGAAAGCTTCTACACGGTCGGAAACATGGAGTGGCCCCACTTGTTGGATAACGCCCTCAAAGCCCACCACCTGTACAAGAAGGACGTCAACTACGTCGTCAAAGATGGCGCGATTATCATCGTTGACGAATTCACCGGCCGACTGATGGAAGGACGCCAGTGGAGCGATGGTTTGCACCAGGCGGTCGAAGCCAAAGAAGGGGTGCAAATCAAGGAGGAAACCCAAACTCTCGCAACCATCACCCTCCAGAACTTCTTCAAGCTCTATCGCAAGATCGCCGGAATGACCGGAACGGCCATGACCGAAGCGAACGAGTTCAACAAAATCTATAAGCTGGGAGTGATCGCCATCCCGTCCAACCGGGGACTGCAACGCATCGAATTCCCGGATGCCATTTATCTTTCCGAACAAGAAAAATTCAATGCCGTCGCGGACGAAGTCGAACGGGTTCATAAGTTCGATACGATCCGATATCTCGACCGGAGCAAGGGAGCTCTGGTAGGAACGATTCAATCGGAAAGCGATGCTGAAGTCGCTATCAAAAAATCGGACTCCAAGGAGTTGGTTACGGTTCCGCGTACGGAGATCAGCGAGATCGAATACTCCGGTCGCCCGATCCTCGTCGGTACCGTCTCGATTGAAAAGAGTGAAAAGCTCGCGAAATTGCTTGATCAACGAGGCGTAAAGGCGGAAGTCCTCAACGCGAAGCAACACAAACGTGAAGCGGAGATCGTTGCCCAGGCCGGACGCATGGGGGCGGTTACAATCGCGACCAACATGGCTGGACGCGGTACCGACATTATTCTCGGTGGAAATCCCGAAACCATGGCTTGGGCGCAGCTTCAAGACCGTTACCCAACCCGATTGGAAGTCCCCAAGGAGGAATGGGAATCGCTGGTCCACGAAATCGAACAGCGCGAACATATGAAAGCCCAAGGGGAACAAGTTCGCAAAAAGGGTGGTCTCTACGTCGTCGGAACCGAACGTCACGAATCCCGACGCATCGATCTGCAGCTTCGAGGTCGTTGCGGCCGCCAGGGTGACCCGGGTTCCAGCCGCTTCTATTTGTCGCTCGAAGACGATTTGATGCGTATCTTCGCCGGCGAATGGGTTCGCGAATGGATGAAACGAATGGGCATGGGTGATGGAGAGGCCATCGAAAGCCCATATGTTTCGAAACGAATCTCGGGAGCCCAGAAGAAGGTCGAAGAGCGAAACTTCGAAGCTCGAAAGAGCTTGCTCGAATACGACGAAGTCATGGATTACCAACGCAAAAGGGTATATGGCTATCGGCAGGAGATCTTGGACGGAACCAGTTGCCGCGATTTGGTGATGAACCAGCTCCGCGAGCAGATTCACAGCAATGTCGAACAATACTGCGATCCTCTCTTCGGTGCGGAGTCCTATGCCAAATGGGCCGGCGCACGACTCGGCGTTCAGCTCGATCCCAAAGACTTCCGAGGAGTTGAACCGAACACCGCCGTGCTGTACGCGAAGGATCAGACGGAACGAGCCGCCGAGACGCAAATTCTTGATGCCATTGATGAAAACCTTCCTCTCGAAACGGAACAGTCCGAGTGGAATTGGGAAGCGATGACCAAATGGGTCAATGCGAGGTTCAACACGACCTACACTGTGAGCTCGCTGAAGAAAATCGATCGCGATCGCATGGACGAAGAGTTGATTGAGAGCGCGACCAAATACATCGAATCGATCGATCTCTCGGAAGGCGAAGTATTTCTCACCGATGATTTCGGATTGAAATCCCTCGCGGGATGGATGGCTAATAAGTTTGGTATTCCAGTCAACGTCGATGAACTCAAAGGTCAAGAGCCTGAGCAGATCGCCAAAAAGCTGCTCAAACTCGCAGAAGACACCTATAGCGAACGAGAAAGCCAGTTCCCGGTTCTGATGGCCTTCCGTCGCTTCAGCAGCATGACGGCCCCCGATTCGTATTCGATCGATGGTGCCGCCGTGGCAAACTGGGCTATGGCTCGTTTCGAAGATCCCAACGCAGGCGAAACACTCACCGAGGATCCCAATCAATCCTTTGAAGCCTTGGTGGCCATTTCGAAGAAGTCGGTCGAAAAAGGACTTGCGCTTCGCCAAGTCGTCGCCGAAAAAGCGAATGCGTTGTTCGGCCGAGATGAATCCAAGAGTTTGAAGTCTCTGTTCCAACGCAACCAAGCCGAAATCGACAAAGTTGCGGATTGGGCTCGCCAAGCCCTGCGTTGGTCCGGGGAGTCGGAATCGATGCGCGATTGGACACGCAAAGAGTTCATCAACCGCATGACACAGACCATCGACGATCGATACTTCCCAGAAATCCGACGCGTCGAACGAACCGTTCTCCTAACCCAACTCGATTCCGCTTGGAAGGACCACTTGCTCGCGATGGACCATGTCCGCGCGGGCGTGAACTTCCGTAGCATGGGTCAGATGGACCCCAAAGTCGAATACAAACGGGAAGGGATGCGGCTCTTCGATCAAATGTGGCTTTCGATCGGCGAGAGAATGACCGACGTCATCTTCCGAATGGAAGCGATCGATTCCGATATCGTTGCCGATGCTTGGGTGGAAACCAGCGCCCGACACGACGAGTTCGATATTCGACAAGCCCTCGCGGCTGAACAATCCGATCTGATGGCCGAAAAGGAACGGGACCTAGAACAGGCCGAACGTGCAGGTACCGAGGAGACTGCAATTCCGACCATCCGCCATCGAGGGGACCGAATCGGCCGAAACGATAACTGCCCCTGCGGTTCTGGAAAGAAGTACAAGAACTGTTGTATGCGGAAACAGGTCTAGTCCCGAGTCGGCGACGGGGCGACTCGCGGACTGCGAGTCGTCCATTTGTGATAAACCCTCGTTAACTCTCGCCACCACCGCTCACGTCCCTTCGGGGACGCCTGCGGTTGCATCCAGTCTGGGGTGTCAAGATTTGGAACTCCCGCAGATTCCCCAAGCGTAATGATCGCATCTCGCAAGACTGCGAAAAACGAGTGGTCGTGCAAAACGCGCTCTCGGGCCTCGCGAAGTGCATGAATGTGCCTGGGGTACGGATCGCTATCGAGCCATTCCGCTATTCGTTCAGCAATATTCTCTAACGCAATCGATAGCTTGGGTTCAGCCAGCCTCTCGTCCAACTCGATGCGATACATCGATTCCGGAGCAAACCACCGCTCGATGTTGGTGCACCCCAAATAGATAGGAAATGCCCCTCCCAAATAAGCGTCCGAAAGCTTCTCACTCCAGTAATTCGGCTCGGTGCTGTTTTCAAGCGAGAGATGATATTGATAAGGAGCGATTGCGTCCCGTTTGTCTGCAACCTCTCGAATGCCCTTTCCAAAAACTTGCAATCGCTCACCTAGTCGCTGCTGAAGGATCCTCACCAGCTGCAGTCGAATCCGATGTCCCCGGTGAAACGACTTGTTGGAGACGACGACCGATATATCCGGTCTCTTTTGTATCGACTCCATCTTTTGAAGCTGAGCAAAATCTAGCCATCGATTTTCCGATCGGTTCCAGCCGAAAAACCAAGGCAATCCTGGTTGCGAAACGATCGTTGTCCCTTGAAACCCCGGTACATGGAAAGGAGACACCAGAATGCCGAATTGGTTGAGAAATCGCAAATCGATTCGAGCCAGCGAGGAGGGTTCCCCCATCAGCATGATTCGACGATGCTTAGGAATGAGAGTTGATTCTCGCTCGCGAAATGGCTCGTGGCACACTAACCAATCGCTCACGTTCGGGCGGATGGTTTGGCGAAACGTTTCGAGATGATGATCGCGGATCACGTTCGGACTTGGACATGTCCTCGTGTAGAGCGTCATCGGTGACCTGGATTGGGCTACCCAAATACGAAATGAAGGTTCGGACTCGCTGCTATTCAATCCAATCGGACCCAAGTCGGAGGAACAATACTGTCGTCGACGCGCGGGCGGCCATGATACCATACTCTGGGTGCGACTACGAGTTGATGTGGATGGAACGCTAACCATGCCCCCCACCAACTGAAGGTACTGTTGGCCAGAACATGATGTTGGCAACAAGACATAAGTCGCAGGTCCTCGACCGGGGAATCCGTGTTGTGCCGAATCACCGTTTTGGGGATCGGAATATCAAGATTGTTCTGGACCCAGTCAGGGTCGTCTGAGAACACAAAGGCCTGAACATGCTCCTGTCCCAATTGTTCGACGAGGTAAGCGATCGCGCGTCGATAGTAGTCTAATGAGCAAGTCGCGTAGATTGCACGATTCTTCGGATTGGTGACGTAGTCTCCACGGCGAACATGAATGGCAATCGACTTGCTTGATCGAATACGCTCGCGAGCAGGCTCGTTCTCCATCGAGGGCTTCTCGCGGAAGCTAAAGAGCCTTCGAATCTCGTCCCCACACCACGCGAAGTACTGCTGGGACTGCCAGAATCCATGAAGATAAATGGATCTAGGTTCCGAGGATGACAAACGATTCAGAACGTCGTGGTAGGCGAGTTCCTTTTCCCGCACATAAAGGACACGCGACCGATTGCGAATTGTCCAAAGCAGGAAGGAGAGGCTGCCGCGTTTCAGAGGTGGTAAAGCGGTAGCGGTATGACTGGGGGTCAGTTCCGCCGAATGGGGGAGGATCGGTGCATCGAATTGAAATGAATTCAGCCCTAGGTTTCGGGAAGCATCTAGCTGGAGGGGCCGAGCATCGCACAGGAGAGGTTGGTTCAAACGACGAGCCAGGGCGACGCCCGCCGCTGCTTGAAACATCTGATTCCCCAGTCCGCCGCTTAATCGAGAGATAATCATGCTGCGCGAGAGCAAGGTGCAATAGTTCTCTCGCCTTCCCGCTTCGCCATACCACGAGATTTCGCGCGAATGCGTTGGCGATACCAGGGTCTTAGGAATTCGCGTCGCAATCGATTCCAATGAATACCGTGTGACGTGTGTCCGATGGTGTTCGTACCAAGTTGTTCGGAAACCTCGCAGACGAAGGAGGGTTCAACGATCCGCATTCGGACTCCTGTTTCCCATACCATCTGTAAAAATGTATCGACAGGGCGATCGAATACGCGCGTGGCGTCCAACAAATGGAATGCGGCGTCGCGGGTGACCAATTGAGCGGTCGTTCGAAGTGGCACGACTGTTGGCTGCACCAACTGGCGTCGATACCCATCCTTGCCAATTCGCTCGATGCAAACTGGATGAGGGCCCGTCTCACGAACCTGCAATTGAATATAGTCCCCTTGCTCCGCATGCACTCTGGCGAACTCAAGCGTACCGTCAAACTGTGGCTGTTCCAATTCGATATCGTCTTCCAAGATCAATGCTGCGTCTAAACCATCACGCAATATTCGCAACCAAGCTTTGCGGTGACTTAGAAAGCACCCTATTTCCCCTCTTCGTAACGAGAAGGGATACATAGGTCGGAAACGCCTGGGTTGATAAACCGCCTCGACTTCCTCCTTCGAAAGCGCAGCACCGTCCACGGCTTCGAGGATTTCGATCGGCCAAGTGGAGGATTTAACAATTCGATTGACTTGAGGGAGGCGATGGACAGCTCTCGGTAATGAGATGACAAAGGCCTTTGTCTTTTCGATCATGGGAATACCTCACCTTTCCAAAGTCGTTCGTAGACGTCCGCATATCCTAAGACTTCTGTGTCGATCGATAAGCGAGAGGTTGCCACGTCGCGCGCGTAGATGCCCATTCGGTGCATCTGATCTGTATCGCGGGTAACTTGGAGGATCGCGTTGGTCAACCCGTCGATATCGTCGATCGAGACGACGTAGCCATTCTTACCGTCGTCGATGATTTGACGGTAAACACCGGTGTCGGTAGCTACGACCGGCACTCCGCTTGCCATCGCTTCCAATGGTGTCATTCCGTAACCCTCGTAGCGAGGCGACGCGACGAGCAGCGACAGGGATCGCATGATTTCAGGGAGTCGATCCCGCGGTTGTTCACCCAAAAACAGAACGCGATTCTTCAATTCGGCCATCTCCAACCGTCGCTTAAGTTGCTGCTCAAAGGACGCATCCGATGGCATCGCTCGCCCCACGATCACCCCCGTAAAATCAGGGCGCTGGGTCAGTACACGGCACATAGCCTCCACAAAGCAGTCGGTCCCTTTTTCATGCCGAATGCGTCCGACTATCCCTATGCCAGACGAGCCGGGCAGTCCTAGATTCTTCCAAGCGATGGACCGATCGGGTGCAGGATAAAAACGCGTGGTGTCGACTCCATGCGGAACCACACTTGCCAAGTGCGGGACATACGACGCCGCTTGGGCTGTGGTCGCGACGACTGCATCCATCCTGGAAATCAACTCGCGAGGCACTCGTGAATGGCGACGTTGGGCGGCAGATGTAAACACGATGCGGATCGGGAGCCTCAAATGATCTCTCGCAAAGATCACGATCGCCATCTCTAGATTCCGGCGCACATGCCATATCGAGAAGGGCCGATTGGGAGGCGGACGCCGAGAAAGCAACAATGCCGAATGCAAGCTCAACACCTGCGGCGCCGATGGAAGAGGCCTCCCCACGAGACGCGTCGAAAAGTAGCGATGCATACCGCACAGCACCGCGTCTGCGGTTGCGGATACTCCTGTAAATCTTCGGTGAAAGTTCGTGACGAGAACTTCCGGAGCTGCGTTTGGCATCGGGATGGTCAGAGGCTTCGGCGGTAAAAGGGCAGTCTAGCCCCTTCATTCGCCCCGGAACAATACCAACCCCCCGTAGGCTTACTTGTGATTGTCAACCTTGGAATTGCTAGCGTTGTTGCCTTTGGCCGCTCGCATCGCACTTTCCGAATAATGAAGCAGACTTTCCAACAAATAACCTCCATCCCGATCTTCGCGTTCTGCGAAGTGTTCTATCCATAGTCTCTGATCCTCTGGCCTCCATTCAGACCAAGAAACAAAGGGAGCATCGGGAATCAAACCGAGCGCCTCGATCGGGGTTAGCGACGCGCGATAGACCTGAAGCGATTCGACTGCGCTCCCGCTGATGGAAAGCTTCCAATCGACCTGACTTTCCCAAGACCCCTGCGCTCCGTCGGTGAACTCCCAGGGGGCAGGGCTTTCCAGCACCGATACTGCGGCACGGGCTCCATCGAGGTACACATCTAAATCCAATAGATTGGCCGTTCCGCGGTAGGTCATCACCACGTCACGGGGTTCGCGGTTCGGATGGGTGGTCGGGGAAAACGAAACGATTGCCTCCCTCACCTCTGTCTTACCGGCCGCCCCAGAGGGGAGCTTCCAGCGAATGACGCCGAAACTCCCCTGACCTAGCCATTCCATCACCCAGCTACCTGCGGATCGGTCTTCCCGCGTGAGCTCGATCTTCCACGCTCGCTGGGTCGTTCCTTCCTCGGCGAACCTTGCGTGCAGGCTGAATGGCAATCCTATCCACCCCTCCTTTGGCAAGCGGAGAGATGATGAGGACGAATGCGATGGGCCTGGCGAGTCGAGCACAAGCCATTTAGGATTAAATTCAGGAAACTGCCCCAGTTGGTCGTACCAATTTACGGTTCGTTCCTGTAGTTTGGAGTCGTCTAGGTATTGGCGAAACTCCCTACGCATCTGGTTGGCTGCCAACCGGAAGGTCTTTGAGGTCATGGGTTCTTCAGGCAACGAAAAATCCTGATCGGTTTCCGAGTCGACCGGAAGAGTGCCGAACGCAGAAGGACACCACGGGCTTCCCTCCTGATCGGTCAAGTACTGCCATGAACTCCAGACGGGCCGATTCTGTACGACCGTTCGCCGCAACAAAGCAACGCGAATCGAATCCGTGCACCCCACGGACTTACCATAAACGGGATTCAAAACATGCAGCGGAACCTGAACGTGTAGCACTTGCATGGCGGGATCCTGGCCTTCTCTCCGGACCGCCACACCTTCGATTCTCCACCTCTCCTTGACTCTCCCGTCCCTGCGTCGGATTTGGGCGTCCCATCGAGCTTGGGAGTTCCCCTCCAATCCGCTGAATTCCAAGCAATATAGAGGAGATTTTGCATCTTTGGAGAAGGCCATCACAACCCCCGACGAGGGAGGTTTTTCCTGCTCGGAGGGGCCGCCGGCAGAGGTTTTGGTCCCGCCCGATTCGTGTCCTTCGACGGTTTTCAGGGCGAATCGGATGTTCCAAATACCTTCTTCGCAGTCGCATTCGATTCGCGTCGAGCTTTGGCTATCCCGCCAGGGATCGCAGAAGCGGGTTATGATCGTTTTCGCGAAAGCCAGTTCGCTCCCGGCCAACCAAGCGAGGAACGCTATAACGGGAAGGGACCCTCTCCAACTCGCTCTGTCCCTCGCTCTCGGTCCTCTCGTCGGTGAAACGTGCATTTTCGCCAGCTCCCGGTTTGGGCCCATGTAGGCAGATAGGACCATGAATGCCATCATTATATCCCCGCGTCGCCCGTTTGGGACCTTCAAGGAACCCAAGACTCGGGTTACACTACCATCTCTCAACAATCCCTGTTTCCTAATTTCCCTACTCGGGAGGTCGTTCGTGGCTTCGGGCAAGTATATTTTTACAAGTGAATCTGTATCGATGGGTCACCCTGACAAGTTGGCGGATCGAATTTCCGACAGCGTGTTGGACGCACTGCTCGCCCAGGACCCGATGAGCCGTGTTGCTTGCGAGACCGTCGTCACCACCGGTCTGGCTTTGATCGTCGGCGAAATTACGACCAAAGCGATTGTCGATTATGCGGACGTCGTTCGCAAAGCGATTCTCGATGTCGGTTACGACGATGACGAGTCCGGCATTTCGGGTCGGACCTGCAACGTGATGGTTGCGCTCGACAAACAAAGTCCCGACATCGCTATGGGTGTCGACTCTTCCGACGCAAAGGATATCGGCGCAGGCGACCAAGGTCTCATGTTCGGATATGCGTGCAATGACACCCCCGAAATGATGCCCCTTCCGATCGCGTTGGCCCACCGCATTACAAACCGGCTCACCGAAGCTCGATTCAACAACGAAGTCGACTGGCTTCGGCCTGATTCGAAGAGCCAAGTCTCGGTGGTATACGATGGCTTCAAGCCAATCGGTATCAACAATGTCGTCGTTTCGACCCAACACGCTCCGCATGTCTCTCAAGAAGAGATTAAGAACTTCGTCATTGAAAAGGTGATCAAGCCCTGCTTGCCAAAGGAATTGGTCTCGGACAGCATTGTTTACCACATCAATCCAACTGGCAAGTTTGTTGTGGGTGGGCCTCATGGTGACAGCGGTCTGACCGGTCGTAAGATCATCGTCGATACGTACGGAGGATGGGGACGCCACGGTGGTGGAGCGTTCAGCGGAAAGGATCCGACCAAGGTGGATCGTAGCGCTGCGTACATGGCTCGGCATGTTGCGAAGAACATCGTCGCATCAGGCGTTGCCGATCGCTGCGAAGTGCAAGTCGCGTATGCAATCGGCGTTAGCAAGCCGGTCAGCGTCCGTGTGGATACCCAAGGCTCGGGCAAGGTCTCGGACGAAAAGATTTGTGAAGTCGTTCAATCCTTCTTTGATCTGACCCCTCGCGGCATCATCGAGTACTTGGACCTTCGTCGCCCAATCTATTCGAAGACTTCTTCGGGTGGACACTTCGGTCGCAATGAGCCCGAGTTCACTTGGGAAAAGACCGACAATGCGGCGAAACTGGGTGCTGCGATCCTCGGTAAATAGTTGGCGATCGTTTGTCGCCCTTAGGTTGGCCGAGCTAGCGAGTCCGTTGACTCGCTAGCTTGATTCCCTAACCCCAGTGTCTGTGAGGGATCTCCGAGCGGCGATTTGGCCAGCGCTGCGAATCCGCCTCACCATTCTCCGTCACCATCCCTGCGACATATCTATGAGCAGCGCCCCTCCACGGGAACCGTTCGCAACGAAGCACGCGGTAGGGCGCAAATGGTTTTGGCCCTCCTTGAAGATTGCGATTTTGGGGCTTTCGGTCCTTTGGATCGTTCTTCAGTCTCGGAAAGATTGGCACGGATTTATCGAGCAGGAAAAGAACTGGTCGTATCTGGGGCTCGCTTTTTTCTTTGTTCTAACCGCTCACTTGATCAGTTATTGGCGTTGGCAGTTGCTCGTCAACGGGCTTGGGGTTCCCATCTCCACCGTCAGTGCAGTTCGGCTTGGATTCCTCGGCACGCTCCTTAATCAAGTGAGTATTGGCTCCGTAGGTGGAGATCTATTCAAAGCGATCGAGGCAGCCCAGCGCGCGAAGGATAAGAAGACCGAAGTTGTCGCCTCGGTTTTGGTCGATCGCGCGGTCGGCCTGTTGGGGCTGTTGATGGTGGCAAGCGGAGGAATGGTCATCGCCCCCTCGCTCTCTCCGCGGCTATCTGCAATCCAGTGGATCGCCTTGGTTCTAAGCGGGTTGGGATTGGGAATCTTGACCCTGGTAGGCATTTTCGGGGCACGCATTCCACTTCACTGGCTCCGCCGAATCCCTGGGGCCGGGCATACTATCTACCGACTAGCGAAGGCTTGCATGATGTTTCATGGCAGACCGCGGTTGATCGTCGAGGTCATTGGCTCCAGCCTTCTCGTTCATATTTGTTTTACGCTCGCGTGTTTCCTTATATCGAACGCATTGTTTTCGAAAGCGCCAACGGCGGCGGAACACTTCGCAGCGATTCCACCTGCCATGGCAGCCGCCACCCTCCCGATCACTCCGGGGGGCGTAGGCGTGTTGGAGATTGCGATTGCAGGGTTGTTTCGAGAACTCCCGTCGCTTCCCGATGGTTATTCTCCTTGGATCATGGCGACGACGCTCCGGCTGCTACTTATTTGTGTGTCGTTGATCGGGGCCGTTTACTATTTCTCCGGTTTTGGCAATCGCAGTGCGCCGATGTAGTATGGAGCGGTAGCCAATTTCATAAGAGTGTGGGTTTGGGAGCAAGACAGATAGGCTAAACTACACGACCTGGCCTTTACCAATTGATTTAGGGGTAGCCCCGGCACCCCAACGAAACGCATCAACTGAGACTCGAGGTGGGCATGACGAAATTGACGCTCCGGATTGTTCAAGGAGCCGATCGTGGGAAAGTCTATTCCGACCTCAAAACCCCCATCACGATCGGCCGTGAGGAGGGAAACTCGATTCAGCTCAATGACGAGCGAATCAGTCGCTTTCACTGCAAGATTCAGGAAGACAACGACCACCTCGTCCTGACAGACTTGGAAAGCACGAATGGGACTCGCGTGAACGGACAGGACTGCCAACTTCGTATCCTGCGATTTGGGGACCTGATCCATGTCGGTCGAAGCATGCTGTTGTTTGGCACCCACGAGCAGATCGCGTCGCGCGTTCAGGAAAACCAGACTTCGATTGAAGAGGCACAAAGCAAAAAGGGAGCTGCCAGCGAAGATCTCGGGGATTTCGATCTGGCTCCAGGGCTCGCAGAGTCCGTGCGAATGCTCCGAGATTTAAACCAACCCCCACAACTACCGGATCGATTAAGCCCCAGTCAAGCGGCGCAACTCGCCGAGTTGTTCGAGTACTTTCATGCCCGGCTGGGCGAAGTGATCGAAACGGTGCATATCCACGACAAGAAGCCCAAGATCGAGATCGATCTGGGGACTTGGCAACTCATGTTGCAAATGTATAGTCGTCTCGCAGAATTGATCCGGGGAATCGCGGATCCCGAATTTCGTTTACCTGGATAAGGATGATGTCGAAAACAATCGAATTTACAAAGATGCACGGTGCCGGCAACGACTACGTGTACATCAACGGATTTGACACACAGCTTCCCGATGATCTGGAGAAGCTCGCGATCGATATCTCTCATCGCCGATTCGGCGTGGGTGGCGATGGCATGATTCTGATCTTGCCTAGCGACAAGGCAGACGCGCGGATGCGCATGTTCAATGCCGATGGCAGTGAGTCGGAGATGTGCGGGAATGGTATTCGCTGTGTCGCCAAATTCGTACACGACCACGGTATCGCAAAGAAGGAACGGCTCGCCATTGAGACGGGCGCCGGAGTTCTTCAGCTTGAGCTCGACATCCAGGACGGATTAGCGGAACGCATTACCGTCGATATGGGGGAACCCCGACTCGAAGGTGCCAAGATCCCGACAACTTTGGTGCAACCCACCGAATCAGCGATCAATATTCCCCTCGAGTATCGAGGGCATAAGCTCTACGCGACCTGTGTCTCCATGGGGAACCCGCATTGCGTAATTTTCGTCCCGGAAGCGACCGATGAATTGGTCTTGGGTATCGGTCCCTTGATCGAACGAGATGATCGATTTCCCAAACGGACCAACGTCGAATTCGTCGAGGTCCTGGCACGCGGTGAAGTGCGCCAGCGAACTTGGGAGCGAGGCTCCGGCGAGACTTGGGCATGCGGGACTGGGGCGAGCGCTGTATGCGTAGCGGGTGTTTTAACTGGCCATACCGACCGCACAATTCTTAACAATCTACTTGGTGGGCAATTGATGCTCCGCTGGGATGAGGCCTCCAACCACGTCTTCATGACCGGGCCAGCGACGGAGGTATTCACCGGAAGATGGCAGGTACGCCCATAGTGAATCGATTGCGTTCCGCGATGCGAGCAATGGCGATCCGCGTTGCGGGGAATTCGATCGCGTCAGTCTTAGTCGGCTGGTCTCAAACATTGGATGCAAAGATCTTGCGCGACGATCCGTCTCTCGATCCTATTTCGGATCGCTTTACGGGCCCGGCAATCTACGTGTTTTGGCACGAATACATGTTGGTTCCTTGCTGCATGCGTCGCGACACGGGATTGGTCCTTCTGGCCAGTCGCCATCGAGACGCCGACTGGTTAATCGGACTTGCAAAAGGATTCGGATACGACGCAGTGCGCGGTTCGACGGCCAATGGGGGCGCCCAGGCGGTATTAAAGATCGTCAAGCAGCTTCGCGGTAAGAGTTTGGTGATTACGCCCGATGGACCGCTTGGCCCTCGACGCGTCGCATCCAGCGGATGTATCTACTTAGCCAGTTTGCTTGGAATTCCAATTGTCCCCCTCGGTTGCGGGTACGAGGCCCCATGGCGTTTCCAACGAGCATGGGACTGTTTTGCAATCCCGAAACCCGGCTCGAGAGTTCGATCGATCATGGGTGAGGCGATCCGAGTCCCAAAGAAGATCTCGCGCGATGAAGTCGAAGCGATGCGGGAGAAGGTGGAGTCCAGTCTCGAGGCGGCCACGCTGCAAGCGGAATCATGGGCTCAAACCGGTGAATCCATCGACGGAGAAGCCCCGTTCTTCGCCGCCTCAGCAGGAACTATTCACCTATGAGCGGATTTCTTTGGAGCGAAGACGAAGACAGCTTCTTTGGTAATGAAGAGGTCGGTGCATCCAGTCGTTCAGCCAAAGGAGCCAAAAAAGCAAAGGCGGCTCCGGGGGCTAGCTCCGACGCTCCCCTTTCCGTGACGCAGCTCAACGAGTGGGTCAAGAAGTTGGTGACCCAATCGATCCCGACCGTTTGGGTATCGGGAGAAATCGGGAACCTAGTGCAATCGTCTGCTGGGCATGTCTACTTCACATTGAAAGACGCATCGGGACAGCTAGCTGCAGTTCTCTGGCGATCGACTTGGGAAAAACTCGGCGTCGAACTTCGCGAAGGAATGGCTGTCATCGTCCAAGGTCGAATCGATGTCTACGCCCCCCGCGGAACCTACCAGATCGTCGTGCAGAAGATCGAGGAGCAAGGCATCGGAGCTTTGCAGGCTGCGTTCCGTCGTCTGTTCGCGAAGCTTCAGAAAGAGGGGCTCTTCGAAGCGGAAAACAAAAAGCCGTTGCCTCGCTTTCCTCAGCGAATCGGATTCGTAACAAGTCCATCGGGGGCGGCCATTCACGACTTTGCCCAAGTTCTTCGGCGACGATGGCCATTGGCAACGGTGATAATCATCCCAGCCAAAGTGCAAGGTGAAGGAGCGGCCGAGGAAATTGCCAAGGGAATCAAAGTGGCGGCCATGCTCAATCCCCCGTTGGATGTCCTCGTAGTTGGTCGGGGGGGAGGTTCGCTCGAAGATCTATGGGCTTTCAATGAAGAAGAAGTCGTCCGAGCCGTAGCCGCTTGCCCACTCCCAACCATATCCGCAGTGGGGCACGAGATTGATGTTACGTTGTGCGATCTCGCGGCCGATGTCCGAGCCCTTACGCCATCGGAAGCCGCCGAACGCGTCGCTCCTAGCAAGGAAGAGTTTCTGGATTATCTCGACATCACGCGAGAGAGACTTGGGTTGGCAATTCAAGCCCAATGGGAGCGATCTACCGCGAAGCTGGACGCGATGACCTCTCGCCCCGTGGTCGACGAACCACTTCGATTGCTCGAAGTACCCACGCAGCGCCTGGACGAAGTCATGCGCGATCTCGACGACACTCTCGACCGCCGAGTGGACCAAACGCAACAACAATTGGAACGCTTTGCACAAGTCCTCGAGGCGCTCAGCCCTCTAAAAACACTCGCGCGAGGCTATTCGCTCACATTGGATGCCGAATCAGGATCGGTTCAATTCGATGCGGAGAGCGTCCCAATTGGTGCTCGCATCGTCTCGGTGCTCTCCAACGGAAAACTAATGAGCACGGTGACCGAAAGAATTTCGGAAAAATGACAAGGTTTCGTTTCGATCCGTGTAGTAGCTCTTCTTCCTATCGGATGTAATAACGGAGTCGCCCGAATTCGCAGGCAATCAGTAACCTCACTTTCTCACCAATCGCGAGGCTTCTCGTGACCGAAACCCTCTACGGTCAATCCACCGTATATGTAGTCGACGACGACGAAGGTGTTCGTGCAAGCCTATGCTATCTCTTAAGCAAAGCAGGATGGCAGGTTCAAACGTTTGCCAATATAGAGTCGTTTCAGAAGTCGTTTGACCCCGATCGCATCGGCTGTTGCATCTTCGACCTTCGAATCGGCGAAGAGAATGGTATCGATCTCGCTCACTACTTGAATTCGTTGAATTCTATACAGCCTTTTATCTTTCTAACCGGCTTTGGAACAATCTCAGTTGCTGTCGAGTCCATGAAACTCGGCGCCTCGCATTTTTTGGAAAAGCCGGTGGATTCGACCACGCTCTTAACGCTGGTTCAAGAGGCTGTCTTCAACAGCTCGCAATCTGCCAACCAACGTGTTCTACGTTTCGATTTGATTGAACGTCGAAACTCTCTTTCTGTGCGCGAACGTGAAGTCATGAACCTGCTCATCGAGGGAATGCTTTCCAAGCAGATCGCAGCCAAGCTAGGAATCAGCTGCAAGACAGTTGAAGTCCACAAAACCAACCTCAAGCGGAAGCTGGGGGTGCGGTCGACAGTCGAGCTCTTGAAATACCGCGACTGATCACGAAAGCAATCGCTCCCATGGAACCCAATGTACTTTTAGTGGAGGACGACCATCACCTCCGATCCCTTCTACAGGTCGCACTTCACAAATCTGGATTTCAAGTCTCCGTGTGCGAAACGTCGATCGATGCGATGAGTCTGGTTGAAAGCAATCGCATTGCCGTCGCCATTATCGACGTTGGGTTGTCGGACGATAACGGACTGGATGTCGCTCAAACCATCGCAGCACAATCCCCGGATGTAAAGATCCTGATCTTCACCTCTGACACTCGATACGAAAGTGTTGTGAGGGCGCTCGCAATCCAAGTTTTTTCCTATATCGAAAAACCCAAAGGGGTTCACGAGCTTATTGCCCAAGTGAACAAGGCATGGAGCGCGTGCTTGAGAAATGCTTTGTCTCTCAAGCAACGAGAATGTCTACTGCAATTGAACCTCCTCGACGCACTGGATGATTTCGCATTAGCACTAGACCACCGCCAACATATCATCTTTGTCAATAATCCCTTGCTGCGATTGTTCGCCGCAACTTGGGACGAAGTGGTTGGGACCCCGATCACTCAGTGGATGCTGATAGAACCCATTGTGGAACACAGTAGCCGCAATCTCCTCATGTCCATCTTTAATCACCTCAATAGCCAGATGACGTGGAACGGTACCGTTCGCTTGTCTCTACACAGCCCTGCACCGGAAGTCGAAGAATCGCGTTTGATCGATCTCAAATTCATTTCGTTGAGAGGACCAGGTACTGAGAAAATTGGGTACGCCGCCATTTTCAAAGACATTGAGCGTAGCTTTCAGAATCAAAGAAGGATCGCACTCCGTCGCGAGGAGCTATTTCGAGCCCAGAATAATTCGATTGCGACCCTTGTCGCTGATTCCCTTTCGCATGAGATCAATCAACCGCTCGCGACCATCGCGAACTACCTGGGTGGAATACGGATCGGCCTACAGCAGCAGAATCTTACCAACGAAGAACTGGACCACACGATTGACATTCTTGAAAAACAAACACAGAGAGCATCCGGCGTTCTCGCACGACTTCGACAATTTCTTCGGAGAGAGATCGCCCCATTCGGCAGTGTTGACATTGCTTCGTTGATCAACGACACGCTGGCGCTATTTGAGAAGGAGTTTGAGCGAGTAGGCGTTGTAACCAAGACGAGAATTCCCCATGACGCGGGGGTTTTCATGGGCGATTACGTCCAGTTGCAACAGGTTCTTGCTAACATCATCAGCAATTCCATCGACGCCATGGATAGCGGACGTCCCAAACGACCCGTTTTTTTAGTCAGTGTTCGGACGAATGAGGAATGGGTCCAGTTGCAGACGCTCGACAACGGGGTTGGAGTGTCCGACGAAATCCTTGAGAAGATGTTTGATCCCTATGTCACGACCAAGCCAAGTGGGACGGGGCTCGGGTTAAGCGTATCGGCAGAGATTGTGCGTGCTCATCGCGGATCGATGCACGCATCGAGACGTCGTGCGCGGGGGCTTGGGATGAAAATCACCCTACCCAAGAGTCTGAACACTTTGGATGGAAACCAACGATCGGTCTAAAGGGGGAACCGCGAACGATTCACAACTGGAAATCAACGATTCGCGATCGATCGGTTTCGGTAGGTAACAACTACAACCGTTTGCTAAACAGAAATCGCTGTCTCCCTTCATGGCATTTGCCGTTAACGCGATAATGGGAATGTCGATGTCGAGAGATCGAACTCTTTTCGTCAGCTCAATACCATCCATATTTGGCATCTGGATATCGGTGATAATCACATCAAATGCTATGCTCAATGGATCGGTTGCTATCGAAGTCGTGATCTTTTCGAAGGCTTCCAAACCATCATTGGCCAAAGTCACCACCGCGCCATCGCGTTGTAGGAAATAGGTGATCAGCCTTTGGTTATCCGGACCATCCTCGACCAATAGTATTCGCAATCCGTCTAGCCGCTTTCTCCGTTGGTCGGTGGGGTTTGCAACCACGCTGTGCACGGAGTTGAGAGGTTTTTCTTGCTCAACAGGTAAGGTAGAACCTACGGAGCCAACCGACTTGAAAGTCGCGTTGCACTGCACTTCCAACGTAAAGACACTCCCTTCCCCTAACACGCTTTCAACACGGATGTCACCTTTGAGCATGGATGCCAGCCGTTTGCTAATACTGAGTCCTAATCCTGTGCCACCAAATTTGCGGCTCGTCGTTGAGTCGGCTTGCTGAAACGGTTGGAACAAGCGTTGCATTTGCGACTCCGACATACCGATCCCCGTGTCGCGAATCCTAACACTTAGCGTACTCCGAGAGAGTTCATATTCGCACCGTACTTGAACGATACCTTCATGCGTGAATTTGATCGCATTTCCTATCAAATTGATGAGGATCTGCCGCAACCGAGTCGGGTCGGTTACCACGGTGAGTGGGAAGGGTTCAGGCGTGTCTAAAACCAAACGTATTCCTTTTTCCATGGCTTTGCTTTGCATCGAGCCGATGACATCTGCGAGTAGAATCCTTAAGCTGAAGGCAGCAATCTCAATATCGAGTTTTCCGGCCTCAATTTTTGACAGGTCGAGGATGTCGTTGATCAGCGATAGCAGATGTTTGCTGTTCCTCTGAATGGTGTCGATATAGTCTTCGAATTCGCGAGGGAGATCGTGCGGAGCTAGACTATCCTTCATCAAACTTGAGTATCCAATGATGGCGGTCATGGGAGTGCGAATCTCGTGACTCATGTTGGCGAGAAACTCACTTTTGCTTCGGTTGGCTTGTTCGGCTAACTCGCGCGCGATTTTGAGCTGTTCCGCGGACACTTTAAAATCTGAAATGTCATGGTAAATATAGGACGCTGCAATCACGCGACCGTGAGGATCGAAAATGGGAGACGCAACGATAGAAACGGCACGTTCCGATCGATCTTCGGCAACGAGGGAGGCATCCAAAACCCGGAATACTTCCCCCTTCCAGACCGAGTCGTGGGATTTCTGATAGACACCTTCATCCTGCTCGCGATAGAGCATCTTCAATGGATTGCCGATGGCTCTGTTGGCTGGATAACCGAATAGCAATTCGGCACCATGGTTCCAAGTCTCGATGATTCCATCCAGAGATTCTCGTATGATCGCGTCCCCAGAACAGTTCACAATCGACGCGAGCTGCTGGGTCCGTACCTCAATCTCCTTCCTCGTGCTGATGTCGGTGTGGGTTCCGATCATTCGCAGCGCTTCTCCATATTCGTTGCGACTCACCACCATCCCTCTGGCTAATATCCACTTCCATGTCCCGTCTTTGCACCGAAGACGAAATTGAGTCTCATAGTGCTCGGTCTCAGATCGCAAGTGCTTGTTCAGCTTCTCAAAGGTCGAGGGAACATCATCCTGATGAATGAGCGATAACCACTGAGAAAAGTCATTTTCAATTTCATGGGGAGTGTATCCGATCATTTCCTTCCATAGATTGGAGAAAATGACCGAGCCGCTCACGATATCCCAGTCCCAAAGGCCGTCACCGTTCCCTTCCACTGCTGACTTCCATCGGTGTTCGCTTTGTGCGAGAAGCTCCTCAGTGATGCGTTGTCCATGGACGTCTTGAATCGATCCGGCGATATAGGAAATCTGGTTCTTCTTGTCGCGGTGATACGCCAAGCGAATCTTTCGCCATACGCTGATTCCAGTCGAAATGGCGATCCGAAACGAGAATTCCTTTTGATAGCCGTCTGCTAAAAGGTCGGCAAAAAGCGCTTTTAACTTGGGCTTGTCCTCGTCGATCGCTAGCTCCACAAAGAACTCGGTCAAATGGGAAAGCTCTCGTGGAGGTCGCACAGCGAGGAGGGTCGAAAACCTTGGATTGAACCAGAGTTCATGCGAGCGGGCATCCCAGTACCACAATCCCTCGCTCACTTCGTGAGCCGCTATATCCAACCGTCGTTGGATGTTATACATCCTGGATGTGCATGCACCGATCGTTCTTGTGATCATCGAAGTGAGTAGCAATCCAGCCACCAAGACGCATGCTGCGAGAATGCCAGGCCGGAATGCGGCAAACCCAACATTGTTTTCTGGTACTCCTCCCTTCACCGTCCACTCCATATTGCCAATCCAGACACTGGATGCCAGGATGTGGGCCGTCGATGGCGATTCGGAATTGCCAAGAGTCGGATTGAAGACGAATTTGTTCGGTATGTTTCCGTCTCGAACCAGCTTCGCGGAGATCTGGACTCGATGATCGGATTGTTCAGGGATCGAATTGGTCTTGAGAAAATTCGAGGCCTTCGTGATGAGCGCAAGGGTATACGGATCCGTCGTTAGGTTGCTTTTGATACGATTGCAGGAGGCGACCCAAAAATCATTCTTGTTTGGCCCTCCCACCAACTCTTGAGGAAGTCCCAAGATGGCTTCGGGTACGGGGTTGAACCGTTGAGAATCCTCCTTCTTCATAGCGAAATGGATCTCATGGGCCAAACCCTTTAGCTCGAGCTCTTGCAGACCCAAATCTAGTCGATTGACAATCCGCCCTTCGAAGTCGATCACCAACAGACAAGTTTCCTGCGGAAGCAGGTTCTCCTCCTGAAATGTTTCAACAGCCTCCAAAAAATACTGCTTGTTCGTGAAATCGATGAGGCTGGAACAATAGGCAAGTCCGATGGAGAGTCGTTCCATCTGCAAGCTCTGATTCTCGAGAGCATGAGCGACGCGTGAAATGGAATCCGCCACATCACTATGGGTCTCCTGTTCCTCCAGCACCGAGAAGTAGTGGTAGGAGTAGAGAGTCGCAATGAGCGTCAAACTCAGGAGGCTGAGTGGAATGTAAGGAATCGAGGGATGAAACAGAAATCGTTCTGCCCATCGTGCTCGCTGCAGTACACCCCTGATGATGGTCGCCCCCATTTTCGGTTCCATGATTCTATCTTGTGAATTTGTCAATCATCACGTTGCGGACCTCCACATTTCGTAAACGCCTGCTCCGCTGGATGTCACCTTCCCAGGTGATTACCTATAACATCCCATACCCGAGCCTCAGATCACTCGTATGCAGTTTGGGCAACAACCGAACGAGAAATCGGTTTACGCAGAATAGTTTGCAGATCATTGCAGGGTGGATAGCAAGCATCAGGGTAACTTTCGATACCCGATCCCGATTCTCGAACACAAGAGGACCTGCCGCTTCCCACAACTTATGACAGGTTGGAATGCGTCAAATGCGGTCGACTAGGTAATTTCTTTAGCTCGGCTTACCGCATCACAAATCAGTTGAACGAATCAAGTCTCACCGTAATGCCGATGGACCGGAAGTAGATCCATGTGATCGTGCCTGTACTCTCGCAACTCGAATTACTCGTCGCCCAATCGATTCTGGAGCAGATACATGATTCAGAAAATTACCCAAGACTACCGACCCATTGTTTACGCGCCATCCAGCTTAGAGGCCTCTCTCGATCGTCTTGAGAACGTATGCCTTCGAATCGGCTGCGACCTGCGTCCAACTCTCCGTTTGGAAAATTTGAGATCCGGCATCTCTTCCTCGGAGAATTCCGTCGTCGTTATTCCAACAGAATTGTCTTTTGCAGCTATTCTCCCGACTATTCACACCCTGCAACTGCATAGCAATCCTATCGAAGTCATCCTCCTCACCTACGGATGGAAGGCTTTTGACGCCGTTCGAGCCATTCGCTTGGGAATGACGGATGTGCTCGATTTACCCATCGACGAAGCCTTGCTACAGCAGTCGATCGAGGAAGCACTCCTGAGGGATGCAAAACGAAAAGTAGCACGTTCTTTTGGAATACCTATGATCCTAACCGAAAGACTTACCTTCCAAGAATCCCGCATCCTCGCGGCAATCTCGCAGGGAAAAACGACGAAACAGATTGGTAGCGAACTCGATCTGAGCGTGAGAACCGTCCACTATCGATTCAAATCGATCGTAACCAAACTTGGAGTAACCAGCCGCGCTGAAGCCGTGGAACTGCTGTGTCGATATACGGCTACAGCCGCAGCAGAAGAAACGCTCTACTCGAACGTCCGTTAATTTTGGCCGACATTGGGGAATTTGCGGTTTTCCGATTTGGTTGGTTTGTGCCAATTTGCTACACTCTTCTTTGGCCGGGAATGTTTCTCTGAAACTCCACAATCGGTCAGCCGTTGCGGTTTGGATTTGTCTTCCTACACCGCTCCGATTCGGTTTCCCCGCCAATCTCCCCATCCAGGTATCATCTTCAGTGCGATCGATCATACCAAAGCTCGATCGGACTTTGATGTTAATGAATAAGAAGCTGCACTCGCCATTGGCGTTCGACCCTGATTTCACACCCGTTTTGATCGAATTCGTTTCGAACTTGCGGTTGCGGGATGCCGCGATTCGTGAAGCGTTGCGTTCCAAGGATCTTCCTTCCCTTCGCAGAATCGCTCACCAATTGAAAGGTGCCTTTGGCGCCTACGGATTTCCCGCACTGACGAATCTAGCTGCCGATGTGGAACGCTTGATTGATTCGGGCGAAGGGCTGCGAGATATTGCCATCGCCAGCGACCGTCTCCTCGACGCGATGTCGTTGGTCTCCGCTGAACCCGAGACTCTCTAGACGCTGGGTTCCTGTTTTCTATTGGGAAACGACGTGAAACTGCTCTAGCCAAGCAATCGTCCCCAAAAGCCGATCTACTTTGCCGAGCGCATGCTCGACGGATTCAATCAACATCGTCGGGGTTAATCTCGGTTTGAACAGGACATCTTCCGCACCGTACTCGACCGCCCGACGAAGGACGTCCATGTTGACATCCGCGGTGCACATAATCACCTGTATCCCCGCGTCCATGGCCTTGATGTTGCGCAGTACGGTCAATCCGTGAACATCAGGTAAATCGATGTCCAGAAGTACGACTCGCAGCCCATTCTCTTGCAGCATTCGATTGACCGGTCTTGGATTCGTTAACCCCACCGATTGAATAGATGCCTTGCGCAGGATGATCGAAGCCAGTTTCAAAAAGGCTGGATCGTCGTCGAGATGAAGAACTCTCTTTTGACCATACATATGCTTCTTCTCACTTCGGATCGAAACCATGCCTCTGACTCAGTCCCCATAAAGGATGGCACATAGCTTCCCTGCATGAATTCATCGCCGTGAACTTTGCATCATTTTTCACTTCGACAATGTGCGTGAGATTCTGAAGTCTCCGAGATCTCGATGTTCCTGCGCCACTGCTCCTCCAGACGAATGGATCTTCCTGCAAAGGACTGCAAAGGACATTTTGCGACTAAACCCATCTCTTTTTGCGGTCTACCCTTTCGCACTTTTCCAAAGAACTCGATTGCGAAGGATGACCAGATGAGCGAAGTTACATCGCTTCTAGATGATCTTGCCCTGAGCCTGCTCGATGCGAATGGCAGCACGAATGCGGACCTCCATCAAATCGAGTCCCAGCTTCTTGAATTGGCCTGTCTCATGGAACCTATCGACCCTCGCTGTGCGACTGCGCTGCAGAAGTCTGCGATCTTCATGTCGCGATTTCCTTCCAGAGAACAACATTCCAAAGAAGATCCGCTCCTTGTCGCGCTGAAGACCGTCGCTGCTGTCCAGCTGATCGTGCGCCAAGAATCTACCTGGGAAGAATCTGGAATCCCCAGTCTGCTCTCGGATGACATGTGCAAAACCGGTCCATTGGATTCGAAGCACATGAATTCTAGTGAAGTTCACATCGGTCCGTCTTCCCCGAGCCCAGAACTCCTGAAAGGCTTCGTTCGTGAGGCTCAATGCCACCTCGACACGATCGTAGCCGAACTCATCGCGTTAGAAACCGCTCCCACCAACCAAGAAAGCCTTAGGTCCATATCCCGAGCCTTCCATTCCATCAAAAGTGTAGCCGGATTTATGGGGTTGCAATCGATCCATGCGGTTGCCCACGAGGCGGAGAATCTATTGGTACTAGCTCGCGACGGGAAAAAACTTCTAAAAGGGGCAAGCATCGACGGAATCTTTGCAGCCACCAATATGCTGAAACGATTGTTCCGCTCCTTATCCAGAAGGGATGGCTCAGAGAATGACCCAGAAATCAGACAAACCCTATCCTGTCTTCTTGAGTCTCTGAGGCGTATTGCCACTCTGGACTCGGAGTTGGCCCAGGCAGGAATCGTCCCTAGCCATCTCGTTGAGACCTTGTCCTCAACCCCCACACAAGTGTGGGGATCGGACCTGTCAGAACCGTGTTCAAGGCTATGCGGAAAACCGATGTCCAAGCGATTTCAGCGCGAACGATTGGATCGTTTGGTGGACATGATCGGAGAATTGGTGATCGCGGAGGCCATGGTCCAGCAGGATCTGCTCACTTCCAATCACCGAGATGCCAGCGCTAATCGAAGTCTTGCTCGACTCAACCAAGTCACCCGCGATCTCCAAGAACTCAGCCTTGCACTCCGAATGGTTCCCATCGGTCCCACCTTCGAAACAATGGAGCACTTGGCTCGTGACCTCTCCAAGAAGCTAGGTAAACCTATCGATTTTCATATCGTGGGAGAAAATACCGAAGTAGAGTAACCCGTCGTTGACCAAATAACGGAGCCTTTGCTGCGAGTGATTTGCAATGCCGTTCACCACGGTATTGAGACCTCTCAAGAGTTACGTGTCACCGCAGGTAAGCCAGCAATCGGAACTATAACGCTTCAAGCATTCCAGCAAAATGAATACGTCTACATTGAAATCCATGACGATGGACAAGGTCTCGATCCCAAACGCATTCGCAAAATGGCTCAAGAACGAGGGATCCTCGGACCGGACGACATTCTGTCCAATCACGAACTAATCCAACTGATTTTCCACCCGGGCTTTTCGATCAAGCGGAATGCGTTGGGCGTCTCGGGCTCAGTGAGTGGCCTTGTTGCCGTGAGACGGGATATCGATGCATCGCGTGGCAGCATCGAATTGCGTAGCGAATCAGGTCGCGGAACTTGCGTTTCCGTACGATTACCTCTCCCCGCGGCCATCCTAGACACAACTTTCGAGTGCTCCGGGGAACCGCGTGGTCTCGAGACCACGCGTCACTGTCTCTCGTTCCATCGGAACCAATCATGATCGATATGTTCTCACCCTATGCGGACTATCGCGCCTCCACCCAAGAAGTATTGGCACAAATGTATTCGCGATAGCAATGGAAATTGTTGAGGGGCACCCGCACCGTAGGACACGATTGGAACGTTTTCGACGCCTAGGACCTTGTATACGATGTCAAGAACTGTGACATCTTTCGCTGGACGGACTCATTTTTTTGAAAATGGTTCAAGGGAAATCACCCTGCGTTGCACCGAAGTCCGATCTCATACCGGAATATGCCAATGCTACGATTTGCCGGCAAGTTCCTATTTGGTGCCCACATCGGTGTACCGCTCATCAATCGAGATGGCACACACTCTGGTGCTCTCAGTGCAATCGATCCAAATCCCCACCGAGTAAAAATCGTGGTTTCACTCCCTGAACTCTAACTTTGGAACCGGATGCTTACCACGATACTCAATCATGAATTGCGAACAATTTCAGAGCGCCATCGAGCCGAGCGTGCAAAGCAAGAAGACTAATGGGGCGCACTGATCGAAATCTTCAAGCGTCGAGGATGGGAACGCTTACCGCGACACGAAAAATCTCGTTGTGCACGGTATGGAACTCCTGCCGCAATCGCAAGTATCGATCTCGATGGCTTCAAGGAAATCAACGACTCGCAAGGGCATAGCAAAGGTGATGCAGTATTTGTTCAAGCGAACCGTGCTATTCGATCAGAAACAAGGCTGGTTGTGGGGTGACTCGTTTAAGTTGACTCGATATGGCGCCGAAACCGAGCTCCCGTGGAAGATCCCGACAGGTCGACCTGCCGATATAGCGGCAAGCATTCCGATGAGTATGCCCTTTCTGCAGAACCTACAGCAGCACTTTTTTCAGCGGCGGACCTCCGAATCCTTGCATCCGGTCGCGAAGGGGAATAAGTGCTCATCAAGGCAGGACCCACGGAACCACGTTTGAAAGGGAGACTGAATTATGGGCGACGGTTCTGATCTCAAAGGTCTGTTCCAATAATCCAAACGGTACTAAGCCCTGTTGTGATTCTCGGGTGGGCAGCACCTATGCCCATCTCCATCCTTCCGCTTGAACCCATCCGCCAACGGGATTCTATTGCCCCTGCCTTGATCAAGGCACTACAATAGTTTTTTGAACTAACTCGAGACCTAGCCGAAAAAGATGTCCCCAAAAATCCTATTCTTGCATGGTTGGCGGAGCGTCGTGGGTGGGGTGAAGCCTACATCCTTGGCAAAGGCTGGATTCGAGGTCATCAATCCACCATTGGACGATAACAACTTTGATCTCGCTCTTCAAACGGCCCAAACAATCTTCGATCGAGAGCGTCCGGATGTCATTGTTGGAAGTTCCAGAGGTGGAGCGATCGCCATGAACTTGGAGTATGGACAGACCCCGCTCGTTTTGCTTTGTCCTGCTTGGAGAAAGTGGGGGACCGTATCTCGCTTAACCCCCAAATCGATTGTCCTGCATAGTCGCAATGACGAAGTGATTCCATTCGAGGACTCGGTCTTGCTCGTTCAACAAAGCAATCTGCCTGCCGATGTGTTGATCGAAGTCGGAGAAGATCACCGACTCGCCGACGAAAGCTCCCTGTCGGTCCTTTGCTGGACATGTAGAATGCTTTGCTCAGGCGAATCGATACCTGTGTCCGAGAACGACGACACTCGGCTAGCAAGCAGCGATGAGGTCCCTGCGGGGGCTTCGGCTGCCGAAGAGGGAGCTTATCTTTGCGATGCTTGTGGCGAAGAGATTGTGATTCCAATTGATCGATCCGCAGGGATTTTACAATCGTACGTGGAGGATTGCCCGGTCTGCTGCAATCCCAACTTGATCCATGTGCAATTTGATGACCTTGGGCGAATACGAGTGTGGGCAGAGCCCGAGCAGGATCGGGACTGACGAGCCAATTAAAGAAAGACTATGAGCCGTTCCCTTCAGGACGAACTGAAAAAAAAAGGGCCGTTTGACTCGCTCGAACAAGAAGCGACATTGGCCATTATGCGTACGAGCGATCTTCTCGAAAATCGGCTTGCCAGGCTGCTGCGAGAATACGGACTTACCTTGACCCAGTACAACGTGCTACGCATTCTTCGTGGGGAGGGAGCCCCGCTGCCCTGTTTGGAGGTAGCCAGCCGGATGGTTCAAGTTGCACCGGCTATCACGCGAGTTGTCGATCAGTTGGTTGCTTTAGGCTACATTTCCAAAACACAATCCAGCCACGACCGAAGAGTATTTGAGATTGCGTTAACCAAAGAAGGCTCTCAGCAGCTTAAGCAAATCGATGCACCTCTTTTGGATGCCCATGCCGCCCTCCTCGCCAACGTACCGCAAAACGATCTACGCGAGCTGATACGAATTCTCGAAGCCGCCCGGTCAGGTTGATCGCATTGCACTAGTCTGGCACGGAGGGTACGTGCGAAAATTTTCACGCACCTGATTCTATGGTCGGCTCCCATGGAACTCATTGGAAATCGCGTGCGAGCAGGCTAGTGCTATGATCGTTTGGATCCATGCACAACAAATGTATCCAGCCATTGCCAATCAGTCGTCTTAAGATCTCTTGAGAGCGGACTATCGATTCGATCCGCTGCCTTGGGGCATAAACGATCGTTTGCAAGCGTAGCGGTTCATGATAGGGAAGATCGTCCGCGGCAAATACGGACTGAAACGGCAATCCGTGCATCAGATCACTACAGTTCCCTTGCATCACCCCCATTTTTCCAACCACCGTGTGCGTCACTTTACTTCCCGCGCCAAACCGAACTGGGTCCAAAGTGGAAAACAGATACTGACTGCTGATCCACTGGGCCACCACCATAGGGGCTGTCAAAATGGATGAGAGAATCTCGCCCTTTGTGTCGGTGAGCCAATCGTACGAATGCAGAAAGCACCGACCATCGAGATCCAGATCGCGCGTGAGTTTCCTGGGACCCACAATGAAGGCAGCGTTTCGCGCCAGCCCCCACTCTGGCCGAACTTCCGACCAGTCGTGACTCCGTCGGACTGCACTTGACCAGGATTGTGGAGTCTCATTGCGACGATCTAAAGCCGCATGGAGATTCCGTTGAAGCTCTTCGATATCGAGCTGTCGTTCGACTGGAGCTTCGTTAGATCGATACAAAGTTAATGAACTGGTGGTTGTATTGTGCGATGCTGCAAGAAATAACGTTGCATCGGGAATCGCTATACCTCTTCCGCTTAATACATGGCGGACAGCATCACGATTCAAGATCATGGCCAGGGCGCGAGCGTTTCCACCACCATGCCGTCCGCCGCAAGCTCCACAGTCGAGGGAAGCAGAAAACGCATTGTTGAAGGTACTCGCACCATGACCACAGAAAACAACCAACGGTGCAAATCCCTTCACCAAACCTATCGTTCTTAGCGCACTCTCTGCATAATCGACTTGCTGTCTCAACTCCATTCCATCCAAGTCCAAATCGCACTCGGGCTTCGGATGTTGCCCGCGACTCCTGCGGGAGTGAGAATCCGCTGCAAAGGCTATGTTCCCAGATCGCAGTGCCAATCGCAATCCAAACCAGGGACCTGCGATCTCGACTAAAGAAAACGGAGTCCCATACGAATACTTCAGCTTCCGGTAAGCATTCGTCAAATACTGATGCCAACGCTGCTTGGCATGAGCAAACCAATTTCGAGACGACGCGTATGGCTTCGGAAGCTCGTGGACCACATGCCGAGGTTTAAGAAGAACCGGGCAAGATGGGACCGATTCTGCTTGATTCCAACTTTTCCATCGAATAGGAAGTCCAAAAAAACCTGCGGCCCCAAACGTCTCATAATCTGCGTGAGTTTCGATCGCCCTTCGGATCGGCTCCGAGCGTACATCGATACAAAAGACCAACTGAGCTTTGCAGGTGCTGGACCCTGCAGATCCCTGTCCCACGCGGGCCGATTCCAGTTTCTTCATCAAGCTCGATCGATAGGCCTGTTCTCGTGCTTCAAGCTCCTCGACTCTCTTGTTTGGCTGCAATGTGCGAGGTCGTGGTCCCTTGCTCGATCCGGGAAGGATCCGCTTCAAAACCAATCGAACTGCGGCAAATTCCAATAAGCTGGCAGGGCGATGAGAACATTCGCCTGGTGATTGCCAATTCTCCGTCCATTTGACATAACCAGCCCACCCTGGCAATGCTGCGAGGGTGGAACGAAGAAACTCTTCCCGCATGTCCACTGGAACAGATAATCGATCTAAACTCTCCAGGATCGACTGCGAGGGACAATGGGGAAGCGATTCCAGAATTTGCTTTGCATGTGGAAATCGCGTCAGGCATCGGTCGAACGGTGCCAAATCCCGGAATGCCCTGTAAAAGCCCTCGTGGCGTCCAGGCATTGAGAGAACGGAAACGCCTTCATCAAAAAACGCCAAACACCATTTAATAAGCTCTCGATTGATAGATGCCTCGGTGCACGCGTCTTGTTCCATCTCCTGAACGAAACGGTCCGATTCCAAAATCGCTTGCTCAAAAGGCAAATGCTCTAAACCCCGAAGTGGATTGACCGCCACCATCGATTTCAAAGGCCAAACTGGTGCAACAATATCCGAGGCGTTGGATATCCACTGCTGGACAGAAGCAATCTCGTCCTGAAGCTCGTATTGGGGCGAACGATAGGAAAATGTCGTATTCAATGTTTTCCTCCTCAAATTTTGTACGCAGTGCGAAGGGATGTCGCAGTCTTTGCGGTGGATCGGCTGGCGTTCATCCCACTTACATAGAGTCGCTTTCCAATCGTAGATCGCTCAAGCAATTCGGATCCTCCCAGCAACATCGTTAACCAGAGCAAAAACAGAAGAGTTACACCTATTCCATAAATGACTCCCATGGGTTCCGGCGTGATAGTTCGCAGCGAAGGAACCCATATTTCTACGGAATACAAACTGAAGCCATAGAGGCCACCGGTAAACGCTCCACTCGCAGCGGCTGAGCAAAAACTCCGAAGCGTCAATCGCTGGCATAACAGAACGACTGCTGCTTGTGCAGATGTCATCCACGCGAGCAAGACCATAACAATCGATGTCGTTCCGATCTCGATCGACAATTGACTCGTCAACAAGAATGTTGCTGCGCCGCAAGTACCAGCGAGGATGACCCCCGCCCCTTGCTGAACGGATCGGATAGGGCGAGCGGTTTCGTTTCGTCTCTCTGCAAGGACCGAATTGGAACTCAAGAACAGATAGGCTTTGAATAGACTGTGCCAAAAGAGATGGGACAGGGCTGGTCCAAAGAGTCCCATCCCAATTTGCATCATCATAAATCCCATCTGCCCCAGCGTGGAACAGGCCAACATGCGTTTGACATCTGATTGAAGTAGCTTCCAGCTTGTTCCCAGTACGGCAGAAACAAGCCCCACGAGAAACAGGAATGGAAGCAGCCAGGATTGACCGGACAGGATAGGGGCCAGTCGTAACAGTAGAATACCCCCGCCATTCACCACCCCGGCATGCATCATGGCCGAGACGGGAGTGGGCGAGTTCAAAGAAGAAAGGAGCCATCGGTGAAATGGCCAAATCCCACCTTGAACCCAGGCAGCGATAGCAATGCAGATCAATGAAAGTACTAGGCTCCAACTGGTTGACATCTCGGTCTGAGCAATGACCTGAAGAGACGTTGTGCCTGTGCTATTTGCCAATAGCAGTAGTCCAATTGTCAGGAATGAAAACCCGATAAGTAGCGAGCGAATCGCTAGCCGACCAGACTCAACCGCTGCCCTCCACTCTCGTTTATGCACCATCAACTTTACCAGTAGCAAGTTGCATGCAAGCCAAGCCCCCATGAGCACAAAAAGGTGGTCTGCGATCACGAACACCATGGACGCAATCGCTAACAGCGACAACCCAATGAGGTGCTGTTGCCGAAGGCGATCACCGCTCATATATCGAGATGAGAACGATAGGACGTTCCAAGAGATGAATCCGATCAGACACGCCAGAACAAGGGAGATCTCACCCAGGACAACACCGTTCGATACGACTATCTGAATAATCGACATGCCTTCTCCTTGCTCGTTACTCGTACTACAACGCCCCTTGATCTGAGGGAATTGCTTCGTGCGTTGGCGTACTTTACACAATCGATCTGTATTCGTAAAATCGATTGTTTTGATATGATCGATCATAAAAGCGAATATGTAGAGTATGCCATTTTTCATTGACAGCCTTCAGCTCAGGAGTTTCATTGCCATTGCGGAGACTGGGACGTTTGGTGCGGCGGCTGCCACAGTCAATCGAACGCAGTCTGCATTGAGTATGCAAATCAAGAAGCTGGAGGAACAGTTGGGGTGCGAACTGTTCGATCGCAGTCATCGTCGCGTTGCGCTGACACAACAAGGCGAGATATTTCTTGGGTATGCCAAGAGAATGGTACAGCTCCAATGGGAAGCATATAGCCGCATTCGTGAGCCCGATGTTCAAGGAGCGATTCGCTTCGGTACACCAGAAGATTTCGCAACGCATTACTTGCCAGGGGTGCTAGCGAGTTTTCGCCAATACCATCCGCGTGTCCAGCTGAATGTGTCGTGCGACTTGACCCTCAATCTCATCGAGGGGTTTCAACGCGGGGAATTTGACGTGATCTTGGTCAAACGTGATCCACAGCGTGTGCGAGGGGGGACCAAAGTGTGGAGGGAGCCGCTTGTATGGGCATTGGCGGATGGATATCAACCTGAAGAGCCACTGTCGCTCGTTCTATCCCCACAGCCTTGTATTTATCGCGCCCGCGCGTTGGCTGCATTGGATCGAGCGAAACGAAGTTGGCATATCAGCTATACCAGTCCCAGCTTGGCGGGGACTTTAGCAGCCGTCAAGGCGGGGCTTGGAATCACCGTCCTGCCAGCGCACATGATCCCGGACGGAATCCATTCCATGAGGAAGGAATCGAAACTTCCTCATCTTGCCAATTCGGAGTTGGCATTGATGAAGAAAGAAGAGCTTTCACCCGTTGCGGAAATATTTGCTGAGCATGTTGTCCAAAGCCTTGAAGTTTTGCGAAGCGCATAGACATGGAAGAGATTCCACGTGGGGATGGTGCTAGAATAGATAGCTGCACTCGCAGATTCCGACTGCGTTCGCCCTACCCACTCTCCCTATGAAGGTTTTCAATAGTGATCAACCTGCTCTTGCGTCGTAACGAAGCGATCATGATACTCGCGATCCTACTTACGCAGTGGTTCGGTAGTGTCGCGAGCGTCTCGCCAGCGCAGGCAGGCGAAAAGCCAGATATTCTTTTTATTGCCGTCGATGACTTAAATGATTGGGTCGGGCACCTGGGAGGCCATCCACAATCCAAAACGCCAAACATCGATCGCCTTGTCGCGCGAGGGATGTCTTTCCGAAATGCCCATTGTGCAGCGCCAGCTTGCAATCCTTCTCGAGCAGCATTGATGAGTGGAATGAGGCCGTGGGAAACGGGTATCTACACAAACGGAGACCCAGCCCAAGACGTCTTGAAGGATGTTGTCACTATCAATAGGCACTTTTTAGCCAATGGCTATCGTACCTTGGGAGCAGGAAAGATTTACCATAACTTTGCAGCGGAAGGCCGCAAGGATGGATGGACCGAGTGGAAGGGGCTTTTTCCTTCGCCTCGTGAAAGAGATACGAATCTTACTGGGATGAACAAAGGGCATTTCGATTGGGGACCGTTGGACGCGAAGCTGGAGGAAATGGGGGACTACAAACTGACCGATTGGGCCGTGAATCAATTGCAAACCGCGCCTTTGGAACAACCTTTGTTTCTCGCGGTCGGGTATGTAAAACCCCACCTTCCTTGGTATGTTCCTCGCGAATATTTTGATCGCTTTCCTCTGAGCACTATCCAAATCCCCTCAGTCCTAGAAAGCGATCTCAGTGATGTTCCTTCAGCAGGCGTCAAGATGGCGACGCAGGGTGGAGATCATGCGGCCGTGCTCAAGGCAGACCAGTGGAAAAAGGGTGTGCAAGCCTACTTAGCCACAATCTCCTTCCTCGATGATCAAGTTGGTAGACTTTTGGATGGCCTTGAAAACAGTCCTCGAAAGAACAAGACCATCGTCGTGTGGTGGACCGATCACGGTTGGCACCTTGGCGAAAAACAGCACTGGCGCAAGTTTTCGCTTTGGGAAGAATCCACACGCACGTCGTTTGCAATCGCCGCTCCAGGAGTGACGAACGCTTCGGCGCGTTGCGATGCACCAGTCGATTACACGAACCTTTATCCAACCTTATGCGAATTGGCGGGCTTGGAAGTCCCTGGGCATGTGAAGGGGTTGAGCCTGGTAAACTTATTGAAAGACCCAAACAGCGATTGGGATTCGATCGCAGTTTGTTCCCACGGTCGGGGAAATCATTCAGCGCGAGATAGCCGGTACCGTTACATACGATATGCCGATGGTAGCGAAGAACTATACGATCATGCCAATGATCCCAACGAATGGACGAACATCGCAAACGACCCGAGTAAACGTGGGATCAAAGCGAAGCTTGAACAAGCATTTCCAACTTCGGAAACCGAAGCGCTCCCGACAGGAGATGGCAAGTCGAATGGCCGATCAAGAAATCGAGCCGCAAACCGAGACGAATAGTTGATAGCGTTACTCGCCGATGTCTTCATTCCACAGTTGGGGATTTAAACGAATAAAGTCGCTCATGAGTTTGACGCATTCTGGATCGTCAAGAGTTTCGACTACGACACCACGGGATCGCAGGTACGTTTCGGGGCCTTGGAACGTTCGATTTTCACCAATGATTATACGAGGAATTCGATAAAGGAGCGCAGTTCCCGAGCACATGTCGCACGGGGAAAGGGTTGAGTACAAGATTGATCGACGATAATCGCTCGCGGAAAGACGTCCTGCGTTCTCCAGTGCATCCATCTCTGCATGAAGAATAGCACTCCCTTTTTGAACGCGATTGTTGTGTCCTCGCCCAACGATTTGACCATCGATCACGAGCACGGATCCAATCGGTATGCCGCCTTCGGTAAGTCCTCTTTTCGCTTCCTCGATGGCTGCTTCAAGAAAGATATCTGATGTGGAACGACTCATGGCTCCCTTCCAAATGTTTGATTGCAAATCTTGGAGTTGCTCTGGCAACCACCTACAGGTAGACACCATCAATCGATCATCAATCGATGGCACCCATGTAAAGAGTATCCCACAAGTACGATTCCATCGCGATTTCGGGGATGTCCAGGTTGATTTTAGCAAACGCCATTGGTACCTGGCGAAGTGCGATAGTCGCTCCATTTCTCGACACGCATGGGTGCGACTTCTGACCGTTCCATTTCCCAACCTTCTAATTTGGAGCTGGACACTCCGACGGACGGGCCCATATGTTTTCGAGGTCTATCGAATGTTTTCGGAGCGACAGTATCTGTTAATGAGGAAGAGAAAGACAACGATAACGACGCCCGACAGAACAAATCATCGCCAAACGGCATGACGCGGACGTTAAGCTCAATGCAGTGAAAGATCTCGCGGTCGTGTTGCAGGCGTTTGAAATCCCCGCAGCCGCGTACCCTCGCTGGCGCAATGGGTACGGCGGAATCAAGCTCGAAGAGTCTAATCTTCTCAAAGATCTTGAGAACGAGAACCGGCGGCTCCAAAAACTTTTATCCAATGCGGATCGTAACATTTTGATGCTGAAAGAACCGCTGCGAGGAATTGATTGATCTCCACTCGCTAGCATCATTCCCGTTAGGAGGCACCCAACGCTGGTAATGGCATTCCCGATTGGAGGCACCCACCTTCTGGGTGGAGGTTTCTCGCAAAGGCGCCAAGACGCAACGAAACATTCCCGATAGCAGGCACCCACACTTTGTTGGAAGCACCAAATCCGAGGTACCCATCTATTGCAGCGCAATCGTTCCTCAAATAGTAGGCACCCACCTATAAGGCAATAGTAGGCACCCACCTTTTGGAGGGCAATAGTAGGCACCCACCTTTTGGAGTGGGCGGGGACGGAGGGGGGACTGGGTTTGGGGTGGAAGTGGGGGCGGAATTGGCCTGGGGGGCTGGAATTCGGGGGGATTGGGCTCGGATGGGCGCAGCGGCGAGCCGGAAGCCGAGAAGGCAATAGTAGGCACCCACCTTTTGGAGGGGGCGGGGACGGAGGGGGAACTGGGTTTGGGGTGGATGTGGGGGCGGAAGTGGCCTGGGGGGCTGGAATTTAGAGGGATTGGGCTCGGATGGGCGCAGCGGCGAGCCGGACCCGAGAATGCAGGAGGGCGAAGAGCGGGAGACTGGAGAGCGGGAGACTGGAGAGCGGACGTTCTGGCTCAGGCTCTAAGGTGGGGAACCGGAGCTAGAGGTGCCACTTGCTCCTTGCTCCTTGCTACTGGCCAGTTGTCGCGAAGCGCTCCCCGCTAGGCGAAGCAAGCGGCAGCTTGGCGCTGGCCGCGACTCCAGCGTTTGTGGGTCCGCTCCGCGTCGGCGATCATCGCCTTGGGATTCCCACTACAACGGCTTGTCCCAAAGTACTTCGTGTAGTTCCACACCAAGTCGCACCACATGCTCGGTTCCACTCCCAAGCCGGTAAACAAGGGCTCTAAGGATTCAGGAACCCGACACACGCTCCCTGGCGGATGATCCTTCTGCTTAGCAGTCCATTGCAACAACTTCACATAGTCCTCCAGGTTCATCGTCAAGAACCCTCGGTTGCTGGCGCGCAGACCATTGGTGCTGGCCTGCGGATCAAACGCGTCCACTCCGGGGTCGAGCGTCAAAGGGGCCAACCAGGCGTCTCGGGGGACCAGTGGACGGGGGCCAGTCTGCTTACGAGCCTTCTTCTGCTCCTCGAGCGTCATCTTGGTCCTCCTCGCGATCGATTCCTCCCGGGACAAGGGAATACGATCCAGAGCCGAGGATTCGATCATCGCTCCCTTGGCAGCCTCGATTCGATCAAACACCGACGTGTGCATCGAGAGTTCGATTGTTGCGGCCAGGTTCGCGCGCAAGACATTGAGATCCACATACATGGCGCAGGCCAGCAAACCCGCTTCATCGAGAAGCCGCTTCGCTTTGAATCGGCCATCCCAGAAGCAGCCACTGCATTCATCTTCTGCATTGGCTCGCCTAGCGATGACTTCTGCAAGAGAACGCATGAACCAAGAGATATCGGAGAGTCGGCTGCGATACTCTTGGATCTTCTCGGGATTGGCTACAGCGCTTCGGACATCCTCCTCGTTGGGCTCGGCCAAGACATCGAGGATTCGGGTGCCTGGAAAGAGTCTTAGCCAGCGGGTGGCGACTTCTACGTCGGACCAAGTCTTCACGACATCGGGGCGATTGCGGAGGATGACATGGAGGTGATTGGATAGGACGGCATATTGGAGAACGTCGATACCGAAGACAGAGGCCAGGGACTCCAGGCGCTGGCGAATCCATTCTCTGCGGTGGGTGTAGTCTTTCTGGGTGAGCTCATCGATGCCTGTGAGGAAGGCGCGACGGACACAGCGATGGTAGCAATGAACAAGGCAGATTTCGTCGCTGACGAACTGCTCACAGCGGAGCGTGCTGGACATGGTGGATCTCTCCAAGAAGTTCGGGGTGTAGATCCCATCACCTTATGGGATTGAGGGAAGGGATGCAACCAAATAGGTGAACTTTTTGGAGAGGGGTAAATAGAAGGCACCCACCTAATGGGGGGGAAGGTTTCTCGCGAAGGCGCCAAGACGCAAAAGGGGAGGGGCGGGGATTCGGGGCACCCTCCTAGTCAGAGGGGGGAATAAGAGGCACCCACGAATGGCACTGTAATCGATTTGCGTAAGTCGTTTCATTCAAATCGGTTATCGCCTTTATAGAGTCGCTTTTGGAGTTGTTTTCTGGGTTCGGTCATCAGCGCGTATTGGTCGCGGCGTCGCTTTACAACTCGCGGTTCAATCCGCCCCGGACGGTTGCCAACCTTACAGTTCGCAATCCGCTCGAGGAGAAATCTGGCGTAACGCTCAAGTTGCTTGCCGCGAAGATGAGCCGTCACCTCCTGCCAACTCGCTAGGATGTACTGGCTAGCACAGACGAAGCTGATCTCTCGCGGCCGCTTTCCAGAGAGCGAAGCGGCAGAGCAAATCGTTGTTCGAATCAAGTTGTAGGCAAGAAGCGTCGTCCATAACTCTCGCCTGACCATCTCGGGCGATAAGCATCTCACAAAGTTTAAATTCATAAACGTCTTGATAGAACGGATGTCAAGTTCTGCATTCCAACGAAAGCTAAACAGATCGGATATCTCCTCATAGCTAACACCCTGGTCACCCTTGTGCTCTAGCAATGTTGTCACAATGATAAACGGGCCTGATTGGGTGCATTTGCTTTTATGGCACTTTTGCGGTGTGGTAATCATTGAGATTTCTGAGTTCTTTGACGCGCATCGGATTTCGGTCTTGGCGACTCGTCAAGTTTTGGGAGTGCTTGCTTTCGGTTCCGCTTCATTTCGTACTTGACCACCGCTCGGTCATCATCCCATCTGCCACTCAGTATCGATGATCGGATCGTAAGTATCTTCTCTGCCTTTTGAATTCGCCAAAACGTTCCGCTGTTCTTCATCCGAAGATTGATCACTCGACGTATCGCACTCTCAATCGATCCACTTCCAAGTGGGAGTCCCATCAGCTTGAACTTCGGATAGTCCAGGCGTCCTGCCTCCCCGTGGCTACGAATGTATTCGATGACTCGTTTGATTTCTGATCGATCGGCAGAGGATAGATCCTCGGCCTGACTTAGCCGAGCAGTGAGCACTTCGACAACCTGCGACCATTGACCATCTCGCAATCGACTTCGCAGTTCATTGGAATTCGATGGTTCACTTTCCCCAGCAGCATTCAAAGAACGATCCAAGGGCTGGAGGGCTTTGCCTAGGTTCTCTACGGCGTGGCACACGTCAAGCACTTGATTGACAACCACTGCGGA
The DNA here is from genome assembly GCF_001610875.1 of Pirellula sp. SH-Sr6A. Taxonomy (NCBI): domain Bacteria; kingdom Pseudomonadati; phylum Planctomycetota; class Planctomycetia; order Pirellulales; family Pirellulaceae; genus Pirellula; species Pirellula sp. SH-Sr6A. The sequence continues at coordinate 765,587 of NZ_CP011272.1, read as the reverse complement.
TTCCACCTTCGCTTTAGCAAGTATCCAATCGATCCGTCCCCAGATCCAAGTCGCACCGTCGCTATTGAACGTAATCGTCTTTGCTTTATTGGCTCCCAAGCGATGGAGGTGCATGCTGATTAGTCGTTCCATATAGTCCGCGTCACCGAATGAGCCATCGATCAGAACTCGAACCGCTTCGTCTCTTCGTCCATTGTCATCGTGCGCGTAGATGATTAGCAGTTTTGGTTCTCGCCAATCGGCCTGAAAACGACTGGATCTACGCGTTTCCTTGGAGCGTCCCGCACTTAGCTCGCCTGTGACTTGCGATTGGGTTTTTCCAAAGTTTTCCACAGGATCGATCCATTCCAGGACGCCGCGTGTTCTCGTCCGGCCACCGTCAATTTGCACCGATACTCGCCTTCCAGTGAATTCGCAACCTTGCTTCATATCGCCGCGCTCAAATTGCTCCAGCATTCGTTCCCGGACGGTTAGGGATTCCGATCCTGCGCGAGAGACGATACGGTCGATCGTTGTTCGCGTTAACTGAATACCGTCTCGTTGCAATTCGACGTATGCTTGATCAAGCGATGGGGCCAACGCCACTGTCCGACACACTTTCGATACAAGCCAAGGAGAAACGTTCTCTGAAAAGCCATACTGGCTTAGATCGATATCGAGTCCCGGCGTATGATCTTCGCGACTTGCGGCTGGAGATTTCGGTTGACAGTAGAGGGTAGCTGCGTAGCTGATATGGCCAGCGCCGAGATGGACTTCGACTTGTCGTTCATGTCCAGCTCGCAGCGGTATTGCGTATCCCAATCGTGTTTCCTCGCAACGCTTATCGTGCTCCTTGGAATTCATGGAATTGGCAATCATCCCAGTAAGACACAGCCCCGCTCCGAGGTCGAACAATTCTTTGACCTGCTGTTCGACGAACTCCATTTGCATGGGGTCATTGTTGAGAATCACTTGTAGCTGGGCAATTTTTTGATACGCCTCGGCAAGAAACATCCCCATTGTTTGATTGGGATTATTGACTTCAGGTCCTACGCGGTCGAACACATTCCACCTTCGCATGATCGCCTCCATGTCGTTGGGAAGAAACCCCAATCATCACAGCACGGTAAGCGGTAGTGATCATTATAATGCGAAAGCCGTCGCAACACTGTTTGCTAGCATCAAACCAGGCGTGCTAGCTTTAAACCATAAACGCAAATGCACCCGGCCTGATTTACGGCCCGGAGCTTCGACCGTATATCGCAACTCCCGTAATTCGATCACGAGCGGTAAGGATTGGTACATCTCGTGGCTCATCCAGGCCGGACGAGCGGGACGATACCACTGAATCAAGTGATCTTGTTTACCCAATCGCTTTCCAGTTCGAAAATCTGTGTGTCCCTTCTTCCTGCGAAAACAAACATGAACGTTCAATTTCATGAACATCGCGATCAACCAGTAGTTACAAAAGAAGCGGTCAGCAATCACGATATCTCCCGCTGAAAAACCTTTGAGCAACCGACGCAGAAGACTGGTTTCGCCCGTTTCTTTTCCGCTGAAGGGACCGACCGTTGCATCAAGCAAACAACCTGTGGCCAACGACATCACAGCCAAGACACGAGCAATAGGAAAACCAATCCCTGGCTTTTGGGCAGTATGCTGCGGATACTCTTTCTGGTTCTTTCGCGTATCGGGCATTTTGAAAGTAAATCCATCAATAAGCTTGGCATGCATAGACTTCCAGAGCCATTTGGACTCCACCTTGGCTTCCGCTTCAGAGGCAACACCAAGGCATAGTTCTTTCAAAGCGTCCTCGGGAAGCTTTGCTCTTGCGCGACAGTAGTTCCCCGTATCGGCCCCGGGTGCTGACTTCCCGTGAAGAGTAAAGAATGCCGTAATACGAGCGACGGCGGACTGGCAAGCGGCTTCTTTCCCATCACGCATAATTTGCGACATGAACGCCCACAAGACAATTGCGGTGGAATAGATCCCATTCATCGTGCAACCGTGCTTGCGAAAAACATTTCTGATGTGCTGCTCGCAAAGAATCGATGCAAACGGCAGTCCGGGTTGCAGCAGGAAAGCCTTGATGGAATCTCCAAAGCTGAAATTGGCTTGAGATCGCCTTGGTGGTATAGAGACCAAAACAAAACCCTCCTTGGTTTATGTTTAGGCAACTTAACCAAGGAGGGACGGTCAAAATCATAGCCAAGAAAATGGGTTCATAGCCAGAACAATCTTCAAGGCGAGCGAGATTCTAAAGAAAATTCCCGCTCTGTCGCTAGGGGGAACTGCGCGATCATTGGAGATTACAGTGCTATTCGAGGCACCCACCCTTTGGGGGGGAGGTTTCTCGCGAAGGCGCAAAGACGGAAAAGGGGAGGGGGGGAGATTGGGGGCACCTAGGGTTAGCAGCCCGTTGAAGATGTCGCGATTTCGGGTGACCTGCTCAGTTTTTGAAATGGGCATTCCGAACTTGTAAAGCGGTTCCTAATTCTTCGATCGGCGCGGTAATGTGCGCCTCGATCGATTGGGAAGGCTTCATAAAGCATTTGCACAGCCGTAAAAAAGGAAAAAACAGCCCGCATCACCCCCTGCAGGCTTCTCGAAGTGCCGACTCCAAAGAGCATGCGCATGACCACCCCCAGATTGTAAGCCGCTGTCATTAGAAAGTATCGCTTCTGGATCTTCACGGTTCCTCGCAACCGACACCGGCGACCTCCGCCCGTCTCTAGCAAATGGGCAAACGTCCTTTCCACTTTCTCACTTCGCGACCGTTGAAGCTTGCGGCCCTTGTTCCCTTTGGCTCTTCGTCTATTTGCAAGAACCGCTTGGCGTTGCTGGCAAGTGTACTTACTCCACTTACGTCCCCCAGGAAGTTTGGGCTCTGGGATATAGGTTCGGTAGTTGGTGTGCTCAGCCAATTCAGACAAGGTTTCTGTTGAATGGTAGCCCTTGTCGGCTGCTACCTCTTGAATCTCGGTATCGCTTCCAGCCTCGTTCAAGTGGATTTGAGCCTTGTGAAGACTATCTTCCAACGACTGAGAATCGGGGTTGTCAGCAGAGGTCACTTCCGCCCCCAAGATCATTCCCGATTTCATATCGACGACATGTTCGGCCTTGTAGGCAAGATGGGTTGTTCCATCTTTCATCCTTGCGATTTTGGCACTCGGATCCGTGCTGCTCACCCAATCTTCATTAGAAACTTTCTTCCCCTTACGATTCTTATCGAAGCGACGAATCTCTTCATCCGATGGCTCTTCATTCTCCTTCACGAGGCCCTCAGCTCGCATCAGGCCGATCACATAGGAACGCCAGTCTTCGCCGGTATCCCTTCGAACGATGCTCTTCATAGCAGCATCGGCTTCGAGAGTTGTTGAGTCTACGGCTACCGTCTTCCCTCCGAGAAGCTTCTTTTCGCTAGCGAGTTTTAAAACCCATTCGAAAACAGATTCGTGTACCGTATCGGGTAAGCGTTCACGGATCACAGTCAGCGAGGAGTGGTCCGGCGAGTGATCGGTCAATTTAAGGCCAAGGAACTGTCGAATCGACAGGCTATCTGCACATCGCCATGCAATACCGCGTTGAGACTGAATCCCTTCGAAGTAGCCTACCAAGAGCATTCGAAAGTAAACTCCGGGTGGAATACCGGGACGGCCGCGGGCTTGGCTGTAATAGGGATTGCAGAGCTTCTCGATCCAGGAATCGAATCCTGCCTCATCGAGAAGTCGATTTAATTTCGTATAAAAAACATGCCCGACTGAGCGGGGAAGATCTTCCGCTGTAATAAAGAGATCTTGCTGCTGAACCGATTTGCGTCGACCAAGGGCCATCGTGCTCTCCTCCATGGCATCTGCGATGATCGATATAACGTAGCGCGAATCCAGACTTTTTCAACGGGCTGCTAGGGGAGGATGTGATCCATTGCTAGATCGCACAAAGCGACCGATCAACATTACGCGGCACAGATGGGAGGTTCAGAACATGTTCGACCTAAATAGCGCTACGCGATTTGATGCTAGCGCGAAAGTCACTTGTGACTGACAGGTAAACGAAGTGGAAGTTCCCATCTAGGGCACCTTGAATACTTCGAGATCGAGATCATATGTGGGTTTTGCGGGCAAGCTGCTGTCGGCCATACGGGGGGCTATTATCGGTTACACGGGTAAGCTACTGTTGGCTACACAGGCAAGCTACTTGGCTACACAGGCAAGCAACATGGCTACACAGGCAAGCAACTGTCGGCTATACGGACAAGCAACTGTCGGCTATACGGACAAGCAACCGTTGGTTATGTAGACAAGCCTTTGTTGGCTGGGCGGGAACGGTCGATTTTTATCGGGGTAGGGATGAGCCACTACACGTATGTAAATCAGCTGAGCACATCGAGACGGTAGTGGACTTCATCTACGTCGTCCTCGTAATAATCGAGTAACCTGCCTGCCATGCGGAATCGAGCCGCTGACATCAGTGGAGCGACACAACTCAAGTCAGAAGGGAATGCCATGTAGATAGCCCGCCCTCCCCAGGAACGAACCTCGCGGACGACTTTCTCGAGATCGATTGGTTTGCTGCCTTGACCAGGATCGGCTACTTCCCAAGCGACCCAGAACGCGTCGTTCGTCTCAGGGATCTCGTCCACGTCCGTAATCAGGATGTCTGCTTCTTGTTCTTCCGGTGCAGCGAACTGTTTCGTCTCTAAGTGCAAGCCGTAAACGATCATTGCTTCACCCGGTGCATAGAAGTCGGGCTGTCGAAGCTCTTGCATGAACCCTACCCGTTTGTAGGCTTCTCTTGCATCAAAATAGATGTCGCCGATGGTAGGGTCGTGGTAGTCGCTGGCCTGCACAAAGACTTTTCGAGCCTCGTGCTCCTTGAGCCACTCGAGCATCCATTCGAGCATGAGAGTTCCTTTTCCAGTACGTCTATCTGATTTCTGCAAATAGGTCCAGGACATCCCGTATGCGCGATCGGTGTTCTCGATCAGCTTGGCTCCGACAACGCCGATGACCTTTTCTTGTTCGGTCAAAACGAACTGACCTTCGATCGATTCTTCATACGTTTCTCTGGCATCGTATGCGTCGTCTTCGTCATATTCGCTGATGATCTGCAATGCTCGAAGCATGTCCGCGGATCGCATTGGTCGAAACCCCAAGTTGCTATTCGCATGCGTCGACATCCCATTGATTCCTTGCTCGTTACCCATATCGTTCTACCCCCCTCTCGCTGCTTCGAATGTTAGCGAAATGCAAGATTGGGAATTCAAAAAGAAAATTACACCATGGACAAGATATCGGGGGCACCTTCGAAGTACAATCGTCCCGCCGGCCGGATTCTTTCGCCGAACTTGTCTCGAACCGATTGCCTTATCTTGAACCCGCCATCCCCTATCATCGAGATCCACGACGTCGTAAAGCGCTATGGCAAGCGGGAGGTTCTCAAGAAATTGAGCTTGGCCATACCTCCCGGAGTGACCGGATTGCTGGGCCCTAATGGATCTGGAAAGAGCACCTTGATCAAGTCGATCCTCGGTTTGCTTCGCATTGATTCCGGACACGGACGCGTCCTCTCGTACGCGTGGCCTCAGCAAAGCAAGGCGATCCGCGACCAAATTGGTTATCTACCCGAAGACGACTGTTACCTGCACGGCTTGCAAGGAATCGAATCGATTCAAATGATGGCCAGACTGTCTGGACTCCCCCGCACCGAAGCCTTGCGACGGGCCCATGAAGTGGCTGATTTCTGCGACATTGATCAAGAGCGATATCGGAACGTGGAAACATATTCCACGGGGATGCGTCAAAAGTTGAAATTCGCTCAAGCACTCGTGCATGATCCTCCTTTGATCATTCTCGATGAGCCGACGACTGGTCTCGATCCTGCCCAGCGCGAGAGCTTCCTCGACCGCATCCGGATGCTGGCCGTCGATAAAGGAAAGTCCCTCATCGTATCAACGCATATTCTGCATGACGTTCAACGTGTTTGCGATCACGTCGTTATTTTGGTCGGAGGGGAAGTTCGAATGATGGATTCGCTCGAGCGATTGCAAAAGCCGATCGAACCTGGTTTGCATCTGCGTGTTGAAGGAAACGCGGATCGCTTTGGGCATGCGCTCGCCAAACGCGGCATTTCCTTCGATCGCCAAAGCCAACGCGAGCTTCGAGTCTTAGGTGTTGACGCTCAGAATGTTCAAGTACTTTGGCGGGCGAGCGAAGAGGCCGAAGCGCCAATCCAATACTTGGATGCGGCTCGCAACTCGTTAGAAGATATTTTTCTCAGTGCGATTCGAGATCAATAACTATGCCTCTTTTGGATGTGGGATATCGAAACTGGACCGGAGAGCGTACCTATGCCTCCTTTCGATGGCTCGTGGTGGCGTCCACTGGGATTCGACTGATCTGGCGCGGTGCTTGGCTCAAACGCTTGATGGTCGTCTTGCTCATTCCGTCTGCCGTTGCGCTTTTCTTTTTCGGTGTGTTTGAACAGTCTGCGGAAGAGCCTCAATATCGCAACATCATTCGCAGCGTATTCGCAGCACCCGAAGCGAGAGCTACTGCGGCGCGTGCGGGGGTAAATATCGCTGAGGTGTTGTCTGAGCCCGCAGAATCCAGGCACTTTGTCTGGTCCTACATGCTTTTTTTTCTGTTCCGCTATCCGCAATCCTTTAGCATGATTTTGGTGATCGGATTGATTGCTCCCCGTTTGATCAGCTTCGATTTGCGGAGTCGCGGGTATTTGCTTTATTTGTCTCGCCCACTTACGCCCGCAGAGTACGTGCTAGGTAAGGCCTGCGTGATTTTCTTTCTTCTCGCGATGATCGCTACAGCTCCCGCTTTGTTGATCTATCTCGCTGGATTGTTTCTTTCGCCGAATCCTTGGGTTCTTTTCTCCACCTGGGATATTCCGCTTCGCGTATTGTTGGCAACAGCTGTTCTCGCGATTCCGACCACAGCCATTGCGTTGGCCTTTTCCTCACTCACCCAGGAAAGTCGCTACGCGGGGTTCGCGTGGTTTGCCCTGTGGGTAGTTGGGAGCGTGACGTATCAGTCTCTCGCTACCGCAGACCAATTTTCGCGGCAGCAGCCTATGCGCTGGGGAGAGTATAGCCATTGGATGCTGTTCTCCCCTTATGAAACGCTTGGCTACCTTCAGCAGGAAGTCTTTGGATTGACCGCGACGGTTGGGACGCAGTGGGCTCCTTGGGGGGTGATTCTGTTCGTCTCCGTTCTTGGGTATGCCGTGGCCTACTGGCGTGTTGCGAGGATGCTTCGGGTATGATGCATACGACAAATTCTATGTCTGAGAACGAATTGCTACGCTTAAACCATGCAACGTTGCTTTACGGAAACGTGATAGGTGTTAACGATATCGATGTGGCGCTCCCAACTGGAGCCTACGCATTGATCGGTCCGAACGGAGCGGGTAAGTCTACATTGATCGGTCTTCTAACCGGGGCGTTGAAGCCTACATTGGGGGATGTCCGAGTCCTTGGATCCGATCCCTTTCGATCCCCTTCGGTACTGGGGCGAATAGGCCTTTGTCCAGCAACCGATATTTTGTTGCATAACGTTTCCGCTAGAAAGTGGTTGGAGTTGCAACTGGCGTTGAGTGGTTGGAGGAGACGTGATGCGTCGCAGCGGGTGCAAGAGCTACTCGAGCAAGTCGATTTGGTGGGCGCAGCGGATCGTCCGCTCCATACCTACTCGCTCGGCATGCGACAACGCTGCAAGTTTGCTCAAGCGATTGCTCACCGCCCCGAATTGTTGATTCTCGACGAACCGTTCAATGGTTTGGATCCGGTCGCACGCCATCAACTGACACAACTTTTGATCGAGTGGAAGGAGTCCGGCCGAAGCTTGATCATCGCAAATCATGTGCTGCATGAAGCAGAGAAGATCACGGATTCCTTTTTGTTGATTTACGGAGGGCGGCTGCTTGCGTCAGGTACAGCAGGTGAGTTGCACCGTCTACTTTCCAGCCTCCCGCAAGAGTTCGAGATCGAGTGCAATGATCCGCGGCTCCTCGCTTCCCTTTTAGCGAGGGAAACCTGGACTCGCTCGTTGGACCTCGAGGACGCGCAAGGCCGATTGCGTATTGCGATCGAAAAGCCGCTTGAATTCTATGCCGCTCTTTGCGGCTGGAGCACGAGCCACAACCTGCAAATCGACAGACTTCTCGGAGCCGACGGTGACATCAGCCAACTATTCCGGCTTCTCGTTTCCAAACATCGAGGCGAGGTGTTTCACTCCTCCCCGATCAAACGCCTTTCGTGACGTAACCTTTACCGCGATCCTATCTATGAATGCTCCGACCTCGACGCTCTCAGATCCCCCGAATCAGCAATCGATCCAGTCGCTGATCCGAGGAGTTTGTGGCGTGCTGCGATATGAATCCCTGCGTTCGTTCACTCCGATTCGCATCGCGGCTTGGTTCGGCCTTGCGCTTTTTCCGGTTGGCATTATTTTCGCCGTGAGGACACTTGCAGAGAGAGGCGGGATTCGATACTCGGAGCAAGTCTGGTACACCTTGCTCGCCCTGGTTTTCGTTCTTCAAATTGAAATCGTTACGATCCTCAGTATGCTGCTTTGGGCGACTCCCGTAGTGCATGCGGAACTGGAGGGGCAGACTTGGGTCTATAGCGTAGTCAGGCCCTACGCCCGCTGGATGATGCTATGGGGTAAGTACCTCGCAGCATTGCTCTGGACAAGTAGTTGCACCATTGTGTCAGTTTCATTGGTCGCTCCCTTGCTCAAGACACCAGACCCTCTCGCTACGTGGAAGGTATGCGTCCTCTTGTGCGTGTTATCTGCAATGGCCCATGGAGCCCTATTTGTTGCCATCGGGACGTTTTTTCAGAAGCGGGCAATGGTTGTCGCTTTTGCTTATACAGTGGTGGTGGAAGGCATCCTGGCTTGGATACCCGCCTTGATCAATCGCTTTACAATCAGTTACCGACTCCGTTCGGTTTTGGTCAACACGCTTCTCTCCGGCGAAAAGTTACCACGGCCGCTCGACGAGATCCTCGTTTCGCCCGAAGCGACATCGGTGCACCTCGGTATTGTCGCACTCTTCACCGTTACCTTGTTGTTTGCTGCCTCTGTGCGCGTTTATCGTTCGCAATTCTCTTGGCAATCGGAGTACTGAAATACGACTTGAGGTGTGGTGTATACTAACGAACTCGCCCGAAGGGAACTCTCTCTCTCTTTCTCTGTTATTTTGGGGTGACATCGCATGCGACCATTGGTTCTTTTAGTTGCCACAGGCGCTCTTTTGACCTCGGCTCTCTCGACCGTCGGATTCGGAGTAGAGCAACGTCCGGCCGTAAGCCGTCCAAATGTGGTGGTCATTATGGCGGACGACCTTGGATACGGGGATCTCTCGTGCTACGGTGCCAAGTCGATCGAGACTCCTCATATCGATTCTCTCGCCCATTCGGGTATTCGCTTCACAAGCGGCTACTGTTCCGCGTCGACATGCACTCCCACACGCTACTCGTTGCTCACCGGCACTTTTGCGTTTCGTCAGAAGGGAACTGGGGTGGCGCCACCCGATAGTCCGGCTCTTGTCCAGCCTGGAGCACTGACCCTTCCGTCGATATTCCAGAAGGGGGGATACAAGACCGCGGTAATTGGTAAATGGCACTTGGGGCTTGGGCCGAACGCGGGAGCTGAGCCGGGACCTCAATGGAATGGTGAGATCAACCCAAGTCCCAATCATATTGGATTTGATCATTCGTTCATCCTTCCAACGACGAACGACCGTGTTCCGCAGGTCTACGTTCGAAATTCGCATGTGGTGAACTTGGACCCCAAGGATCCGTTATGGATCGGTTCGAAGAAGCCCTCGGAGGATCATCCCACGGGAGTCACGCATCGGTCCACGCTTCGGATGGATTGGTCTCACGGTCACAATCAAACCATCCACAACGGAATCGGGCGCATTGGTTTTTACACAGGAGGCATCAGGGCTCGCTTTCGCGATGAGGATCTCGCAGACGCTTGGGCGAAAGAGAATCAGGAGTGGATCGCTTCGGTGGGGGAGCAACCCTTTTTTCTCTTTTTTGCCTCACATGACATCCATGTGCCGCGAATGGTGCACGAACGATTCCAAGGCAAATCCGGGCTGGGCCCGCGCGGTGACGCTATCCTCGAATTGGACTGGAACGTTGGCCAACTTCTTTCCACCCTTGAAAAGTTGGATAAGCGAGACAACACCATCGTCATATTCTGCAGCGACAACGGTCCGGTGCTAGACGACGGATACAAGGATGATGCAATCGAGAAGTTGGGGGATCACAAGCCCGCTGGCCCATTCCTCGGGGGCAAGTACAACGTCTGCGAAGGCGGAACGAGAACACCGTTCCTTGTGTCCTGGCCATCGCAAGTCCCCAAGCGGGTTGTTTCCGATGCCTTGGTGACGACGACCGATTTTGCCGCGAGCTTTGCCGCAATGCTGGATATACCTTTACCAAACGATGCGTGTCTCGACAGCCAAAACGTTCTCGACGCGTTGCTTGGAAAAGAGGGAGCCAAAGGGCGAGACTGGGTTCTCCAGCAAGACAATGGATCCAGCGGAAACTTTGGATTGCGTTCCGGAAAATGGAAGCTGATGCGGCATGCTTCCGGAAAAGCGACCAATGTTCACCTTCGACTCGTTCCCAGCAACATGAAGCGACTGCAACTTTTCGATCTGGAGTCGGATCCAGGAGAGTCGAAGGATCTGAGCGAGCAACATCCGGATCGAACACAACAGCTCGATCAGAAATTGACGGAGATTATCCAAGCAGGAAGGTCAAGACTTTAGAAAAGTGAACGGACGCTGGTGGTTGCCAGCGTCTGTTCTTTGTTAGTCCTCAGGTCGTTCACCGGCCTTGGCCATCTTGACCAGTCTGGGGTCGAATCTCGCAACCTTTTCCACCAAGTCAGATTGAGCCGCCATGACTTGCTCAATGTCCTTGTACGCCATGGGAACCTCGTCCAGTCCAGCCGAGAGCAACGTGACTTGGCGTTCTGCTAGGAATTTCATCACGTCTTTCCATTGAAATTGCTTCATCGCCGCTGTCCGGCTCATCTTGCGTCCTGCACCGTGCGAAGCGCTCAGGAGAGAGGCTTTCACCCCTTTTCCACGAACGATGTAGCCAGGCGCCCCCATCGATCCGGGGATGATCCCTAGCACGCCACTTCCAGCAGGGGTCGCTCCCTTCCGATGGACAATGAGCTCCTCCCCGCCGTGCGATTCTCGCCAAGCGAAATTGTGGTGATTCTCGACGTCGAGCATCACCTCAACACCCAAATGTTCGGCAATTGCGCGGTGGATACAGGCGTGATTGGCTGCCGCATAGTGTCCCATTAAATTCATGGCATCCCAATACTCTTTCCCCTCCTGCGAATTCAGGTCGAGCCAAGCTAGGTTGCTGAGTTCGCGAGGAAGTTCAGGGTGCATTCGTTTTGCGATCTCGCTGTAATGCGAACAAACCGATGCACCCGTACCCCGAGAGCCGCTATGACTTAGCAAGGCAAGGTATCTGCCGGAGTCCAATCCCAAATCCGATTCAGGCAATGTTAGCACGCCAAATTCAACGAAGTGGTTGCCGCTACCGCTGGTCCCAAGCTGCTTCCAAGCCTTGTCCTTGTTTTCCGCCGTAATCGGCGACACGGACCAATCCGCGTCCATCACATCGTGCTGACGACGACGTTTGAAGCTGGCGCCAATCCCAAATTGCGTTTCCCGCTCCAAAGCGTTTCTCAGTCGTTCGGAATCGTTTTCCAGCGTTTCGACCGGCATGTCGAGAACTGTCAATTTCATCCTACATGCAATATCGACCCCCACTGCATAGGGAATCACGCAGTCCTTTGTGGCGAGTACGCCTCCGATGGGTAATCCGTAGCCGACGTGGGCGTCTGGCATCAAAGCTCCAACCACAGTCACGGGCAATCGACAGGCGTCTTCCATTTGTCCGATGGCACCTGGATCGATATCGTCGCCCCATTGTCGCCACGATGCTGCTTGATCCCGGCCGACATATCGAGCTTGCGATGCGAATACCTGATCCAGCGTCTGAGCCAAGTCTTTCCAAATGGGATCTGTTAGATGCCCCGTAGGGTTCGCAACCAACGACTGCACTTTTTCACGCAGCTCCGAGTGGTTCAAACCCGCTTGGGAGGCGAGGCGAACACATGCGACTGCGGACTGCATCGCCATGCCTTTTGGGATTCCTAGATTGTTGAGTTCACGCGTTTTCATGGTGTTACTCCTTTGCCAGTGCAACATGATAAGTGCCGTCGGCGAGCGCTCGATGGGCAATGGAAATCGGAAGAAATAATTGGATGGTCCCGATATTGGTCAAGGTGTGTTCCGTGATGCCCTGACATCGCAATTCTCCGCCACCTGCTAGGGCAAGCGGTAAGAGAAGCTGATCCGCCAAATGCAATCCGATCGGAGCGTCGCTTTTTAGGTAGGCCTGCATGGCGCGGGCCGCATTTTTCGCAACGATCTCCGCTGATTTCCCCTTTTCTCCGACACCGGAGACGAGTTCCGATACGTGTTCAAACTCGCAATGTACGAGTAAGACATTACCTGGCCCAAGTGATTCTACTTGTTCCTGCCTCACGGACTTCTTGGACCATTGCAAGACACGGAGTGCTACCTGAAGTTCGCGATTCGCGATCGATTCGGGCAATTGGGAGATCAAGGCATGCACGCTTTGCGACCGTAACTGCCCACGCTCAAGCACTTCGATAGGTCGTAGACCATCGACCGAAGGCTTTATGTCCACAGTGCACCGCCCTCCTCCGGCAGGATAAAAGCCGGGCCTCTCAAGTTTCAATTCGACTTGGATGCCCATCTTTCTTAGCAGTGGGAGGTAGCATGCGTTTAGGAAGTGTACGGTTGGGGCGAATGGATTGTGCGTGCCTCCTTCTAACACAAGGCGAGACGGGGAATCCGCCAAAACAAGCGGTAGTAGAATCGTTTGCAAAACCAGCATACAACTCCCCGCAGAGCCGATCGAAAAGGAATAATCGCCCCCTCGGATCGGCCCAGGTCGAAAGCAAATCTCCCGTGAACCGAGAACAGCCCCCGAGATCTCTGCGTCGCAGATTCGTCCAGCCGCGAGAACCGACACCAGATGCTGATTTTGCAATCCCGGTCGAGATCGATTTGACCTAATATGGAACAGACGGATTGGAGTCTGCGTGAGGGTGGATAGGGACAGGGATGTGCGGAGAATTTGTCCCCCACCCTCCCCTCGCGATCCATCGATTTCTAGCATAAACGTCGTACACCTGCGTCGAAGAATTCAATGTTTTTGATTGGTACCGCGAGGCGATAGAGAGCACGTTCTCCAAAAAGGCTCGGGGCTATCTCAAAAACATTTGGTAAGCAGGATTTTGTGTCTCGTCGATAAAATGATAACCGAGATGGGACATCGCTTTCTGAAACGATTGCTCTTCGTCCTTTTGGAATTGAATCCCAACGAGAACGCGCCCGTAATCAGCACCTTGATTGCGATAATGAAACAAGCTGATGTTCCAATTGGGGCGCATGTTCACTAGAAATTTGGACAACGCTCCCAATCTCTCGGGGAACTCAAATCGATAAACCCGTTCCTTACCATTCACTCGACTCCTTCCTCCAACCATATGGCGAAGGTGCTCTTTCGCGAGTTCGTTCTCGGCCAGATCAATCGTACGGAAGCCCACGTCTTCGAGCATGCTGCACAGAATGGGTATTTCATGGTGGTCCTGGATCGATAACCCGACCAATACATGGGCTTGATCGGTATCCGACATTCGGTAATTGAACTCAGTGATATTTCTGCTACCGATCGACTCGCAGAGTTTTCGAAAACTCCCTGGTTTTTCCGGGATTGTGACGGCTAACAGGACTTCTCTTTCTTCCCCGGACTCGGCTCGTTCAGCGACGAAGCGAAGTCGATCGAAATTCATGTTGGCGCCACAAGTGACTGCGACGAGGTGCTGATCGCGAATCCCGGTTTGCTGAACGTATTGTTTCAACCCAGCGATACCCAGAGCCCCGGCAGGCTCTAAGATGCTGCGTGTATCCTCAAAAGCATCCTTGATCGCAGCGCAGACAGCGTCCGTGTTGACTCGAACAAACCCGTCGACCAGATTGCGAGTTAATCGAAAGGTCTCTTCCCCTACTTGTTTCACAGCCGTGCCATCGGAGAACAACCCAACGTCTTGCAGAGGGATAATTGCGCCGGCTTCCACGGACCGAATCATCCCATCGGAGTCGATCATTTGAACACCGATCACTTTGATTTCGGGTCGTATGGCTTTGATGTAGGCCGCAACACCTGCGATCAAACCGCCACCACCAATGGCTACAAAGACCGCATGGATTGGATGATGAGCTTGCCTCAGAATCTCCATTCCGATGGTACCTTGCCCCGCGATCACGTCCGGATCATCGAAGGGATGGACAAAGATCAAGCCTTCCTCTCGCTGGAGTTCCAAGGCGTAGGCATACGCGTCTGAGTAACTGTCCCCCGCTAAACGAACATCTGCACCGAGGGACCGTACTGCATCGGACTTGAGACGCGGTGTTGTCAACGGCATGACGACAACGGCTCGGCATCCCAAGCGCTTCGCACTCAACGCGACACCTTGGGCATGATTCCCAGCTGACGCACAGAGAACTCCGCGATCAAGTTCTTCGCGGGACAATCGCGACATCTTGTTGTAGGCACCGCGCAGCTTGAAACTGTGAACCGGTTGCGTGTCCTCCCGTTTGAGCCAAACAGGATTCTTCACACGCTGCGAAAGCTTCTCCGCCCTCTCGAGGGAGGTCTCGATAGCCACATCGTACACGCGGGAATTAAGGATCCTCCGCAAATACTCCAAAAGGTCGCTGTCCAACGGATCGACTCTCACGATGGGTCACATGAACCAGAAGAAGACAATTGCGATGAGGGTCGGGCCTATAGCACCCGTTAACAACCCCAACGGACTGATGCCTTCGGAACCAAAGGCCTTCGATGTTTGGAGGATTCCAACTCCTGCTGGGTTCGGCGCATTGGCGATCACAGTCAAGCCCCCGCCGGTTACAGCTCCGGCAACCAAGGCATACTTTAGATCGTCGCTGATGCCTTCGACCAATGAGCCTAGATATGTCAAAGCGGCGTTGTCGGTTACCGCCGTCAATGCTGTGGCTCCAAAATAGAGCATCGATCCATCCAAGGACTCAATGAGAGGCTTGAGCCAATATTGCTGCAAACTACCGAGAGTCACAAGTCCAGCCAGGAAGAACCCCACGAGAAGCCCTTCACGCAACTTCAAGTTGTCTTGGTACTCGCGCGTCGCAGTGGTCAGCCCTAAGAACAACATGAACACTCCGAAGAACACATCCGGATGGTGAGCGAAGTACACGACAGCAGCGAGGAAAAACAAATGCAAGGCCGTCAACCAGTAGGGAACGGTTTCGCGTCGGTCTTCCAGTACCTCCAACCCGGTCAATTCCTTTCGGAAGATCACTACCACGACGATGGAAGACGCAATGGCGCTCAATACCGCTCGCCAACCAAAATGAGATAACATGAACCAAGTATCCCAGTGCCAGGTGTGGGCGACCATCAGTACCGGAGGGGCTGCGAAGTGAGTAAGCGTACCGCCGATAGAAATATTGACAAACAGGAGCCCCAATGTGGCATACGCAAGCTTGTACGATATGCCGTTATCGAAATAACGACGCTTGAGAACAATTGCGAGAAGTGTCATTGACGCGGGCTCGGTGATGAAGGATCCGAGCAATGGACCGACGGAGAGCGCGACCAAGTAGAACGAAACGCTCTTCGGCAGCGGGAGAAGACTGGCCAACCCACTAAGAATCGCTTCACCCAGCATCACAATCGGACGAGTAGCGGCGACCACCATCACCACCAAAACGAATTTCGCTTCTGTGTAGTTGAGTCCCTCGATGTATTGAACCGCCTCGTCGACTGAGCCTCTGAGCGCCGCCACAGCAGCAAACAGGGCTGCCCCCCAAAGCCCGAATACGACTTCGGTTTCGGCGAGAAAGTGGAGCAGATTCTCAGGGATGGATCCTGCCGGATACTTGTGAGCCCACTTGGCGAATTGCTTGACCGCAAACGTGTGGAGAACTGCCAGAACAAAAAGGATCGTCGCAACGATTTCTAACGTCGATGGGTTCATCTTTCCTCACTCAACTCTGTCCATTGGAGTCTCTCGGATGCGAGCAGGCACTTCCGACCTACAAAAATGTTCCGGGATTGTAACGTCAAACCAATCTTTGTGGACGTCAAAAGCTAGGTTCGACCATGCAAACGGACACAATGCCTCGGTGCAGAGGGTTGTTTATTTCGGCAGGGATGCGAAGTCGATCTTTGGCTTGTCAGGCGCCGTGGATTCGCGGCTAAAGAATTCTCCGACACGGCCTGTTTGGTCAAAGAAGCCACAGTTTTGCATAAAGAAGTGGTTTCCTTTGGCTCCCCCGTCAAAATCCAGCCGATGGCGACCTTTCGCGGTAGCGTCCGCGGAGAGCCTCGCACGGGTGCACTCGTGCCACTCTCCTTGCGTATCGACTACCCAAACGTTGCCATAGTTTGCCCCTCGCGTCAGATGGCCAAATTGTGGATTGAAGTTTTCAAGGAAGGAATGAAAACCGCGCAGGTGGGTACTGGTCTTCGGACGGCGAAAACTGGCGATCAGTCGCCATTCATCCTGTTCCTTGTTTCCAAACCAAGAGGTATAGATTGTGTGTTCGGTCGAATTCGGATCCGGTTTCACTTCGGTGAGGAATCGATAGGTCGTTCCGGCATGCCAAGGGTAGATCAAGTAGCTCTGGCCACCAGATCCTTCGTTTCCAAACTCGCCGATCCGAACGTCGGGACCCGATGCGAGCTTTTGAATTCTTTGCTCCTCTGGAATCTCTTTTGGATTATCGGTTTGAAAAGGACTCCAAACGGAGAAAAGAACCCGACGCTCTTGAGGACCGTTAACCTGGAATCCAAAGTATCCTTCGGAAAAACCATTGGCCATAAAGTATGAACCTTCCTGGTCCATACCAGCCGGAACCGTGATTTCGCTATAGGCGTACTGGAGGGAAAGATTCTTAGGAGTTTCGTAAGTCAGGTGCACCGATGGCCCTCGGCGCCCCCAATAAAACATGTTTCCGTCGTTGCTCCGAACAAAGTCGACGACGAGCCCTTCGGTTTGGGAGGAGACTTGTAAGTCCTGTAGTTCAACACCATCAGGGCCGTTCCCTTCCTCACCGGAGATTTCGATACGTACGTAACCTGCCTTCTCTGCAACGATTTCTCCAACTTGTACCAATTCGAACTCGTTGCCCTGCGCTTTCACCGAGAAAGAACGATCCCGGACCTTCCATCGCACACTCCCGCCGTCTCCATGGGATCGAACGCGCGCCGAAAGCTGAAATGTGGCTGGGCGGTCAACGCGAAAGTAAACAACGTACTGGTCACTCGGCTTGGACAATCGAAGACTTCCATCGCGTTGAAAGCCGCCGCGGCGTCCTTCATCTGTTGGCTCAAGTCGAAACGCGTTCCCTGCGACGGGGATGGTCCAATCTGCAGCTGAAGCGCAAATCGGTGCGAGAGTTGATACAACCAAAAGCAACAAGGAAGCGATGGAACGGCTCAAGAAAAGTCTCCGAACAAAGCGAGGCTGAGTAACTTAGCTGGCCGATGATTCGGACCGACCCGCCTACAGTGTGTACCAAGTCCCTTCGATCTGCAACGTGACTCTTCAGTTCTGCACCCGTCTCGCGACCTGCGATTTTCAGTCTCCCGGTCCAACGTTCCTTTTTCCGAAAAATTGCTTGGCTCTCGTTCGTCAAACCTTTAGACTACTTTCAGTCCGACAAATCGAACCACGCTCCACGCACGCCCAACGCCCCATGGATTTACGGGAACGTTCGCACAAGGAGTTGCTCGGTGTTACGAGTTTGTTTTTCGGTCGTCTTGTCGTGGCTTGCCCTACTGGGAAGTTGCACCGCCTGTCATGCGGAATTCATCATCAACGTGAATTACTCGGGCAATCAGGTTTACCAACCCTTCTTTATCGACGCGGCGAATCGCTGGCAGTCCTTGATTTCAGGTTACCAAAATGGCTTCGTCGTGGGGCGGTCCTCAGGGAGTACAGCGACCATTGGTACACAGCTGACGACGCTAAACATCAATGCATCGGTGGAAGCGATCGACGGCGTTGGGCAAGTTTTGGGGTCTGCCGGTCCGACAGCAACAATCGTTGACCAGCTGAACTTTGAACTAGCCTCGGACGGCCTGATGAGGTTCGATATTGCTGACATATCGAACTTAGTCGCCAGCAATGTCTTTGATGACGTTATTCTCCACGAGATGGGACATGTCATGGGGTTTGGGACGCTGTGGACGGACAACGGTGTTTACGTGACTGGAAGTGGTGAGTTTACCGGCACCTCCGCAACCAGTTTCTGGCAATCGGAGTTTGGCCAGACGGGGACCCCCAATGTCGAGCTAGGGGGAGGTGGAGGGACACGAAATGGCCACTGGAACGAAGTCGATGGGGGGGCAGGGGTCACAGGGGTTCGGGACTCGCTCGGTCGCGACATGCGTTACGAGTTGATGACGGGATGGCTCAACAACGATTCGCAAGGGACTCCTTTTATCAGCAATATGACCTTGGGCTCTTTCGTCGATATCGGCTACCGAGCGAATTTTCAAGCGGTACCTGAACCTGGCTCCTTGCTTTGTATTGCAATGGCCGGCGGATTATGTCTCGTTCCCAGCCGGATTCGAAGGCGAGTTACGAGCAAGGTTCAACCCACCTCAGAGTGATGGCGTTGAGCGTGATAGATACTCGTCGGGCCACTGACGGCATACGCCACGAAGCAGGCGATCGCGGCATATACAACGAATCCAGATTGGGTTAGTCCTTCACCATGCGGAAGGAACAACTCTATAGCAACGAAGGTACTGGCAACTGGTGTTTTGGTTGCTCCCGAGAAAACAGCGACCAAACCTAATCCGGCCATCCATCCGGTGGGCAGCCCCAACGCGTCCCCGAGAACATGACCAAGCGTTGCACCGATGAAAAAGAGTGGGGTAACTTCCCCACCTTTGAAGCCACTTCCAACAGTGATCGCGGTAAAGAGCAATTTGAATAGCCAGCTTGGGGGTTCTGCACCGTCCTCTTGAAAGGCAGATTGGATGGTCACCGCGTTTGGGTTGCCGTGCGGTGCGGATACTCCCAATCCCAGATAGTCACGCGTTCCAAGCAGTTGGACCAACGCGATGATTGCTAAACCACCAATGAACGGACGCAGCCAATTCATCGCAATCCATCTCTTGGAATAGTCCTGGACCAGATGCGTAGCTTTGGCAAACAGGACGCTTGCTGCCCCAAAACAAACGGATGCCAACACGACCTTCGCCCCAACGGTTACTGGAAGACCTAACGCTATCGAAGGATCTAAAGTGATGACGTACTGAGTGTGTTGGATCCCCCACAACAGCGTGACTTGATCTCCAACAATCGATGCGATCAAGCAGGGGAGAATGGGGCGACTCGCGAGTCTTCCATTGACCAAGAACTCGACTGCAAAAATGGCACCGGCAACAGGTGTTCCAAATACAGAGCCAAATCCAGCGGCGACTCCACACAACAAAAGGGATCGTGTCTCTTCCCGTGAGAGTCGAAGCCAACGTCCGACCCCTGCCGCGATTGCGGCGCCCATTTGAACAGCTGTCCCTTCGCGCCCAGCGGAACCGCCGAACAAGTGGGTGAGCCAAGTCCCAAGCAGCACTAGCGGAGCCATCCTCATCGGAACTCCACTGCGCTGTTCATGAATCTCTTCGAGAATGAGGTTGTTTCCTCGATCGGCCCCTCGTCCTGATAGCGTAAACATCCAAGCCGAGATAGCACCGGCTACAGGAAGGAGATAGAGCAACCAAGGGTATTGCCAATGGACTTCGGTCACACGATCCAAGCCGAAGAGAAACAACGCGACAAGCGTGCCGACCGTTGCACCGACGGCAGCACTCAATGCCCACCACCGGATCGTTTTCCGAATACTGGGAATTACATTCTGTCGTTTCCAGAAGTCTTTCCAATTTTTCCCCATCCCTGCGGGCAACATCGCTTCTACCGAATCCCTTTGAGTACCTGGAACAAGTTGCTTTGATCGTCCGTCCATTTCACGGTGCGATTTCTTTCCTGACCATTCTTTGCATCGCGATCGTTACCCTCCACTTCGAGCGATTCGACAATTCGAAAGTCCTTGGACAATATCGCCCATTTGGAATCGTACGCATCGGGGCTTGCTAGTGCCGCTCCCTCGACGACTTCCCATTGAAAACCCTTTGAATCTGCGAGTCCACTCACCACAGCTTGAAGATCAAAGTACAGGTTCGAGATGTGAATTGCCAGAACGCCACCTTCTTTGAGGTGTCGGCAGTAGATATCCATGGCTTGCTCGGTGAGCAAGTGGACCGGGATCGCGTCGCCACTAAACGCGTCGAGCACCAGGATGTCAAAGCTCTGGTTCGCCTCGCGTTCCAGTTCCAGTCGAGCATCTCCCAATACAAACTCCACTCTTGCGTTGGAGTCTCGCAAAAACGTGAAGTGCTCCTTGGCGAATGCAATAACATCAGGATTGATTTCGTAGAATCGGTATCGATCACCCTCTCTTCCATAGGTCGCCAGCGTACCCGCACCTAATCCAACCACACCGACATTCAATGTCCGATCTTGTAGCAGGTTCAACGTCTTGCCGATTCCCGAAGTCGGAGTGTAGTAGGTCGAGGGGAGACTCCGCATGCCTTCCTCCAAAAATTGCGATCCATGCACCACGCGACCATGTACCAGCTTCCGCATCGATTTTGAACCGCTCAGATCGCGTCCGTCGGTCACACTGAGGACGCCGTAGAAATTCCGTTTGGTAACGAGTTGTTGATTTGCAGTCGCATTCCAGAAGGTAAGCCAAACCACCGCGGCAATCGGAATGCCAAACGCGAGACCACCTTTGACGTGCTGAGGAATCCGCAATTTCCATATAGTCGAAGAGCGAAGGTAGGTTTCGAGAAACAGCATCGTGCTTCCCAACAGCGCGAGGGGAAACTCGTAGAATCCTCGGAACAAGAGGGGGGCAATGAACCCAACGAACACTCCTCCCAAAGCTCCCCCGAGCGAGATGGTGAGATAAAAGTGGGTTAGCCGACTGGTGCCCGGGCGGGATCGATAGAGTTCCCCGTGGCAAACCATGCAGATCATGAACAGTCCAGCGAAGTACAGCCCGATTTCGACGGCCAAGTGAGTCTTCCAACCCATGAGTTTGAGGCCATACAATGCTAGGTAGCAGAGGGCGGCCAGTTGTATCGTCGGGCGCCGAAGGTACCATCTCTCGCTTTCGAATGTCAGGATGAATGAGAGCAGGTAAAACGCGAGCGGAGCAATCCAAAGAAAGGGAATGACAGCCGTATCTTGACACACTTGATTGGTGGTTGCCAGCAACATCATCGAAGGAAGCATGGCATATAGCAACCACGAGATCCATCGCGTATCTTTTGCTTCATGCTCGCGTGGTAGGATCGTCAACGTACCCTCTGAGTTGCCCTCGCTAACTTCCCTCGTGGAAGGCGAATGATGTTTGGCGAGGAATCCGATCCCGAATGCTCCCAACCCGCATAGCAATCCATAAATAATAAAAGCGGCACTCCAAACCGTTGCTTGCTCGCTCGAACTCATCCAAATCTCGACGCCGAACGGAAAGCTCAGCAATGCCAACATCGACCCGATATTAGATAGTGAATAGAGTCGATACGGTTTATCGATCAAGCGACTTTGGGCCAGCCAGCTTTGAAGCAGCGGGCCGGTCGCCGATAATAAGAAGTAAGGTGCGCCGACATGGGCGAGGAGCAAAACGATAATGTTCCACTGCGGGGATTCGCCACTATGTGGCTTCCATGTTTCTGCGGGTGCAATGGGTAGCATCGTTACCGCGACGAGAAGCAATCCGCAGTGCAAGATAACTTGTGCCTTCAAGCGCAGATGTGCGACCAGGAAATGCGCATAGGTGTAACCTGCGAATAGCAAGCACTGAAAGACGAGCATGCAAGTGGTCCAGACGCCAGGACTGCCGCCGAACCAAGGCAAAATCAGTTTGCCGATCACAGGCTGGACCTGAAAGAGCAGAAACGCACCCAGAAAAATGGTTACGCCGAAGAGGAGGATCCATAGGTGATCCTCCATGCGTTTCTGGGTCGGTTTGCCATCAATGAAATTGTCGGTCATTTTCAGCGTCCATCCCGATGGTCGTGCCTGGGACACTACGTAAAAATAAAATTGGGGTGTCCTGAATTAAATAACCGCGCTTTGTTAATGGAATCGACGGGGTAGAATGGATACTTCAAAAGAACCTTGACGATCTTCAAAACATGGATGTTTGTACCGGTTTTAATTCCTTTGCCACGTGAGCCCAGTCATGCCTCTCTCTAATACGCAGCTGCCAAGACGTCGGATCCTTGCCGGAATTGGAGCCACTGCGATCGCCTTGCGCCCATGGTGCTCCGCCATTAGCCAAGAGTCGTCAAAGTTCCCCAAAGTACTGCTAAGGTCATCGTGGCAAACCGTCAATATTGGCGATATCGCTCACACTCCCGGTGTCTTGGCGCTCTTGGAAAAGCATCTCCCCAATGCGGAGGTGACACTATGGCCCAGCAGCCTGGCTGACGGTGTCGAGTCCCTCCTTATGAACCGTTTTCCCAATCTCAAGCTCGTTCGTACAAAGTCGGAGATATCGGAAGCGATGGGACGCTGCGATTTTTTGTTGCACGGGTCAGGCCCATCGTTAGTCGCAGAAAAAGATGTGCGAACTTGGGTGGAACAAACAGGGAAGCCGTTTGGAGTTTATGGGATCACCCTTTCTCGCATCGGCTCGACCGATACCAAGGAGATACCCGACGAACGATTTCAAAAAACCGTTTCTCTTCTCAGCCAGGCGCAATTCGCGTATTTCCGCGACTCCCGATCGCTAGCGCTTGCCAAGGTCGCAGGGTGCACTTGCCCTGTCATGGAGTTTGCGCCCGATGGTGCTTTTGCAACCGATCTTGCAAACGATGATCGAGCGAAAAAGTTTCTTGCCGAACATGACCTTCGACCCTTCGAATTCGTTTGCTGTATTCCGCGATTGCGATACACCCCGTATTGGTTGATTGAATCCAAGAATCGCCCCCTCGACCCTGTGAAACATGCGAGAAATGAAGCGATGAAAGCCCAGGATCACGCTCCCCTTCTCGAAGCAATTCAGCAGATCCTGGCCAATACACCCTACAAGATTCTGCTGTGCCCGGAGGACCAAACGCAGATGGCAGTCGGAAAGGAGTTACTGTGGGACAAACTCCGTGCAAACTTGCAGTCGCGGGTTGTTCATCGAAAGGAGTATTGGCTCACCGACGAAGCATTATCAACCTATCGCATGAGCCTTGGACTTTTTGGAAATGAAATGCATTCTCCGATTATGTGCGTCGGAAACGGCGTCCCTGCCATCGTCTGCCGCTGGGCTGAGCAGACCACGAAGGGCTTCATGTGGCAAGACATTGGGCTTGGCGATTGGCTATTCGATCTCGATGTGGAAGCAGAACGACGCCAAGTCGCACCTGCGGCGCTTCGCATGGTTCAAGATCGCGAATGGGCCTTGCAAAACGTGACGAAGGCCAAAGAGTTTGTCGAGTCTCGCCAAAGAGCAACGATGGACACACTTCGAAACGCACTCAAATCGGACACATAGGTCACGAGCGCAGGATCGTGCTTAGATCCTTCCTCTCCAAGTGACTTGAGCCCCCAGCTGTCTCTGGATCAAAGCGATCCACTGAAGAGAGATGAAGATCGCTATTGCAATGGGGTGAAGGAGCGCACCGCCAATCGATTGACGGAATCGAATCGCAGCTAGGACCCTGGGAATCCATGTCATGAGGACCAATGCCCCGAGCAACACTAGAACGAAGATACTTGATTTGCCATACCGTGCAGAGACGAGCAGCCCAATTGGGAGCAAGTTGCCGCCGACAAGCAAAATCGTGAACGGAACGATGAGCTTTGGATTCGCGATTCCTTCGGTTGCATTTTTGAGCAAGCCTCTCATTACTTGTAATGTCGTTTCATACATTCGGCAACGAGCAATGTCTGTCCCATCGAACAGGTCCGTTCGGAATCCGTGGCGGCGAAATGCCCTAGGCAATTGAATGCCATCGTGACGAGATTGCTGAATCGCCTGATGGCCACCGCACGTGAAGTAAGGCTCTCGCTGGGCGACGAATAGCTGTCCGCAGCCGGCCGCAAACTCGGGCTTGGTCGTCGACCGCATGCGATCGAGAGGCAAGTAGCATAGCAGCACGTAGTGCATCATCGGAATGAGAGTTTTCTCTGCAAGCGTGCCGGTTTCTTGCAACGGAAAGCCGCTAATGAGAGGAGCCCCCCGAAGTTGTTGTTCCGCGATGCAACGCGTCAGTGCATCGGGAGCGAGCCGCACATCTGCGTCCAGAAACAGGAGTGTTGGATGCTTCGCCTGCTGTGCCAATTGCCAGCACGCATGCTGTTTTCCGTTCCATCCAGGCGGCAATGGATTCGAAGTCACCAGACGCACACGCTCACTCTGTTTGGAATAGGATTCCACAATTTCGCGGGTGCGATCTTCTGAATGGTCGTCCAGTACCAAAACTTCGTAGGTAGGGTGAGTCGACTGGAGGATCGATTCAAGCGAATTGGCAATACTGCGTTCTTCGTTTCGCGCGGGGATGCATACGCTGATCGCCTCACGCTCCGCTTCGCGGATCCGCGCGGGATCCGAAGTTGCGGGACTAAACTCTTTCAAGTTCTTGAGAAAGAGAGCTACAGGGAGAACAACCAGTGGGAGGAGCAGAACGAATACCAGAGCAAACAACATGCGAGTTCCAAAAATAGGTTTTACCACCGCTTTAGGGAGGATCGCTCCCGACTCTCAGCGTTGCGGTTTGTCTGGCGTTCGGTTATCACGAAATAGTTGATGACATGACGTGCAGTTCGATTTTAGGCGCTCGACCAGTGGCTTGACATCTAACGGCTTGGCTGCGGTACTAGGCTGGCGTAGTTCGGTTTCGAGTTCGACGCAAACGGACTCCCCTACTTTGAGAAGGTTTTGGTATTCCTTCGGGGCATTTTCTTGTTCCGCCATTCGTTGAAGTTCTGTGTAATGATCCGTCATTAGCAGCACTCGATCTGCCAACACCGTTCGAGATTTGTGATCTTGGGATAGCGAGGGATCGATTTTCGCAATGGCCTCGAAGTGCTCGTCCATGGCGACCATGGTTTCGATCAAGGGTGGAACCGCTGCAATTTCCTGAAATTTTCCTTCTACCTTGTCGAGGTCCGCTGAAGGGATCGCTCTGGCGTTGGTGACCGATGAAATCAAGCCTCGATAGTTGGGATTGGTCCCAGCCACTTGAAGTACTTTGTTCGCTGTGGATTGGTCGATCCATCCTAAAGTCACACATGCGGCAGCTGTCGCAGCTGGGCTGCGGTGTTTGCCGTGGTGGCAATGAATGAATATAGGTTTGGGCAGGGTGTGCAATCCCTTCGCGATTTCCAGCATTCTTCCTGTTGATATCCCGTCGTACCCGTGCGGTAAATGAACGTAACGGAGTTGAAACTTCTTGGCAGTCCCTATGTCGGGTGTCATACCATCGACACTGATGATAGTTTTTACCCCGAGCGCTTGAAGCTCTTCAAATCCTTTCTCTCCCTCTGGAAGTCCCCCTGAGTAGACTCCATCGGTCACTTGAATGCAGTTTGGAACATGCTCCAGTCGGATTCGTTTGGGATAATTCGAATCCGCTCCATCGCTCTCGGCCGCGATTGCAACCGTTTGACTGCTTCTCGTACCCATGGGATCCGTTGCCCACAAGATGGCAAGGCACAAGGCCCCCGACACCACGACCGAGCGATAACTCAATAGGTTTGTGACCATGGTGTTTTCCGGGGTTTTACAGATGACTTTGCTTGGGGGCAACGAGGGCTTAGGTGGCGGAAGGAAGGACGTTCAAGTCCAATTACACCCTAGACTACTTCCCCATTTCGTCGGCCAGATGTCCCGCATCGTAAATTTTTCGCATTGCCTCGAGGACACCAGCGATGTGGACGGAAACGGCTCGCGAAACTTGATCGGTGTAGTAAAAATCTGCGGTCAGGCTTTCGATATTGCCGTCGAAAATGATCCCAACCATTGCGCCCTCTTTGGAGACGACAGGGGATCCCGAATTGCCGCCGATGATGTCCGCAGTACAAACAAAATTGAAGGGAGCCGAACCGTTGAAGTTATCTTTCGCCGACTTCCAGCTCTTGGGGAGAATCCAAGGCTCTTCGGCAAGGTGTTTGGACTCGTGATCGAAGGCTCCCGCGAGTGTTGTGGCGGCAGGGACGGTCCCGCCGTTGCTCTCGTATCCTTTTACTTGTCCGTAGGAAAGGCGGAGAGTGAAGGTCGCATCGGGATAGAGAGTGTCGCCTGCCACCGCAAACTTGGCCTCGGTGATCTTGGCATAGGCCTGCCGTTCCGTCTCATCAATACTGTCGGTAAGTTCGCGAACGCGTCGGTACTCGGGTTCCATGGCGAGGGCAAGTTGAATCATAGGATCGGTTGATTTCTTCAGTCCCTCTAGTCCAGCAGCTGCAATCTTCTTGCGACCTTCAACCGAGAACAATTCCGTCTTTCCGATCAGCTCCGACGCTCGATCTTTTGGCCCCTTTTCTTGAAGTGCCTTGCGAACGAACGGGTCGTTTCCTCCTCGATCTTCAGATAACCGAGCAAGTTCATCTGCGAGTTGAATGCGTTCTAGATCGTCGTACATTGGCGCATCGGAATATAGCTCTTGAAGAAACGATTCGCGGTTGCTGTCTCGGTATTCACGAAAACGTTCCGCGCTGGCTTTGGTGTCTTCGATCGCCATGAGCACGAGAGTTTCAGCAACGCCGTACAATTTCGTGCGAAGGCTCACCGACTGGGTGAGCAATTCCTTTCGTTTCGCCTGCGATTGTTCGATTTGTTGCCAAGCACCTGCGAATGGCTTGAGCTTGGGGTCTGAAGAAACGTTCTCGCGCAGGGCCGATTCCTCCTTCTTCTTCGAAGTTGCAAAGGCAGGATCTTGCAATCCGGCCAACATGCCGCCGATTGCTTTTCGGGAGTTTTGGATCCCGAAGAGATCGTCTTTCGCGCGTCGCTTTTGTTCCGGACCAGTCAGACCATATTGCTGCATGAGAATCTCCTTGCGACGGAGATAATTCATGGTTCGGGGCATCGAGTGGTCACGCTGGAACTCGATGGCCGAATGGGTAAAAATTCGGCGTGTACGGCCCGGGTTTCCCGATACGAAAACGAGATCGTTTTCTTTGGCCCCGTTGGGATCCATTTTGAGGAAGTGTTCAATCTTTGCCGGTTTCCCGTTTTCATAAACGCGAAACAAGGTGACATCGAGGCAATAGCGTGGGTACTCGAAGTTGTCTGCATCGCCTCCGAAGAATGCACTACCTGCTTCGGGCGCCCAGACCAACCTAACGTCGGTGTATTTCATGTACCGGTACAGATGGTACTTACCCCCGCCGAATAGGGTTACCACATCGCTGCGCAAACCGGTTTTGTCCAACGACTCTTTTTCGATCTGGGCCATGGCGGCTTGTCGAGCTTTGGCGGCGTCCTGTGGGCTGAGTCCCGCCGCGACCGCACTGTTAACCCGAGCGGTAACATCTTCAATCGAGATCAGTTGATTCAGTTCCAGATCGGGAGCTTTGATTTCCTCTGCCTGTGACTTCGCCAAGAATCCGTCTTCGTTGTAATTGTGCTCCGCCGTAGAGAGTTTGTAGAGCGTGTCGGACGCAACGTGGTGATTGGTCAGAACCAAACCATTGGAAGAGACGAAGGATGCGGAACCGCCCGAGTTGAAACGGACGCTCGAAAGCATGAGATGGTCCAGCCATTCTTGGGTTGGCTCAAATCCGTACTTCTTCTTCAACTCCGTTTTGGGAACGGCATTAAAGAGCCACATTCCTTCATCTGCCAATGCAAACTCCCGTCCCCATGCAGAGCAAGCTATCGCGGCACTGATTCCGATACGTATCCATGTGCGTAATCTCATAACACATCTTTCCTTTTTGCAGATTCAAATCAGTGGAGAACTGGCTCACCTTGATCGACGTCGACGATGTCGCGGGCGACTGGAGTGGAAGAGTATACGCGACCGGTTCGAAGGATGCTCGTCAATCGGCGTTCCTAAAACGGCGCATCGTCGTCGGCGCCGGATTGCGAGAACTCGTTGTTGATGTCGTCGACATCGAACGAGTCCTCGCCTTTGGAGCCGACCTTGGTAAACGCCATCGCCTCAGCGCTGAGGAAATACTTCACTTCGCTGGACGGATCCTTTTGCCACTTGCGACCGCCGAGACGGTAAGTGATGTCGACTTCGTCCCCCAACCGAAGATCGTCCACCAAATCGCATCCGTCATTGGTGAATTCGAGAGGAATGTAGTTGGCGAAGCGGCCGTTTTGCTGTTCCAGTACGACAGTCCGCTTTCGGAACCCTTTTTGTCCAAAGGTTTTCGTTTCTTCGATGACGTGGACGATGCCACGGATTTTTGCGTTCGACATAAGTTTTCAAAGCCTGCAGCGTGATGGATTTTGACCCGTGGGGAGATGCTTGTTGCCTGTCGTCCAGACCATGCTTCCCCTCCCCGCGGGAGTCTTCAATGATTTGGAGTTTACCCGATCTGCAGGCCCCTAGAAACCGCTCCGTTTCCCAAGAATCTTTCATCGATTCGGAATACGCCTCCTAAATTCCCCAGCCACATCATTCCTCCTGCATGTCGCGAAGGACTTCGGGATGGTTTAGAATGAGATCCCTGCCATCCGGTACGTTTTATGGACCGGCACCCTCCCCGCCAACACTTCTTGAGCTGTTTATGCACGTCGGATTCCACTTCCGAAAAAGTTTGGTTGCTGTCGCTTGCATTGCCATTGCCTTTGGGCTCCTGGCTGGGATCCCTATTCCACGTAAAACCTTCGCCGAGGAATTCCCCATTCCCCTGGCTGCAGGCAATTCTGCCGCCGATACGAGCGAGACCGATCAAGAGTTAGCTCGAACCTTTGAGGCCGAGATCCTTCCGCTCTTCAGCAAATACTGCATGGATTGCCACGACTCTGCGACGGCCGAAGCGAAATTGGACATGTCGATTTTTCGGTCCCCGTCGGATATCGATCAAGCGTGGGGGAGTTGGCAAGCGATCCTCTCCCGCGTCCATGAGAAAGAGATGCCTCCCGCCGATGCCGGGGAGCTCCCGAGCGACGAAGAGCGCAAGCGTCTTGCAGATTGGGCGAGCCGTTTTCGAACGAGCGAGGCCGCTAGACGTGCGGGCGATCCTGGCCCCATCAGTACACGGCGCCTTAGCAACTCGGAATACAACTACTCCATCCGCGATTTGACCGGCGTCGACATCAAACCGACAGCGAGTTTCCCGATCGATGCCGCCAATGCGGCGGGGTTCGATAACTCCGCAGAGTCGCTGACCATTTCCCCTTCGCTTATCAATAAGTATTTGGACGCTGCACGCAGCGTGGCGGACCACATGCTCTTGACCCCCGATGGAATTCGTTTCGCCCCGCACCCCGTGGTAACCGATACCGATCGCGATAAGTATTGTGTGCAGCGAATCGTCGATTTCTATCGAGCCCAACCCACTGCCCTCGATGCGTATCTCCTCGCTGCTTGGGAGGGGAAACGGGAATCCTTGTCTCCTGGGGCCGATAGATGGGTGGAGTTCGCTCGAGCTCGCAAGTTGAGTCCGCGCTATCTGACGACGATTTGGGAGCATCTGCATGACGTAACGATTCAGTGGGGACCATCCAAGGAGTTGCAGCGCCGTTGGAATGCATTGCCCAGTGACCGCGAAAAGTCCGACACGGTGGAGCGAGAATGCAAAGAGATCGCCAAATGGATCGAGGAGACGCGTCGTCCAATGCGAGTCCGAATCGCGAACCTCAACGGTGCTCGCGGAATGAACGGTGGATCGCAGCCATTGGTCTTGTGGAAGAATCGCAAGATGGCGGCTTCTCGACGACTCGTACATCATGACGCGATCAACCCAGACACCAAAGATTGTGTGTTGTCCGAAGCCGAATTGGCAATCATGAAGTCGGACAGGACCGAAGCGAAAGAGGCCGTTCAAAGAGACTATGAAAAATTTGGGGCGGTCTTCCCGGACACGTTTCTCGTGCTCGAGCGAGGCCGGGCACATATCTCCGAGGAGGAGGCGGCAAGGGAAGCAAAGGGACGGCTGCTCAGTGCCGGCTTTCATAGCATGATGGGCTTTTTTCGTGACGATCAACCGCTCTGCGAATTGATTCTCGACGAAGAACAAAAACGGCAGCTCGATCGTTTGTGGGAGGAGCTGAATTTCATCAGCCATGTTCCGACGCGGCAATACAGCGGTTTTATTTGGTTCGAGCGAGCCGAAGCATCCTTTATCAACGACCCCGCCTTTCATTTCGTTCGCGCTGAAGACAAATCGGCCTTGAGTCAGGAGATGATCGATCGATTTGCTAATGCTTATCTGAATAAACTCGAAGGCATGGAATCCTCGTCAGCACTTCGCGAGGCCGTCGCTTTCCATTTCAAAGATTGCAATACCAGGATCCGGGCGTTTGAAACGGAGTGGAAAGACGCTCGCCCCAAGCAATTAACGAGCTTGCTCGAGTTCGCTGGCCGCGCGTTTCGAAGACCGCTATCCGACCGAGACCGAGAGAGAATCTTGCAGTATTACGACGAGAGTTTGCAACAATCGTCGGGTGATCACCGCGCTGCGATGGAGGATACCCTCGTTACCATTTTAGTATCCCCGAGTTATCTCTATCGCTGGGACTTGCAAGGTGTTTCGTCGCAGAGCGAGGATGACGTCCGGGAAGAGGGGAGCGAATCAAAACAAGTCTCTGCACTGCCGATAGAGACGACTGCGATAGGGACGACTGGGCAGTCGATGGTACCTCTCCGCGACGAAGAGCTCGCGTCTCGGTTAAGCTACTTTCTATGGTCCAGTACGCCGGATCCTGAATTGATGGAACTGGCGCGACAACGTCGATTGAGCGACCCAGAAGTATTGGTCGCGCAGTCCCGACGCATGCTGGCCGATCCTCGAGCGAAAAGCATGTTGCTCGAGTTTCTTGGAAATTGGCTGGACTTCCGAAGGTTCGATCAGCATCAAGCAGTGGATCGCAATCAGTTTTCGTCATTCGACGACGAGTTGCGAAACTCGATGTGGCAAGAGCCGATCGAGTTCCTCCATTACTTGATCCAGAACGAAGGTACCGTCGCAGGCATACTCGATGCGGATTATATGATTCTAGACGGCCGGTTGGCTGCCCATTACGGCGTCAAGAATGCTCCACCGGTCTATGAAAGAAAATGGTCGAAGTTTCCGGAGGCCAAGGCATATCAACGGGGAGGCATTCTATCGATGGCGGTATTCCTCACCCAGAATTCTCCGGGGCTTCGTACCAGTCCTGTCAAACGAGGCTACTGGGTTGTGCGAAGACTGTTAGGTGAGCTGATACCACCTCCACCACCCAATGTTCCCGAACTCCCCAACTCCGATCAACAATTGGGAGATAAGACGCTTCGTGAAGCGCTCGCCATCCATCGCGAGCACCCGAGTTGTGCCGCTTGCCACAATCGATTTGATTCAGCAGGCTTGCTCCTGGAAGGATTCGATCCTATCGGACGGCCACGGGACAAAGATCTTGTTGGGCGTCCTGTTCAAACCGACGCCACCCTTCCTAATGGCGAGGAAGCCATCGGTATCGAGGGGCTCCGATCGTATATCGAACAGCATCGGATGAAGGACTTCAGGCGTCATTTCTGCGAAAGTCTTTTGGCGTTCGCGCTCGGGCGAACGTTGATTCTTGCCGATGATGTTCAGGTCGATGAACTGGTCCAGTCCCTCCAAAACAATGGCGATCGAATCAGTACCGTTTTTGAACGAATCGTGCTGAGCCAGCCATTTCGCTATAAACGTCTGCAAACCGTTACCTCGGACGAAGGAGTCTCGCGATGAAAATGAATCAACCTGAACGTCGTGCTCAAACTATCTCGCGGCGCAAATGGCTTCACGGAACAGGCGTTCTCGTCGGACTTCCCTGGCTTGAATCACTGCAAGTGTGGGGGGGCGAGGCTCCTACCGACGACGTCGCTTCCGAATTGCCTAAACGCTTTGGAGTCATGTTTATGGCTTGCGGCGTGCACCCCGATCATTGGTGGGCCAAGACAACTCCGGAAGGTATGGAGCTCAGCCGCTGCCTGCATCCGCTGGAGAGCGTGAAGTCGAAGTTGAATGTGATCAATGGTCTGTTCAATAAGAATGCCACTGGAGTCGGCATCCACCCTGGTCAAACCGGCAACATCCTTTCCGGCGCTGCGCTTCAAAAAGGTGCGGAATTGCGGGGTGGCATAAGTGTGGATCAAGCGATTGCGAATGCGATTGGGCAAGACGATGTGGTTCCTAGTTTGGTCTTGGGATGCGAGCAACCGACGACTGGGTACCACGAGACCAACTTCTCCATGGCGTATAGCTCTCATATCTCTTGGCAAAACGCGACATCTCCGGTCCCTATGGAGGTCTATCCGTCGCTCGCGTTTGATAGCCTATTCGAGAATCGGGGAACTCAACGCAACAAGAGTATTTTGGACCGAGTTCGAGAAGATGCGTCCAGTCTCGCGATGCGAGCGAGCGCTCGGGACAAGGCGAAGCTCGATGAGTATTTGACCAGTATTCGAGAAGTCGAGAAACGGATTCAGCGGCAGCGCGGCGGCATCGACAAAGTTCAGGAGAAGGTCGCGAGAACCGGGGAATCGGTCTTTCAGATGAATCGCCCTGACAACGGACTGCCAGAGGACATTCGCGAGCATATGCGGTTGATGTGCGATATCATCGCCCTCGCGTTTCAAAGCAACCGCACCCGGGTTGCATCGCTTCTCTTGTGCCGCGACATCTCAGGGCTTTTCTATCCCTTCTTGGATGTGCGCAAACCTCACCACCTCGCTTCACACGATGATGGATCGGACGAATGGGAACGTGTGACAACGTACTACAGCAGTCAATTGGCATACTTGGCCCAGAAGCTCGAGAGTATGCAAGAAGGAGATGGAACGGTGCTCGACAATTCCTGCTTGATGTTCGTCAACAACATGTGGTCGGGTAGCAAGCACGACTCAACGAGGGTACCTCTCCTCACTGTCGGTGGTCTGGGGGGAACCATGAAGACTGGTCAAGTTCTAGACTTCGGAAAGCGCCATGACAATGAGCGAAAGCTTTGCAGTTTCTACCTCTCGGTGATGAACCGAATGGGGGTTTCTGCTAACGCATTTGGCGATGCCGATTCTCCCCTTGCAGATCTTGGAGTGCTCCCCAAAAGTTGATCCAGGAGTTATGAAAGTCTATCGCCGTAAACGGCAGGAGGACTTTGATGACGAGTAAGCGAAATCGGCATTCGGCCGACCAGATTGTGAAGAAGCTACGAGACGCCGATGCAATGCTCCGGGCAATAGTGTCGGCGAGATACTACGGGCCCTCGAGATCAGCGAACCGACTTTGTCGCGTTGGAGAGCCCAGTACGGGGGCATGAAGAGCGAAGAAGCCAATCGACTGAAGCGACTTGAGGACGATAACCAACGACTCAAAAAGCTGGTTGCCGAGCAAGCACTGGACATCCAGATGCTGAACGAGATCACGAGAGGAAACTGACCAGCCCCGAGTCACGACGAACCGCCGTGGAGCACCACCAACCGAGTGGATCTTTCTTAAGATCGCACTCGGAAAGGTAGTACAGCTTGTGAAAGGTTTCGATCGGAAATTGGGTGGTTGTTTTGAAGATGCTTCCGGTCGGACTTGGACCGAGAGGAACCACCCTTTCCTCGATTGAATTCTAGAAGTTGATCAAATACTAGAATTGAATCTTGTACTTGTCGGTCATCTTCTTTCGCATTTCAGCCAGGCTTTGTTCGATAACGGCAATGGTCTGCTTGAAGTTGGCATTTCCCGCTGATTGGCCGACAGTGCTGTACTTGGCGTACGCATTCGGATCGTAGTAGTAGCCATACCCGTAACCGTAACTGCCTTCGTAGCCATAAACCTGAGCACCTCCAGCGGCGTTGTTAACGACGGATGCGGCGCCGGTCTTGATATTGGCCATTTGCATGGTGAGCATATTATTGCGCAGGCACTTCGATACTTCGGTGCTGAATGCGACCAATTCCGGGTCGACATTAAGCGTTGGCAGATCGTCGATCTTTCTAGCCATGTTGCCGTTCCATTGCGCCCGTTCCCCTGTATTCGAAGCAGAGTAATCGCGAACGCGGGCGACGATGTTGGTGACCTTGGAGAGATAGGCTTTGGACGTTTCTGCGATGTTGCTTTCGCTGGTCTGTTTGACATCGACAGTCTTTTCAGAAGCGTTCGAAACCATTCGATGCACCGAGAACAGGCCGATTAGATCGTCGAGCGCAGACATCGCAATCTTGCCAGATGCGATCAAGTCTTTTCCTTCGACGGAGATTTCCCATTGGTCGAATTCCTTGAAGAAGATTCCATTTCGGATCAGCATCTCCTTCAAAATCGGCTTTGCCGCTGAAAAGAGCTTGACCGGACTGTTTTCGAATCGGAATTTCGCGGTGAACTTTGCGTCGCCATTGTAAGTCAGCTGGATCCCAACGAGCTTTGAAAGTTCACGAGAAAAGGAGGTGCGTTCCTTTTCGCTGACCGACTCGTATGTAAACAGACGATTTTCCAGGGCCGATGGGGAGAGGACATCCGCAACGTCGATGCTGATCATCAAGGCGCAGTCTACTGTCGGTTGGTCGGCAAACTCTAAAAGAATGCCAGTCGGATTAACGGGTCTGTCTTTGCGAAGCCATTGTCCGACAAGCTTTCGGTCTGTTGGTCGAACGATCGCCATCACATCATCTGGGAGCGGAATCAAATAAGTTTGGTTGGGAGTCCAAACGATTTTCTTACCCGCTACTTCATCAATGTATCCTTTGAAAAGAGACGCGATGGTTTCATTGGGTGGGGTTGTCTTCAACGATGCGTAGCCGATTTCCCACTTTGCTTGGAGCGTAGAGAAGTCGAGAGCGCTGGCGATCCGAACTTCCTTCACTTGGGGGGACATCTCTGATGCCGCGGCGGAATCGCTGGCTACGCTTCGCAACAAGTCCGCGTCGATGTAGACCGTCGCATTCGGCAGGCTCTGGCTCGACTGGATCACCTGCTTCATGGAGGGGGGAGCGGCTAGTGCTACCCCTGGTAGGGCGGCCAAAAGCGTACTGATAACGAATGCCTTGCCCGAATTCCAGGTGGCGATCTTCTTTGGGTTCATGCTCAGACTATCTCTGCATTTTCTTATTAAGGACCTCGGATCACGTACTTTGCGATCTTGAAGACCGCGAGCCCCATCATCTTATCTGGTGGCTTGCGTTTTGTCCGTTTTCGTGGCCCGTTTTTCAATGAATCCAGCGTGTCGATCCAGGTTTGAGGCTTGCTTGAACCCGGATTCCGCAAATCCTAGGCCGCTGAACGGCGGAGTCCGACTTTGCGGAATGTGCGGATTCGGTGATGATGTAGAAGTCCGGAAAGACGGCTTGAAGGAGTTACTCTACGCTTTTTCGTGCGGCTTGCAGAATAGTCAAATCGGGCGGAAACGCCTTGTGAGACTTACTCGCTCGGCTGATGCGACTGAAAAGTTGATGATGAGCGTTGATTAGAGCAACTCGCTGTAGTAAGAGTCTCTCGAAGAATCGAAAACAAGGGATTGTTTATCGTGATGAGAAGACCTCGTTCGGAACTCCGTAGAGCTTTTGCTATTGCTCTTGCCCTATCAGGTACTGCTGTCGGATCCCATGGCGACGCCGAGGTTGCTGGCGAGTCTGCGATGGAATCCTGCGATGTGCAGTCCATCCCCACGAGTTCGATGACAGCATCTTGTTCCCCGTTGGCGTCATGCGGAGCGGAGCGTCAGTACTTCACCGGTGACTGGTTTGGATACAGGTCCGGGATGAAAGAACGAGGGGTAGCTTTCTCAGGAAATTCAACTCACTTCGCATTCGGTGTCGAGGGTGGGATAGAAAGGTTACCGCCGATTCCGTTGCCGCTCGAGTTTGGAGATACCTTCGAGTACACAGGTCGCGGCGAATACGATCTGAAGTTCGACTTGGAAAAATTTGGTGGACTTCCTTACGGATCGCTTCTAGTTCGAGCTGAACACTGGTATGGAGAGTACGGCAATGTTTCGCTGAACACCGGATCGCTTCCACCTGCTGTTTTCCCAGCATTACTCCCGACCGCTCCGAACGATCAAGGGGAGTTATTCCTTACCAATTTTGTCATCACCCAACCGCTATCCGAAAGCTTGGTCCTATACGGTGGCAAGAAAGATGTCTTGGGAGCGGCAGATCAAGATGAGTTCGCGGGGGGAGATGGTACAGAGCAGTTTGTGAACCAAGCGTTCATTGCTAATCCCGCTTTTCTCTTGGGGCTTCCATATACTGGATTTGTCGTGGGAGCTGCCATGCCCCAATCGTGGGGGATGGTCAACGTCTTCGCTTACGACCCCAAGGATCGAACTACGGATTTCTTTGATATCGATGATCTTTATGCCAACGGCGTTATTGTCGGTACGGAGGTCAAGGTCAATACGGGAGCATTCGATCGGCCAGGTGACGTTCACGTAGGAGGGATGTGGAAGAAAGTCGATTTGACGGACCTGCAATTCAATGAGCCCCCTCCAGGTGTTTATCCGCAGCCGGTTGTACCAGGTTTTCAAACTAAGTCC
Organism: Pirellula sp. SH-Sr6A; assembly: GCF_001610875.1. Lineage (NCBI taxonomy): Bacteria > Pseudomonadati > Planctomycetota > Planctomycetia > Pirellulales > Pirellulaceae > Pirellula > Pirellula sp. SH-Sr6A. The sequence goes on along the minus strand of NZ_CP011272.1, from coordinate 728,741 downwards.
GATTCTTGGACCCTCTACTCTGGGTTCGATCAATACCTAAAGCAGTTCGAAGCAGGAGAGAGAAAGGGGTGGGGCCTCTTCGGTCGGGCTTCCATCAGCGATGGGAATCCAACGCCTCTACGATACTTTCTAAGTGCTGGCTTGGGCGGAGACAGTAAGCTTCGCGCCGAACGAAAAGATAAGTGGGGAGTTGGTTGGTACTATGTGGGCTCAAGTACCGAATACGGACCGCTTCCAAGACAGCTTTTTGGCCCCAGAGATGGAACTGGCGTTGAGATGTTCTATAACTTCCAAGTCCGTCCGTGGATGAACATAACGCCTGATGTGCAGTACATCAAACCGGATGCAGGCGCGTTGGCCGATGAGGCATTTGTATATGGCCTGCGTATGAACGTGATTCTCTAGCACCAGTTTGGCGGCATTCGGTGGGAGAAGGATAAGCAGGTGTTCAAAACTACTTCTGCAATTCGAAGGACAGTCAAGTGCTAGCAAACCGCTTTGCGGTCTTCTTGGGCAATGATGCAATTGCTCCAAATACTCGTAATAATGATCAGGTACGCCCAGCCTCTCCACCTACTTACGAGGTGCACTATGGGACGATATGCGACCAAATTCGCGACGGTTACGCAGGATGATCGTGAATGGCTTAGAGGACAATGGAAGAACGGCGAAACTCATACGACGCGGTGTCGTGCTCACGCGATTATCCTTAGCGCACAGCATTTGAGCACCGTAGAAATCAGTCTGATTTTGGCGGTAACATACGAGACGATTAGCAGTTGGTTAGATCGTTGGGAAGAATTGGGACGGGATGGAATACTGGATGCGGATAGACCGGGAAGGCCTCCCATTCTGGACCAAAAGGATCTCGATGCAGTTCGGAAGATCGTTCAAGAGCATCCGCAGGAACCAAGCGTGATTCTCAATGAAGCATTGAAAGAAACCGACAAGGCATTCAGCCGTTCGACCCTTCGCAGGGCCATCAAGAAAATGGGCTTTCGTTGGAAACGTCTCCGGCTTTCCCTCAAAAAGCAAAGAGATTCTAAGGCATTCCAGAAGGCGTCACAGCACCTGAAAGCATTGATTGAATCCGATGAGGTCAACGTTGTTTACCTAGATGAAGCACACTTCTCGGCTTCAGGTGTGGTGAGCTATGCGTGGCAGCAGAAGGGGCAACGATTGTTAATTCCCATAAGCGGTAGAACTCGAAAGGGCATGCAAGTAATCGGATTCCAATCGTCGAAGGGACGAGTTCGAACGTATGTGCAACGTTCGAATATTTGTGGGAAGACAATTGTTGCCGCGATCAATGACTATCTGAAAACCATTCGCCGCAAAACAGTTCTCGTTCTTGACAATGCAAGCCCGCATACTTGCAATGAGGTCAAATCTCATCTTGACGATTGGTCACGGAAGGGATTAATCCTTTATCATCTTCCTGCCTACAGTCCAGAATTGAACGCGATTGAGCATCTTTGGAATAAAGTGAAGCATCAGATGCTTCCACGAACCGCTTGGGAGTCGATTGAGACGCTCGGGAAATGCCTATTGGAATCGCTCAAAAGACTTGGAGTCGTTCGGGAGTTCGAACCAATGCCATCACTTTGATGGAAGTAGTTTTGAGCACCTGCTTAGGAACTCTTTCGTACTACTGCTTTGGAAATGCAGGGGGCATGGCGAGCCGTTCCAGCACTGCTTGAAACTCTGTTTGCAACATCAGCGGTTTGGCCATCGTTTTGGAAAGCTCACTCGCCCGTTGCTTGAGTGTCGCAACAATATCTGGATTCTGTCCGGCGAGATCCTTGGCTTCCGCAGGATCGTATTTGATGTTGTAAAGCTCCATGGATTCCGGCAACGGAGTGCGCCAAATGAGCTTCCAGTCCCCTTGACGAATGCCTGCTCGGAAAGGCTCTACGTTGTAGACGATTTCGGTTCGAGGCGATGCTGTTCCCCGGCTGATGGTGCCCCAAACATCCAGGCCATCGAGTGGCTTTTCCGGGGTGGCCGATGCGCCGCAAAGTTTGGCGATGGTGGGAAACAAATCGACAACGTGAATCAACCCGTCGACTTTACCGGGCTGAATTTTACCGGGCCAATTTGCCAGAGCACACACGCGGGTTCCACCTTCGTAGAGCGATCCCTTTCCATCTCGATAGGGACCATTGTCGCAAGGGATCGTGACGTTCGACATGTCTCCCTCTCCCGCGAACATTTTGTTTTTGACTCCGCCATTGTCGCTGTGAAAGAGAATGAGCGTGCGTTCACGAATTCCCTTTTCGTCGATCGCCTTGACGACTTGACCAATCTGTTCATCCATCGCCGCGATCATCGCGCAATAGGTTCGACGGTTTGGGTCTTGGATGTGTTTGTACTTTTCCAAGTACTTTTCGGGAGCTTGATAGGGGGTGTGCGGAGCGTTAAAGGTGAGATAGAGATACAAGGGTTTCTCTTTGGGATGCTGTCCGATAAAGCGTACAGCCTCCTTGCCGATCAGCTCAGTGGAATAACCATTCTCTTCGAGTTTCTGGTTGTTGCTGTACCAGTCCAACACTTCGTGTTGCTGGTGAGTGAAGTAGTCGATTTCACCGATGAGAGGGCCGTATTGATGGTCGAATCCGCGCTGACGTGGCCAGTACTTTTCATCCGCGTGGCCTAAGTGCCACTTGCCGATGATAGCCGTTGTGTATCCCACTTTCTGGAGCGCTTGGGGGAGCAGCCATTCGTCCGTAGGCAATCCATACGTGTGAGCCGAAGGGATGACGGCGGTTTGAAGCCCGTATCGGAATGGATAGCGTCCGGTCATCAAACAAGCTCGGGTGGGTGTGCACATCGGCTGGGCGTAAAAGGAGGTTAACTCCGCGCCATGGGCCGCGAGATTGTCGATGTTAGGAGTACGAATATCGGAACCGTGGAATCCAACATCCTTCCATCCCAAGTCGTCTGCGACAATATGAACGATGTTTGGTTGATCTTGAGAAAGAGTCGAAGTGGAGAGAATCGACACACTGGCCAACGCCATCAATATAAGAACTTTCAATTCCTACCCTTTCCAAGGTCTAAGTGCCGATCCGAAGACCCTAGGGAACCGCGGCGAGGGCCGGAGCGGTCCATCTTTTTCGGATGGCTTCAAGGCTGGGAGATGCACCCATCGATCTTGCCCTCGATTTTGATCGCGTGCAACACTCCGGCTCCATTTTATCAACAAATAATCGATGCTCGTTACAATTCCAACTTGCAAGCATTGAATGAGGATCTCCAATCTCCTTCATGGCAAACCTCTCCGCCCAATCTCCTTACGACTGTGCCAAATGGATCCACTTGAACAAACAATTGAGTTCGCGATGTCCAAGCCAATGGCTTCGCCAACGACCACAACCGATACCACAACCAATACCACTACGACGATTCGCTCCCCGTTTAGCCTCTTGGTGGGCGATGTTCATGGATTTTCGGACGAGTCTGCCGCGCTTCTCCGAACGCGATTGTTGGGTGCCTCTCTCCTTTTGGGGATGATCTTTGTCACTACGTTCATTGGTAATCTTGTCGCCCAGATTCACGATCTGTGGTGGTTAAGATTGCTGGTCATAGTCGCGATTCTTGGAAACGGAGCACTTCTTTACTTATGCAAGGATCGACTTTCGCTGATTGCTTTGCGTTGTGTAGAGCTTGTATTGTTCGGTTCGATCGCTCTGCAACTCAATTTAATGCTCATCGCGCGGCTCTCGTCATTTGCGGCGAGTCAAGATGCGGTTTCGGCCAACGTCAGTATCCAGCAGTTTGTTGCGGCGATATGCATTCTGATTTTCACCTATGGGGTTTTAATCCCTAACACTTGGAGGCGTGGCGCAGCAATCACTTTTGTTCTTGCTCTCTTGCCGTACGCGTCTGTGGCGTTTGCGTCGATTCGATTGCACGAACTTTCCGAATTGCTAGCCACCAACAGAGCGACTGTCCCTCTTCCTCTACCTTTTGTTGCTGCTTTTGTCGCAACCTTTGCGTCGCATGTTATCAACTCCGTTCGCGAAGAAGCGTTCGAAGCCAAGCAGTGGGGGCAGTATCGGCTGATGGAGAAACTCGGATCGGGAGGCATGGGAGAAGTTTACAAGGCGGAGCACCGGATGCTGAAACGCCCATGTGCGATCAAAATCATCCGTCCCTCCAAAGAGAGGGATTCGGATTCGGTGCAGCAGTTTGAAAAGGAGGTCAAGTTGACAGCGAAGTTGACGCACTGGAACACGGTCGAAATATTCGATTACGGAAAGACAGAGGACGGGACTTTTTATTACGTCATGGAGTTGCTTCCAGGGATGACACTTGAGCAGATCGTTGAGCGCTATGGGCCGATAAGTCCTAGCCGTGTCCGTTACTTGATGAAGCAGGTTTGCTGTGCGCTCCGCGAAGCGCACTCATTAGGGTTGATCCACCGAGATATCAAACCCGCGAACATCTTTGCATCGGAGCGGGGCGGTTGTTTTGATGTCGCAAAGTTACTTGATTTTGGGCTGGTGCATGAACGGCAATCGCGCTTAGTGGATCAACAAAACGACACGTCCTTTAGCGGAACTCCTCATTACATTTCGCCGGAGCAAGTCAATAGGTATAACGAGGTGGATGGCCGTGCGGACATCTACTCGCTTGGCGCCGTCATGTTTTACTTGCTGACCGGCAGAACGCCGTTCGAGGGTCGGAGTCCAATCGAAATCATCGTCGCTCATCAAAGTCGAGAGCTACCTGATTTACGACAGTTGAATCCCGCCATTCCGGAGGAAGTCAATGACGTTGTTCATCGCTGTATGGCGAAAGTTCCGTCGCAGCGTTATCCGTCGATGAATGAGCTACTTCTGGCGCTTGAGACATTAAGGCTAGCAGATGATTGGGACAGCGATCGCGCGGAGTTTTGGTGGAAAGAAAGAAGCGATCGGGAAACCGATCGCTTAGAGATTGAGAAGACGGGCGATGCAACGATGGATTTCGCTTAGTTTGTGTCCGGATTCTTCAATCGGACAAGCATCCACTGCTCCGTCTTGTCTTTTCCAACGTGGAGTAAGCACGGGGCTTCATCCTTGGTGAGATTGTACAAACCCGTTTCGATCATGTTGGTCTTGTTTTCGCCAACGGTGAGTACAACCCGTTGTGTTTGTTTGTCTACAGCACCGCTCACAACCTGATTCTGTTTGGTTGCCGTATCGGTGTAATTGCCTCGGACATCGCCGCTTTTATTGACAGCAAGTTGGACCGTGATATCGGAATTAGGTGATTCTGGTTTGGTGAACGCAAAGACGCCCAGAGGGAGCCACTCGCTATCTGCAGGTGCATCTTCGCCGCTGGCTGCGATGTTCGAGGCGGATTCATAATACTCTTCGGAGGTACCAGCGTTTTCACCGTTGATGTAAACGCTGCTGTCTTCGTAGGTCACATTGTTTCCGTAGTCGTAGTAGACGGGAGGCTGTTCGGTATATCCGCAGTAGGATGCGGCAGTGCCCCAGGTCGCATAATTCCAAACGGAATTGGCTGTCCAGCCTGCTGCATACCAAGCGCCTGGATAAGTGGTGTACCAAGAGGCTCCGTAAATTCCCCAGTTGTTGTAGTTGCCACGAACCGCTGCGGCGGCCGAGTAGCGTCCTGAGGGGGTGACTCGAGTAAAACCAGCCCCCACGCCGGCGGGACCAGCAGTGACGATACCCCCGCCTCCGTACCCGCCAGGTCCGACGGCCCCTCGTCCCGCGACGACTTGCCCGTTTGGTCCTACAGCAGCACCTCGCGCGGCAGTTCCACCGTTTGCACCTTGAACGCCACCGACGACAGCAGCACCACCCTGTGGTCCCACGGCGCCCGCGCGACCGACTGTATTTCCTTGTGGTCCGGTGACTGTCACGCCTCCCACTTGTCCGCCTTGAGCCCCCTCCTTTTTACCGTAGTTCACGTCGAATTTCCCTTGGCCGGTTGGGAGCGTCGACGGGGTCGAGAGCGTTCCCTCTCTTCCTGCAACAGCCGCATGTCCGAAGCCCTCATCGGACGGTAGACCCAAGAAACCATTGATGTCGTTGCGATTCGGCGCGTTGTATCGATTTGCGTTGGCGTTTTGTCCCGGAACGACACGGCTCCCCGGGGTGCCTGCTGGGGCACCGGGACGTTGTCCAGCACCAGGAAATCCGGCAGTCGAATTGGGACGCGCGTTGCTAAGACCAGAACCACCCAGGTTGGTCGCGGGGCGGCTGCCAAGATTTTGGCCCGTTGGTCGAGCCATGTTACTACCACCCCCCAACGTGTTTCCGGCTCCACCCCTCGACGGGCTGGGCCGCGCAGCAGCATTCATCCCACCGCTGTATCCACCGCGTTGGACTCCTCCGTTGAATCCGCCACCACCCATGCCAGCTCCACCACCACCGCGGACACCACCACCACCGCCTCCCCGAGCGCCACCTCCGCGCGCCCAACTTTCCACTGGGGTAAGCACAAGAATGGTAGGGACCAAGCAAGAAAGAACGAAACGCTTTAACATGTTGATGCTCTTAAGTCTTTAGAATATTTTGAATGAGGATAGGTTGGATTCTCGATCGATCTGCCTGCTAGCGAGAAGGGATTCTGCGGACAATGACTTCATCCGTGTCTGGCAGTGGAGTATCGCCTACCGTTCTTTGAATCGATTGCCAAACATAAGCTGCATCGTCAAGTTTCTTTAACACATTCACTGCCATCGTCGATTCGCCTGTGCCTGTAGTTCCAGTCACTTTGGAAAGCCAACCACCTTCAATAGCGGACCAAACTCCAACCGCGTGTCCTCCGTCGGGTGAGAAGTTCCATGATTGCACCTGATTGGTCTGCGCGTTCCAGCCGATGATCTGCACTCCTGTCGTCGTCGAACCATCGAGTTGAGTGGTGGTGTAAGCGCGTTCGACGAATCGGTTGTTCGCTATCCATCGGCAGTGGGACTCGGATCGAACGCCGTTCTCCTCGGAGCCCCAGTCGCCGATGAGCCATTCCAGATCGGAAAGGACCTTCGGTTCCGTATCCGTCTCAACAAAAGAATCCCGTAACGATCCGATGAGCCACTTTCCGTCCACTTTTAAGTGAACGGTCGTGTATTGACTGACTTCGGGATCTTCCGTTGGGGAAGGGGCAACAATCGCTTTGCCATCTTCGACGGCTACCGAATCGCTAAGAACTCGAATCGACTCGGTTATCAATTGAACCGATACCTCAGGTTTCTTCTCGAAGACTTTGGTAAAGAAAGATTCGATCGCCTCCCGACCGACAACCGTCTCTCCTGACTCGTCGATGTATTCTCCTTGCGGCACCCAGAACAAAGCGAACTGCTTTGCATCTCGCTTGTTAAATGCAGAGGCAAAGGAAGCGACTTGTTTGGCAATCGAATCCTCCGTTTCGCTCCCTTTCGGAGTTGCAGCACTGGCGGATTCCGCAGCTGCTTTGTTATTTGGTTGCTGTGAAAGGGCAGGATTGAACAAGCCTGGAAATACAAGCCAAAATACACAACCAAGAATCACGTTGCGTCGCACGTTAGAAAGTCACTTTTTACAAGAAGGAGAAGATGTATCATGCGACTTGGTCTACCAAGAGAGAGAGCCAAGTCCATACACACCATCAGTGTATCAGCGCTTCAGAAATCCAGCGATTAGAACGAGTGGATTGACTTACTATTTTCTAACACGATGCGGGTTGTTGTTGCGAATTGACATACTGGCGAGTCGCAAGTGTGCCAGGACGTGCCAAATTGAAGCCTTGGAAGAGATCGACGCCAAGGTCTCGCATCAGTTTCAGCTCCTGCTCTGTTTCGATTCCTTCAGCGAGAATCAGCTGGTCGCAGTCATGGGCAATTTGGACCAGTCCACGGACGACCGCTGTGTGGCTCTTCGAATGCGCGGCTTGCGCGACCAGTCCGCGATCGAGCTTTACCAAATCTGGGTTTAGGCTGGCGAGCATTCCAAGCCCCGACGACCCTTGGCCGAAGTCATCCAGTGCCGTCATGAAACCGGCATCGCGATAGAATTCGAGAATCTTTCGCAGATGTTCTTGGTCCTTCACTTCTTCGCTTTCGACCACTTCGAAAATAACGTCCGATGGCTCCAGCTGCAATTTGTCGACGACGCGCAATGTGCTCCTCAGACAAAAGGCAGGCTCGTAAATCGCTGTAGGCATGAAGTTGATGAGGATTTTCTTACCCGCTGGAACGGAGTGCGCCGCATTGCGCAAATGCGTTTCCCGGCAGACGCGATCCAGCATGGACAAGAGATTCTCCGCCCGAGCCCACTCGAGCAATTGGGCGGGAGATATCGAGCCACCTTCGAAATTGTCGGCCCGCATCAAACGTTCGTAACCCCAAACGGTAGTTCCATCTCGTTCGAAGACCGGTTGGAAATGCGAATAGATCCGATTTCCCTTTAGAATCTAGTGCAGAGGCGAGGAGGTTTTGGTAGCGAATTCGGCGAGAGTCGTTTTGTTCGCGATCGCGGAACTGCAGGAACTGTCCCCTTTCCGGCAACACCCTTGATCCATGGTGTTGTCCCAGCAGCACGCAATATTTTCTAGAAGCTCATCGGAGAGAAAGGCGGTCAAAAAATTGGCGATATCTTCTGGAGTACGGTAGCCAGAGTTCCCTCCGACGTCGACGGCCCATGTTTTCTCATCGCAGCGAGACCAATGGGGGAGCGACGAGAGATCTTCTCCCAAAGCGTTTTCCATGGCATCGAATTCGAGTCTTGCCTGCCGAGCACCTGAAATACAAGCACAGCCCATCGATCGCTTCTCCCGTAGATATCAAACAGCCGGAGCATTTTCGTACTTCAAAAAGCGAGGCTGTGACGGGAGCTTTCGGAGGAAACCGGGACCGGTTGGGCGGAATGCTCTCCAACTCTAGCAGCTGTAGGTCTTGTGCAGGTCGAAGAGGGCAACGCCAAACAGTCGGCGGCGGATGAAACCTGCGAGTGCGGTGGGGGAAATAAAAAACCTTCGACGCTATGAAAGCGATCGAAGGTGGGAAAGTCTTCGGTTATCCGCATTTTGTATCCCCTGACCGGAGATCGATGGCGTTCCTTACTCTGTTACGGTCTCTTTGATTTTCTGGAGGAAGTGATCGCCGGCGGTTTTGCTGAGCTCTTTGCAGTGCTTCTCTGCTTTTTTCAAATCTTCGTAGTCGAAAACGGCGACCCGTTTGAGGTTTTGATTGAAAACGCCCCAGTAAAGCTTGATACGAGGTTCGACAGCGGCTTTGCGAGTACGCTTTGGCTTCGCGACTGGCGTTTCTACTGCTTCTGCAGTTCCGGTTTGGTCGACTTCCGTGGCGGCCTTCTTCTTGCGGGGGGTTTTAGCAACGGTTGCCATGTATCTATGAACTCCAATAAATCGAAGAAAGCAAGGTGCTCTGGACAGAAAAGCGCGTCATTCTGACACGCACCCAAGATGGGTTTCCTGGTGGGAATAACATGCCAGCAATCGCCGGCCATCCATCGCAGACGTCTATTATAGGCCAACACCCTTTTTCCCCCAACCGTTTGGAATGGAAATTCCGATCTCATGCTGTTTTTTTCCGCGTGGACGACGCGGACAAGCGGAAATGTTGAGGATTGGCATTCGCGGTGGGAGCTTAGAATCGCTGCAATCGGCGACTTCCCCGCAGCACGCAATCTTTGGCTAGTCGTTACAAACGGTAATTTCGCTCAACTCCCTGGCGTGCAGAATCCGATAGAGGAAGGGAGGGATAGGACCGTACCGATCCCCCTTGTTCAGCGTTTGCATATCGAGGTAAAAATGAAGTCCATGCGAAGCCACGGAGCCCGAGGTCGTTCGAACCGAAGTCTTCTGCGTTGGATAGTCGGAGCCGCCTGCTTGGGAGCGATCTCCACCGAGGGGCTCTATGCACAAACGCCAGCGACGCTCCCGCCGATGGCAATCCCGTCGGGCCTCCCTGTTCCATTACCGCTGCCAGCATCCTCGCCACTCCCGTCGACCGCGTCTGTGCCGAAGACAGCAGTGGTTCCAAGTCTACCGACTATGCCCCCGCAGCTTTCAAGAATTCCGCAGGAGCAGGCTAGTCCTCCGACGGGGGCGGTTCAAGTTCGATTGGGATCGAGCTCGGGCGATTCTCCAGAACCTTCGCGAATGCCCTCGCACACGCTCGGTAGATCGCCTGCATCGACCGTTTCCATCGCCGTCGATCCAGTCCAGCTGCGCTCGGAGGCTCCCATTTCCTCTGGATCGACTCTTGCATCGCCGGTCGCGACCCAATCCACGGGGAAGGGCCCCGTCAAGTTCAGTCTTGGGGATGAGGGAGCTGTCGACCTGGGTGTACAACGAACCCTCCAACCGCCGACCCTCGTGCAGCGCGCACCGGAACTGGTTCGTCCAAAGAAGTTTTCTGTGTCCCAAGTGGTAACTGTTGCCGCTGACGCGAACCTCAGCGAGGAGCCGAGCAAATCGTCTTCTACGCAAACAGCGACCTTGGAAGTCAGTCGTCCCGTCGCGCCGACGCTGCCGAACTTCGTTCCAGCTCCAACGCCCCCAGAGCCTGCTTCGTCGCTATCCCTTCCGAATCCAACATCGTCTACTCCCAGTCGAATTGCTTTTGACCAGTCGCCTGCCGCATCCAAAGCCCCTTCTTCCCCTATGGCGGTGGCTACTCAAACGCCGGTGTCTACTCAAGCGCCGGTGTCTACACCGTCGCCGCTGAGCGGGATGGCGGTCGAGAGGACCTACGACATCGAAGTGCTAGGGACCTATTCGCTCGACCCCGCAACTCCGGTTGCAAGCGTCATCGCCCGCGACCCGGAAACATGCAGTGTCTTTCACAACGGTCGAATGATCACCGTGGTAGGCAATAAAGTGGGCTCGACTGCCATCGAGATTCGTGGCACTGACCAAAGCGTTCGGGCGGTAGGTGTGAAGGTCCTTCCAACCGGTCGCCTGCACGCAGCACCGTCGACGGAGTTGGATAAAGTAAAGACTATGATCGCTCAGCATTTTCCGACTGCCAAGCTCGGTTTCGTACAGGAACCCGAGGGAGGGATCGTCGTGAAGGGGACGGTTAGCTCGGAGGGAGATGCTCGGAGAATTCTGGAGCTAGTCCGCAAGCTTTGTTTGGTACCGATCAAGGATCAAATCAAAGTCGCTTACTAATCGAACTCCCCACCTAGGTGGCAGGGGAGGGACTTTGAAGGGCTCGCAGCGCTTTGGGCAGCGGGAAGACGACCTCCTCTTTTTGGACAATTTGCTCCTCGATGGATGCATCGAAGTGCGATTGGAGCCATGCGATCGTTTCCTGCACGACTTGCTCGGGGGCACTAGCACCTGCGGTGATCAAAACCGTTTCGCTCCCGCGAAACCACTCTCGCTCCAGATCTTTCGGGCCGTCGACCAAATAAGACGCTTTGCCTGATTCGGCGGCCAATTCCCGCAGGCGTTGCGAGTTGCTGCTGTTCTGGCTGCCGAGGACAAGGACGATATCAGCCTGTTGTCCCAGCACGCGCACGGCCTCCTGTCGATTCTGAGTTGCGTAACAGATGTCTTCTTTGGGAGGACCGACAATCCAGGGAAATCGCTCCTTCAAGCGCTGAATGATCCGAGTGGCATCGTCGACGCTGAGGGTGGTCTGAGTGAGATAGGCCAGCTTGGTTTGGGTGGTGAACTCCAATTGGTCGACGTCCGCGACGTCCTCCACCAACAGGATCGCCTCGGGTGCTTCACCCATCGTCCCGATCACTTCATCGTGACCATCGTGACCTATTAGGATGATCGTGTAATGTTCCTTCGCGAATTTGATCGCTTCCAAGTGAACCTTGGTAACGAGCGGGCATGTCGCATCGATGGCCTGCAAGTCCCGGTTTTTCGCTTCGGTACGGATAGCGGGTGAAACTCCGTGGGCCGAGAAGAGGACCGTTGAGCCTGACGGGATTTCCGACAGTGAATTCACAAAGATCGCCCCCCGGTCCTTGAACGAGTGGACGACGAACTGATTGTGCACGATCTCGTGGTACACATAGATCGGAGGACCGAAATGCTGCAGAGCCAACTCCAAGCTTTTCACAGCCATGTTGACCCCTGCACAAAAACCGCGAGGAGCTGCGAGAATAATCTTCATAAATGTTCCGTTGGCTGGGCATCCGAATATTGCTTTCCCACTATCATACCGGCATGACACCTCCTCCCCAAGATCTTATCCCAACCGAGAGCAATTCGCCGTTGAACCGTCCCCTACCCAGCCTTCCATCCGATCCCGAGCGGGGGAGTTCCAACGGGGCGGGACGGGTGGGATTGCGGCAAGGTTCCGCGCTGGTTCGGGAAGACTTATTGCGATTTGGTCCTCAGCACTGCCCGGTACAAAGCATTCTGCCGCCGGAGATTGCCTCCCGGCAGCTTCGCCCTCTCTGCACGCTTGAGGAGGCAGAATCTTACTGCCGTCATTTGGTGGGAGCTCACTACGAGAATTTTTCCGTGGTTAGTCGACTGCTTCCCAAGCCGTTGAGGCAGGATGTTGCCAACATTTACGCGTATTGCCGTTGGTCCGATGATTTGGCCGACGAAATGGATTCGCCCCAGCAATCACAATTCCTGCTCGATTGGTGGGGGGGCTTGTTGGATGATTGTTTTCGAGGGGACGCAATCCATCCTGTTTACGTCGCCCTCCGCACGACGATTGAGAAGCATGGACTCGTCCGCAAGCCTTTTGAGGATTTGATTCACGCGTTTGTTCAGGATCAGACGCAAACGCGCTACGACTCGGATGAAGAACTGGATCGATACTGCGCGGGGAGCGCTAATCCGGTTGGTCGACTCCTTCTCGCATTGGCCAATGTGCGAGATCCAGAATCGGAGCGTGCGAGCGATGCGATTTGTACGGGGCTCCAATTGGCCAATTTCTGCCAGGATATGCGCATGGATGCGATGCGTGGCCGCATTTACTTTCCAAGGCAGCGATGGGCAAGACAGGGGGTGACCGAGCAGGAAATCCTCAATGGAAATGTGTCTTCACGATTGCGAAGAGCCGTTCAAGACTGGTGCTTTTTTGCGGAGGGAAAACTGGTGGAGGGATTACCACTGGTGAAGCGGGTGCCCTATTGGCTCGCACGCAACGTGCAACTTTTTGTTCGGGGAGGGCTCAGTATCCTGCACGCGATCGAAGATGCACAATTTGACGTTTGGAGTCGAGAGATCGAAGTGCGGCGTTCCACCAAGATCGGGTTGCTTGTCCGAGGTTGGCTACAACCGAGATCCACATCCGCGAAACGATTACGAGGAGCGTAAGCTGAATCTGGATGGATACGTTGGAGCAGTCTTATCGTGCTTGCTATGACATTTCGCGTCGCAGCCATTCCAATTTCTATCGCTCCTTTCACTTGCTTTCCGCTTCGCGAAGGAAAGCCATGTACGCTCTGTACGCGTTCGCGCGACTGGCAGATGATTGGTCGGATAGTCCGACCGCGGCCACGATGGAATCAGGCGATTTTTCGTCGAGCGTCGATCCCTGGCGCCAGTGGGTGCGCGAGCTTTATCTTGTCGGCGCCACAACGCCGAAGGTAACCATTGACGCATTGTCAGCGATCCGGCCGGCGTTGGCGGATGCGGTACAAACTTTTAGCATTCCGGGCGAGGCATTGGAGCGATTGCTCGACGGCATCGAGTACGATCGTCGGCCACCGGTCCGGATCGATACGTGGTCGAATCTCGTTCGCTATTGCCGATCGGTCGCGAGCAGTGTTGGCGAGGGGTGTTTGGCAATTTGGTTAGACGAACCGATGGAACGCATCGGCCCCGAGGTGAAGACGGCTGCGGACGCATGCGGTCTTGCATTTCAGCTTACCAATATACTTCGCGACATTGTCGAAGACAGTCATCGCGATCGTTGTTACCTCGCTGCAGACGACTTAGCTCGCTTTGGTTTGACCAGCGAAGATTGGATCGCGGAATGCCGTCAACGGGTTGCATCGAGGGCTGGAAGGAAGCAACTCCCTGCACCGAACGGCACGGATCCCTATCGAACCATCGTCGACCTGTATCTGCAGCGGGCCCTTGGTTATTACGATGTCGCTTGGGGGTTGTACCCACATCTTTCCTTGGAAGGGAGACGTATGTTTTCCTTGATGTGGTCGACGTATTACTCCCTCATCACAGCCATTGCAGAGAACCCCGCAGTTGTGTTTGACGGACGCGTTCGGGTTTCGCGTTCCACCAAGTTAGTCTTGCTCGCCAAACACCTTTGGACACCGCTCTATCACCGACACACCAGCCTGGTTACGAAAGGTCAACGATTCGATCTGAAGGCGTTCGCCTCGCTCGCTCCCGATCGTGCCATGTTGGAGTCGAACGAGTCTCGAAGCCTGTCGGATGCGAAGATAGCGGTCATCGGCGGTGGGCTCGCTGGGTGTAATGCAGCGATTCATTTGGCCAGGCATGGGGGGAAGGTCACGCTCGTTGAGGCGCGGATGCGATTGGGGGGAAGAGTTGGGTCCTTTCTCGATAAAGCTTCGGGGCAGCAGATCGATTACTGTCAACATGTTGGAATGAAATGCTGTAGCGCCTTGCGACGCTGGATCGAGTTGACGCATCAGCAGGATGCTTGGACGGAGCAATCGTCGCTTCACTTTGTGTCGAGTCGAAGAAAGCCACTCACGATTCGCGCTTGGCCATTCCCAGCTCCTTTTCATTTGTCGGGTTTGCTTCTTCGTTGGCCCGATCTTCGTTTGCGCGATCGATGTGTGATCTCATGGGCACTGGTGAAATTACTGCTGCGCTCTCCGAAGGAGACCGACGATCGAGAAGGGGCGTTGCCATGGCTCATTCGTTCCGGACAGACGGAGCGTGCGATCAAGAATTTTTGGGAAACGATCCTGGTTAGTGCACTGGGGGAGCAAGTCGATCGGGTCAGCTTGGGAGCCACCCGCAAAGTATTGATCGACGGGTTTGCATCCACACGGGACGCGTTCCATCTTCTGGTTCCCAATCAACCGCTGTCACAGCTCGTCGATGATCGAATGCGTCATGCGTTGCTGCCTCTCGGTGTAGAGATATGCGACCAAACTGCGGTGCAGCGACTTGCTCAAGATTCAGACGGGAAATGGAGTCTCAAGACCCAGGATCGAGTATTGGAAAGCTTCGATGGCGTTGTGATCGCAGTTCCGTGGAACCGATTGAGGGCGTTGTTACCCGAAGCCGTGGAAGCCCGCGGGAATCTTTCGTCGATGGAGTCATCCCCTATCACCGGTATCCATACGTGGTGGGATAGGGCCTGGTTAAAGACTCCACACGCGATCTTGGTCCGTAAATTCTGTCAATGGATTTTTCCTGGGCCAGACGCCCACAACCAAGTAGCGAGCTCAAAAACGAAGTCCGAAGGGGGAGGATTGGCGGGGAGCGAAGCGTATTACCAGGTCGTGATCAGCGCATCTCGGCAATTGCCGCGGGGGGATTCTTCCCATGTATTGGAGTTGGTTCGCCAGGAGATCCAGTCCTTGTTCCCCGATGCGCGTCACGCAACGCTTCTTCGAGGGAAAGTGGTTACGGATCCCAATGCTGTTTTTAGTGTTTCCCCAGAGATTGCCGATGCTCGATGGTCTAGCGATCGCTACGGGGAGAAAGCGATCTTCTTGGCTGGAGATTGGACCGATACAGGATGGCCTGCGACCATGGAGGGTGCTCTTCGTTCTGGAGTGCGTGCTGCAGAGGAGTTCGCGCTCCGCTGGGGAGTACCGATGAAACTTGAAAACGATTCGTGAACGGCCCCATCGGCATCCGAATTCGAAGGAACCAACAGGATGCCAAACCCAAGTCGCACTCTTCATCGTTTCTAGGCCTCGAGGACCTAGGCCTCTTCGAGGAATTGAACTTCCCCAGACGCGATATCGTAGATTGCACCGACCAGCTGAATCTGCCCGGAATGGATGAGTTCACGCAGTCGACCGCTTCCCTCCTGGATCAATCGCATGCTATTGAGAACATTTTCTCGTGTCACTTCGACCAGGAATGCATCCTTTTCCTGCTGGGTCATCAAGTTCAGTCGCAGGCACTTCGGTACATCGACGGACTTTTGAATTTCGCGGACCAGGATATCCAAATTTTGACAACCCGTTACTTCGAGCGCGGATTTGCGTTCCGAAACAAACTTGATTGTCGAATTGACCGCACCGCACTGAGTGTGCCCGAGTACAACAATCAATTTGGCACCCGCAACGGCGCACGCGTACTCGATGCTGCCAATCACCTTTTCACGCACAACATTGCCGGCGATTCGGACCGTAAAGATATCGCCGATCCCAAGGTCAAAGATGATTTCGGCAGGAGACCGTGAATCGATGCAACTGAGGATGACAGCCAAGGGGTGTTGGCCTTGAGAAGCTCCAGCGAGTTGCAGACCTAAATCTCGTGTGAGGCGATTGCCGGATCGGAATCGCTCGTTACCCGATTTGAGAACATCGAGGACGTCGCTGGGAGCCAATCGTTTCTGAAGTTCTTGCGTCGTAATCTGGGGGTAATTGATTTGGTTTTCCAGGCCGAATTTGCTTCGAAATCCTTTGGTGCTGACGGTAACGCCGCGAACAGCGGCGGTCGTATCACGGAAATCTCGAATGAGTGCGATGATGTCTGGATCGATGTACTCGGTTCCAGTCGCGTTGATCAATACATGCGTTCCCTCGTCGGCGTTGTACAACACGTCTTCGAGAGCAGCGCGATTGAGGAAGCTTACTTGGCTAGCCAATTGAATGTGCAGGACATTCCCCTCCGTTTGCTTCTCCAATACGCGTCGAACAGGACTGCTCAAGCTGCTGTAGAGAATGAACGCCAGGCTGATCGTCAATCCGATACCGATACCGATCAGAAGATCGCTGAAAACAATGGCAAGCAACGTGACAAAGAAAGGAATGGCTTGATAACGGCCTTCGTTCAGCATCTGGGAGAAGAGCTTCCAATTGGCGAGCTTAAAGCCGGTCACGATCAAGATCGCGGCCAAACAGGCCAGCGGTATGCGGTTCAGCAACGTTGGAATGGCAATGACAGCCAAGGCGATCAGCACCCCGTGAACGATTGCTGAAACCTTGGTTCGAGCCCCGGCATTCAAGTTCACCGAGCTGCGCACGACGACGGACGTCACAGGGATTCCACCTACCAGTCCACAAAGAATGTTTCCGACCCCTTGTGCAAAGAGCTCGCGGTTAGGAGGGGAGCGACGTTTCATCGGGTCAAGTTTGTCGACGGCTTCGAGATTCAATAGTGTCTCGAGCGAAGCCACAATCGCAATGGTCACACCAGCAAGATAAACACTGGAATTTAGAATCTGTGACCAATCGGGCGTACGGAAGAAACTGCGAAATGCCGCCCAATCCGACGCGATGGGAACATCGACCAAGTGGGACTGGTCGATTGCAAACTTCCCGCCCACTGTGCGCAAGATTTCTGCGAGAACAAGACCTAGGAGAACGACCATCAACGAGGATGGGACCAGACTTTTTTTCAACTTGGGAATGCGATCCCAAGCAATAAGGAAAACTAAGGAGATCAGTCCGACGATCAAGGCACCGTCGTGGAAGTCGCCTCGAAAGAGTTTGAAGATCTCACTGAACGTATTTTCATGGTCCTTTTGGACGAAAGCAAAGTCTCCTTCAGGATCGTTGTCATGTCCGAGCAAATGCGGGATCTGCTTCAGAATCAAAATAACGCCAATCGCAGCCAAGAGACCCTTGATCACGGCAGAGGGGAAGAAGGCGGATAAGGCTCCGGCCTTGACGATCCCCAACACGATTTGAACGATCCCAGCAACAATGACCGCCAAAAGAAAAGTTTCGAGCGAGCCAAGCTCTTGGATCTGTGCGGCGACTAACGTGGAGAGCCCCGCTGCAGGTCCACTCACACTCGTTTGCGACTTGCTAAGCCAACCGACGACCACGCCGCCGATAATACCTGAAATGATCCCCGAGATAAGTGGTGCACCCGAGGCGAATGCGATCCCTAAACAGAGAGGTAGGGCGACAAAGAAAACGACCAGGCCTGCGATCAGATCCTGACGGATGGTGGTCCAAAACTTCATAGGCATTGTTCACTTGGGAGAAAAGCGAGTGAGAACCAAAAGTGAAGCCTACCGCATTCAATCCCTGCATTGGTGCGGAAAGTGCCCTTCAATGGAGTTTTTTTCGTGCGAATCGGGGCGCGATGCTTGGCGTGCAAACGGGAGTTGTCGATGTGAGAGGGAGGATGGTTGCGAACTAGAAAAGGGATGCTGGATCAGCTCGCCACAGCTTGCGCATCGCTAGGACCCCAGAGAAGGAGCACATCAGCAGCGCGAGTATAAGAACGCCTCCCATTCTCGGCCAAGTCATGAAGGTGGGGATACCCGATAGGGCTACAGTGAGCTGATACAGTAGCAAGCTGATCATCGTGGATACGATATATCCGCCGAACGCTAACATCCAAGCTTGCTGGAGCACGATTCCTGACACGTACCATTCGGAGTAGCCCATTGCCTTCATGGTGGCGAACTCGGAGATTCGGGAAGCGACATCGGTCGCCAAAACCATGTAGACAATCGCGGCTCCGATGATGAATGAGATGAGCACCCCCATGGTGAAGATCATTCCGATGGGGGTTTCGTTAAGCCAACGGCCTCGTTCCCATTCCATCTGTTCTTTCATCGAAAGGATTTGGACCGATTGCGACGCATTGGGGTCACGTTCTGACAACCAGTTGGTGAGCTCTTTCGCGGCGGCGCTCGGTTCGATGCCAGGCTTGAGATGGATCAAACCGAGAGAGACGCGTTGGCGTGTATCGAATGGCGCCCGACGGCTAAATGCCACATCGCTGACGAGTACGGCGCCGTTCGTTGCCAGGCCGGTCCCCAAGCGGAATGTACCTGCGATTCGTGAGGCTCTCCCACCGAGTTCCGCTCGGAGTCCAAGATCCCTTTCGCCGAATGCTTTGCAATCCTGAGGACCGTATTCGGCTCGTGTCGCTTGGTCGACCAACATGGCATCGGGATCCTTTAGGGCATCCAATTGGGCAACGGCATCCTCCACTTCGAGAACAGGGCGATCGACCTCCATCCCCATCATCCCTACGGTTCGAAAAGAGCCATCCGGCGGAGCGTTCGCGCAGGCGGTATTCCGCGGTGGGTTTTGCCACTTTTGCAACATAATGAAGAACGGGTCGACCCGATCGACGAGCGGATGCGAAGCGAGCGTCTTCAACCAATGGCGATCGATTGTACGAGGCTCGTAGAGATGAACATAGTCGAAGGATCGAATGACAACCTCCCCGCTCAGTTTTCCATAGACAATCGTTGCAGTGTTCCCAACCGCACCGCGGAATCCAAGCTGCATGAAGATCAACAGAAGGGCGAAACTCACCCCGCCCAGGCTGACTGCGGCTCGGGCCGGGTGCGACAAAAGATTGAGGAGGGCAACGGGCGTTCGCCGAAAAACTGAGCTCACCAAGGGAAGTTCGCCTTGCAGAAACACCGGTTCGGGGTTGGAATTGGAACCTCGATGATAACCCATCTCAACGATGCTTCACAACATAGGAATATCGCATTGACCTCCTTATCTCGCAGCGGCGTATTCGCAGGCAGTATGGACGATCGCTTGGCGCGTTTCAGCGAAAGCATCAGCTTTGATCACCGCCTTTACAAACAAGACATTCGAGGCTCGATCGCGCACGCACAAATGCTTAGTAAACAAGGAGTCTTGACCGAGTCCGAGTTTCAATCGATCCGCTCTGAGTTGACGTCGATCGGCGAAATGCTGGATCGCGGCGAAATACCGTTTCGCATCGAGTTAGAAGATATTCACATGCATATCGAACAAGCGTTGATCGATCGCTTGGGGGATGTTGGCCGAAAGCTGCACACCGCGAGATCGCGGAATGATCAAATTGCGACGGATCTCCGTCTGTGGGTACGCGATCAATTGGAACGGGTCGATGCACTGCTATCGGAGCTCCAAAAATCGTTCCTTTCGCGTTGCGATCGCGATGCGAGCGTCGTCATTCCGGCTTACACCCACATGCAGCGGGCACAGCCGGTCCTGGCCCCTCATTACTGGTTGGCCTACATCGAGAAACTGCAGCGCGATCGCGGCCGAGTGT
Organism: Pirellula sp. SH-Sr6A; assembly: GCF_001610875.1. Classification (NCBI taxonomy): domain Bacteria; kingdom Pseudomonadati; phylum Planctomycetota; class Planctomycetia; order Pirellulales; family Pirellulaceae; genus Pirellula; species Pirellula sp. SH-Sr6A. The sequence goes on along the minus strand of NZ_CP011272.1, from coordinate 708,665 downwards.
CCGACTGCCGTGCACGGGTCAATCATTGTCCTCTCGGTGGGGCCGCCGTAGCGGGAACGAGCATTCCTATCGATCGCGAATATACGGCGAAACTCTTGGGCTTCGATGCTGTGGCCTCCAATAGTATCGATATCAGTAGCGATCGCGATTTTGCGGTCGAATCGGTGTTCGTCCTCACCATGATCGCTGAGCATTTGAGCGGCTGGGCGGAAGAATGGATTCTTTGGTCGACGACGGAGTTCAATTTCATCAAGCTGCCTCAGAAATTCTGCACCGGTAGCTCGATCATGCCTCAGAAAGTCAATCCGGATACGCTCGAACTTACGCGAGGTAAAACCGCCCGAGTCATCGGGGCATTGCAAACCCTCTTGGTTTTGATCAAGGGTTTGCCTCTGGCTTACAACCGAGACCTTCAAGAGGACAAACCCCCCTTGTTCGATGCTTTCGACACGGTCATTGCCATGCTTGAGCTCGCCATCCCGATCGTGGCCGAATCGGAACTCAACGTCGCATCGATTCGTTCTCGACTTGATGAAGGTTTCCTCGACGCGACTGCACTCATGGAAGCATGCATGCTCCGAGGCTTGGCCCAACGGACCGCGCACCATCGGGTCGGGGCGTTGGTTGCTCTCGCGAAAGAACGCGGAGTGAAACTAGCGGACTTGAGCGACGAAGACTTCCGCTCGGTCGATCCCGATCTGGATGGATCGATCCGAAGCGTCCTGAGCGTCGATGGTGCAGTCGCATCTTATCGGTCGTACGGTTCCAGCAATCCGGTTGAGATTGCCAAGCAAATCGCACGTTGGAAAATGCAGCTCAGCTAAGGTGTTCACGGACCGTTGTCGCGCGGATCGGTGATGTGCCGATCGGTAACGTGCGCCGATGATCGGTGGGGCGCGGGACCGATGGAACGCGAGGCAAACCATTTGATGGTCTGCGCTTCAGAGTGGTGTAGTGCGTGCCTCCCCCCCAACGTCGGGCGTTGGGGACTGGAGTTGTGGCAGTGCCACTAGGCCAATCCACTATGCCAAAATCATGTCGTCGACCGTTTTGCCGGACGGAATCATCGGGAGCACATGCTCCTGATAGGGGACTTCGACATCCAGGACATAGGCTCCAGGATAGTTGATCATCTCCAATAGCGCCCCTTCGAGGTCTGCCTTCTTACGAACCGTCGCGGCTCCCAGTCCATATCCCTTTGCGATTTGGACAAAGTCCGGGTAGCGCTTCGAGGCGTAGGTGTGAGCGACCGTGGAGCCAGGGCCGCTTGCTTCCTCGTCATCAATGGGACCTAAGTAGGTATGGGCGCGGTTGGACCCCATGAATCGATCTTCCCACTGAACCACCATACCCAAGTGCTGGTTGTTCAGGAGCAAAACCTTCACGGGGAGCTTCTCGCAACGCAGCGTGGCCAATTCCTGAATGTTCATTTGGAACGAGCCGTCCCCGTCGATATCGATGACCAGAGCGTCTGGATGCGCCGCTTGGATGCCCATTGCACAGGGAAGCCCAAAGCCCATCGTTCCCAATCCGCTGCTGCTCATCCAAGTCCTCGGGCGACGGAATTGGAAGAACTGCGCTGCCCACATTTGGTGCTGACCTACTCCAACGGAAACGTAGGTTTCGCGGTCTTTGGTCAAATTGGAAAGGGTTCGAATCGCATGCTGCTGGAGGATGCCGTCAAACGATTGATCATAGGAGAACGGAAATTTCGCTTTGAGGTCGGCGCAATGCTTCACCCACGCGGAAATGTCTTCCGGTGCTTCGACGATCTTGTTGAGCTCGTTCAAGGCGAATTTCACATCGCTTCGAATCGAGATGTGAGCGATCTTGTTTTTGTTCAATTCGGATGGATCGACATCGATGTGAACGATCTTTGCGTTCTTCGCGAACGAGGCGAGATGGCCCGTTACACGATCGTCAAATCGAACCCCCAGCGCGATGAGCAAATCGCAATCTTTGACGGCAAAGTTTGCGTACGCACTGCCGTGCATTCCGAGCATATCCATCGAGAGGGCCGCATCGGCGGGATAAACACCCAATCCCATGACGGTCATCGTGACGGGGATGCCTGTCTTGCTCACCAGCTCTCGCAATTGCTCCGATGCCTCGGCGGTAACGACGCCACCACCGACGTAGAGGACGGGCCTCTTGCTGTGCTTGATAGCGGCGGCTACCTGGCGAATCTGTTCTGGCTGCGCGTCCGGTGCCTTGCCAGGTTTGTATCCGGGCAAATACATCGGAACATCCCAGTCAACCTCGCAGCTGGTTAACTGAACGTCTTTTGGAATGTCGACCAAAACCGGGCCTGGACGGCCGGTCGTGGCGATGTGAAAGGCTTCCTTCATGACTCGGGGCAGGTCTTCCGTCTTGGTAACCAAGTAATGATGTTTGGTGATCCCCCGGCAGATCTCCACCATTGGCGTCTCTTGAAACGCGTCCGATCCGATCACACTCGTCGGCACCTGTCCGGTGATCGCGAGCAACGGGATCGAATCCATCTTCGCATCGGCGATGCTGGTGACCAAGTTCGTCGCACCGGGACCGCTCGTCGCCATCACCACGCCGATTTTCCCTGTCGAGCGAGCATAGCCCTGCGCTGCAAACGCTCCCCCTTGCTCGTGCCGAGGAAGAATCGTTCGGATCTTATCCCCATAGAAAGTAAGGGACTGGTGAAGAGGCATGCTACAGCCGCCTGGATAAGCAAAAATGACTTCCACCCCGTGGTCCACCAAGGACTTGACCACTATGTCGGAGCCAGTCATGACGGTGGTTGCGCGGCGGTCAGATACGGAAGCCATTCGATTTCCTCCAGGGTGATAACAGATTTCCTAACGAGCGAAGATACAGAGTTTACCACGCGGAGGAAGGTTCGTCGAATCAAAAAGACTAATGCAAAATACTCCGCATTAGTTTTCGGGGAGTCGGAACGATTCCGCAGCGATGGACGATTTTTCAATCGGAACGGTTACTGGTATTTGGCGCAGATTCCCAAACCGTCCCCGAGATAGGTTTGGCAAAGCAGTTCGCCAAAGACAAACATCCAAGTGGTCAGCGCGGGGTCGGCCTGAAGCGCTTGGTCGAGCTGCCCGCGGATCAGTTTCATCTCGCAATGGCCGCGAACCAGCTTTTTGCGCCGGCAATACAGGATAGGCCAGACCGCATCCCAAGCCGTCTGGAAGGCGCGCGAAACGCTGACGTCGTGTTTGCCACCGTAGACCGCTTCGTGGAGAGGAACGAGGCGATCGGAGCTCGGGATCCAAGCGGGAAAGGAGGTGGGGAATGCGATGCTGCTGGTCTTGCTCGACCGCAGTTTGGAATCGGCATCGGCGATGGACATGACGATGGCTTCGAGGCTCGCTTCCACCTCGGGGCGAACGACCTGGATCGCTTCTTCGACTTCAAACTTCATATACGGCTGGCCGTCGATTTCAATTTTCCAGGCGCCGTCGACCCACTGATTGGCCGTCCAGAACGCGGTGCAATCCAGTTCCATCATATTGGCTTCGGACGTTGTCATCGTAAAACCAACCGGTGCACCGCTGCCAACGCGTGCCGATGTCCGCTGCCACGTGGCGAAGTCGCTACGCAGGATCTTCATGGTGACGCGAGTCTGCCAGTCCCGGATCCCCAACGCAGCTCCCCATTGGTTTGGGCTGTCGATCTCTGGTGCGGTGTGACAGTGGATGGTGAAATCCTCTGTGGAAGGCAAAACCCAATCGGTATTGCTCGCGGGGATTTGTTTCAAGCACCAGAGAATTCCGTTCTTTTCGCAGTAAGCCCACAGGCCGTTCAAGGCTTCGTCGAGGGTATCCGCTTTCTCGCGAATCGTGGTCAGGCTGCTAAGTGAGTCCAGCCAATCCAGATGCTTCTTGGTGAAGAGTCGATGTTGCTGAAGAATGGGGTCTTGGACCCCCATGAAAGCTTGAAGCCAACCAGTGCTTGCGTAATCTTGTGTGATTGCCATGTATTCCTGAGCAAGGAAGCGAGTGCAGTGACGCGACCTGGGCAGACAAGTTCCCTAGAGAACTCGATCCATATCCTACGAGAGAGGTTGCCCGGTGCGGTCGCGAAAGTGTTCACTTCTTGATCTGAAAATCAAGGGTAGATTGCCCGAACTTGCGAGCATTCATGTCTTCCACCGTCAAACGCAGCTTGTACTGGCCGGGTGAAATCTGCTGTGGCATGTAGATTTTGTACACGATGAAGTAGTCGCGGCGATGGTTCTGGCAGACGTCGGGCTCCATGGGGAGGATCTGTTCGGCGATCCTTTTGCCTGCGGAATCGACGATTTCGTAACTTCCCTGCAGCTGGGTTTCAAATCCGTCTCGAACTTCTTTGGCTGCCACGTTCTCGATTTCACAGTACAGCAGGACTTCTTGATCGGGTGCGAACTGGTACTTTGGAAATTTGGTGATCACTCCGTACCGTTCGACTTCGGTGCAAAAGGAGGTCGAGCGAACTTCGAGATTGCTTACCGATGCCAAGTGGTTTGTTGCCAATCGCTGGCTGTTCATCACGAGGCTCAGGTGACGGGATCGAACTGGCATCGCATCGGGATTGCTCGCCTCATACATCGCTTGCATCTGATGGCGAATGTACAAGTTCTCTTGATCGGACAAGCCCTCGATCGGCTCTAACGCCTCGTCCAATTTCCTCGCTGATACGTACAACATGCGGAGCGCCAATTCGCGGTGGTAACGCAGATTCTCGTCCGCGTTCGCCTCTTGTTGGATTTGCTGCTCGAGCAGCTCGATGGTCCGCGCCAACGACTGATTCCACGTCGTCGATGTTGCTGCCGCATCTCCCGCGGACTTCTCTTGAGAGGCTTTGTCCGGAGAAGACTGGTCGGTTGCGGTTGGCAATGGAGTTGAACGAATTCCCTCCGAGAGATCTGGCGTGTTGGAAGCTTTGGGGAGCGTTGCTGCGACGGCGGTATCGACGCCACCGGATGTTGAGCTTGCGGAGGCGGGGAGCACAGAAGATGCGGATGCGTCAGAACTCTTGGCAACAGCATTTACCGTGGCAGGATCCGAAGGTGTGCTCGGTTTTTCGGTGGAGTTAGCGGAAGCGACCTTGGGTGTATCAGTCGGTTCTGTATCGCTAAGACTAACGCGAACCCCTTTGGTCCCTTCGAGGTCTTGGCCGGGATTGAGCTCCGTCGCGTGCTTGCGCGCGGCCAGCATTTGCCGTTTCAGTAGTTCTCGGTATGGGGCTGGCAGCTCGTCGAGTGCACCATCGATGTCCAAATCATCGATTCCTGTTTCTTGTACATTCGGCGGTGCGGCAGCGGTTGCCGGTCCCACTGCGGTCTCGGGCGTTGGATGTGCTGGGGGCTTGGCAGCAGTCGCAGCGGTGGCTGGGGGCGTTGCGGATTTCGTTGCGGTCGTTGCTGTTTCGGGCGTTTTCGAGGTATTGGGGGTGGAGGGGGGCGGTGCAGCAGCTTGTTTGGCGGCAGGTTCGGAGTCGGAGAGACGCCGTTGAATATAGGGGCTTTTTCGAGAACCGAACGTGACGGGGCCCTCGTTAGGGATGGCCCAGTCGTCTTCGCTGCGGATGGATGCGATGCCGTCCGGGCCTCGTCCTCCGATGCCTTGGCAGCCCAGCGACAGCGTTCCGAAGGAAGCGACCAAACAGACGAGGAGCCATTCACGCTTCGCCATTTGACGTCGCACTTCCGAATGACGAATACTTCGTTTTCCGTACAGATGCTTCACGATCGATCACTCCAGAAGACTATTCACCTCGTAGGTTGCCAAGTCGCGTTGCTTTGCAGGGCGGGACATGGCAACAACGACTTCGCTTATCGTTGCGTGCCGGATGGCGCAATAGCGCGTTCCGTTTCCTCTATCGCCGCCATTTCCGAACGGACGTCATCCGATGCGAGGACTTCGTATGCCAACGACAAATAGTCCTCAGCGCCGTGGCTGCTCGGCGCGTAGTCGAAAATGCTTTGGCCGAAACTGGGGGCTTCCGCCAATCGAATGTTGCGTCGAATCTTCGACTTGAAGAACTTTGCGCGTGCCCAGACAGGGCTATGCGATGCATTGCGTTGCAGGAATTCCTCTACATCGCGACTCACTTCCGCTGCCAATCGCGTACTGGATTCGTACATGCACAGAACGATTCCTTCGAGGTGCAGCGATGGGTTCAGTCGCTTTGCAACGATTTCGATGGTTCGCAGCAGCTTGCTCAACCCGTGTAGCGCGAGGAAGTGAGGTTGTAGTGGCAAAAAGACTTCATCCACCGCCGTCAGGGCGTTGAGGGTGAGAACGCCGAGAGATGGGGGGCAATCGATAATGGTGAAGTCGAAGTCTTCGTTATCGAGGTCCATTTTGTCTTTGAGAATCACCTCGCGTCCCACTTCACCTGCCAGCTCCATTTCGGCAGCGGCCAAATCCAAATTCGCGGGAACGACTGCCAAATCGGGGGTTACCCATCGACGGGCGTGGCAGAGCATTGCTTCTCCGCAAAGCAAATCGTAGACACTGATGTCTTGCTCCCCGGTCGAAACGCCCAAATGAAGCGATGCATGTGCCTGGGGATCCAAATCGATGACACAAACTTTTTTTCCACACTGTGCCAATGCCGCAGCCAGGTTGACGGTGGTGGTCGTTTTACCCACTCCGCCTTTTTGATTGATCACCGCAATTTTTCGCATTTCAACATCCTTGTCGTCGTACGGGGAAAGCCCAGCAGCTTGGGTTGGGTCTTCGGGCCGGGACGTTGACGGGAACGATCCCTTGACGGGCGAAGGCGCTCGGCTTGAGCCAGAACGGTAGCAAACCTGCTTGTAAGGAATCCAGATCAATCTTCCTCCGTTGACAAGATGGGGGATTTTGGGATTCTTTGCTCCTGAATTGTTTTCTCACTCCACGCTAACAAAGGGCTTTCTCGGTGCGTACTTTCTTCATTGCCGGTAACTGGAAAATGAATCTGATTCGAGAGTCCTCGGTATCGCTGGTTCGGCAGTTGATGGAGACTTTGACATCGGTTTCCGGCGTCGACGTCGCGGTCTGCCCACCCAGTGTTTACTTGCAGGAAGTCGGGAATACGCTGCGAGGCAGCAGCCTTCGATTGGGGGCCCAAAATGTTTCCGCGGCCGCCGAAGGTGCTTTCACTGGCGAGATCAGTTGCGGGATGTTGAAGGATGTTGGATGCCAATACGTGATTCTGGGCCATAGCGAACGCCGCACGCTGTATGGCGAGACTGACGCAATGGTCAACGAAAAGCTGCATGCTGTTTTGAAGGCTGGGCTGATTCCGATCGTCTGCGTTGGAGAAACGCTCGCGCAGCGAGAAGCGGGTGAAACGCAAAAGGTTGTTCGCGAACAGTGCACAGGTTCCCTCGCGGGACTCACCGGCGAACAGATGGCGAAGACCGTGCTGGCCTATGAACCTGTCTGGGCGATCGGGACCGGAAAAACGGCTTCACCCGCACAAGCGGAAGAGGTGCATGCCGACATTCGCGATTTGCTCTCCTCTCAGTTCGGTGCTGCGGTTGCGAATCAAGTCGTCATTCAATACGGCGGCAGTGTGAAGGCTGACAACGCAGCGGAGTTGCTGGGGCAACCCAATATCGATGGCGCACTTGTCGGTGGGGCCTCCCTGAAAGCGGACTCCTTTCTGGCAATCGTCCACGCGGCAGCCGCCATCCGGAAGTAGTCGCGAGGTCGTGCTGATGTCAGCGGCCCGACGGGGGTGTTGGGGCGAATGTGGGGTGACTAAAAGTCTTGGGGTACCTCCACGGGGCGGGCTTAGGCGATTTTTGACCTTTGTCGTTCCATCGAGACGTCTTCATCTCGTCGCAGCAACTATAATAACGAGGTTGTGAACGGCGGTCGCATTTCCGCCGGCCCCCGCTCGTCCAGTCCCGTGGATCTGCTATGCCAACATCTCTGCTTAGTCGCGTGCTCTTCATCGGAGCAGTGGTTGCCATCCCATCCCTATCGCGAGCGGATAATTGGAATTTGAAAAACGCCGGTGTCCTTTCTGGAACGGCCGTCCCATACAAGGATGAAAGTTCGGTCATCGTTCGAACGCAAGAAGGGGTTCTTATTCAATTACCCCAAACACAAATAAGCCGAGAGATCAAAACCTCCGAACGGGAGGCCGCCTACATCCAGTCCATGGCGTCCCGTCCCGATACGGCGGAGAGCAATCGCGAGATCGCGAGAGAATGTTATGCGCGGGATCAGCGAACTCTCGCATTGGCGCATTTTGAACGGGTCGTCGAGCTGGATCCGAACGATGGACAGTCTTGGGCAGCCCTCGGTTACGTCTTCGATAGCCGATCCGGACAATGGCTTCCCAAGGACACTCTGAACAAGAGGCTTGGATTGGTCGTGATTGACGGCAAGCGGACGACGTTGCATGCAGCCGAGCTCGAGAAGGCGAAAAAGAAGATTCGCGAAGAAGATGCCGCCTTTCTCCGAGAGCTCCGGATCGCATTTACGAATGTTTCGAAGCCCGGACAAGCCGGCGTGAAGGCGCAGCAGTTTCTCGCGAACCTCGACGATCCGCGCGCGAATCAAGCGTTGGCAACGATGCTGATCGAGGAAACAAAGCTCAAGGCCCGCGCGAGGATTACCAATTACGATGGACAGCCTTATTTGGGGATGTTGATGCGTATGCCTCCAGGCTCAGCGACCGCACAATTCATTCAGATTGCACGCGAACTGGATTACCCCGTGATCGTTGACCCCGTTCTCAATGCGTTGGCTTCGAATGAACGGACCCGGATCGCTGCCATGCAAGCCTTCGTTGCCGATTTGCGTCCTGCGAAAACTCCCGATATTGAGTACATCAATCGGGCCGGTAGAAATCTAGAAACCGTTGGGGACGTTCGAATCATTCCCATGCTTATAGATCGACTGAAGACTTCGGCGTTGGTGACGAAAGTCAATCAAGGGGGAGCGGCGATGGATAAAGCAACCGGCGGGATCTCTCAATCTACCGGGGGCACTTCCCAGTTCCTTATCACGGAAAATCAAGCAGGAGTCTTATCCGCGTTGGCCGCCATAAGCGGTCAATCTTTTGGGTATGATCAAGAAGCTTGGCGGACCTGGTATGCACTCAACTATGCGAATTCCAATTTGGATTTGCGCCGGTTCGATTGATCTGGAGAATCGGTGCAACTAGCTGTTCTTGAATTTCTATCGGGTGGAGGTCTTGCAGGGACCTCGTCCGAATCCCCTTCTGACCCGGAGCTTCAAAGCCTTTTTCAGGAAGGGCTCGGGATGCTTCGGTGTTTGCTGGAAGATCTGGCCCTTTGCGGGCATCGCGTCTCGACGGTGATCGATTCCAGAGCTGTTGCCGCGAGCGAGCTCGTCGTTCTCAGATCCATCGCAGAAGTCACTTTGGTGGATGCATCATCGAGATCCGAGGCTAGTTTTTCTATGCAGTGGTTGGAAGCCGCGCGAAAAGCAGATCGCGTGCTTGTCATTGCGCCGGAAATCGGGGGAGAGCTGGAACGCATCACGCAATTCATGGAGCGCGAAAGGATCCCGCTTAGGGGCGCGACGGGCATGTTTCTCGTGCATGGCGCGGACAAGTTAGCCATGGCAGCGTCCCTACCGTCCGTGGCACACCACCCGAAGACATGGACGGTGGCCGATTGGGTTGCCGAATGGCGTGAGAATCGACACGACCTCGAATGCATTTCGGACGATGGCTGGGTATGCAAGGATCGGTGGGGGGCAGGCTGTTCGGAGATGAAGTGGTTTCCCTCTGCGGGGTCCTTGCTAGATTGGTTGGAGGGCCCGCAAGCGGGTTCTCACTTTCGAACCGAATCTGGCGTGGAGAGCGTCGATCGGTGGATTGTTCAGCCATGGCGATCGGGAACTCCTGCCAGCCTGTCGTTGATCGCTGACGGCGAGAGTCCACCTCGGTTGGTCGGCTGCATGGGGCAGACTATCGAACGCAGGGAATCGGTTCAGTATTCGGGTGGGTTTGGCCCCATCGAGGAAGATCGCTTCGAGTCGCTACAGAGTTGGGCGCGCGCCGTTCTCGCACCTTATGAAGGCGTTCGCGGTTGGATTGGGTTAGATATGATCATTCCACCGCATCGAGAGAATGTAGCGTTCGGGACCGCTTCGCATAGGTCGGGCCATTTCCCAAAGGAATTCCTCGACTCCGCCCCCTGGAGCCTTATCGAGATCAACCCTCGACTCACCACGAGCTATGTGGGGTGGAGAGAGATTTACGGTCCATCCTTGGCGGAAGGTGTTTTCGGAATTTCTACAGGGTGGCCTAGCTGCAAGCGAACCGAAAAACAGGTAACCTTTCCCATCCCCAATTTAAAAGGCTAGCCAGACCAGCCCATTACCTTTCGAAGAGCAGCAGGACGATCCTTTCCTCCATTGCATCTGCTTCGGCGTCGCTTCCCACTCGAGTGATCCCTTGTCCTCTCCACCCTCTCGCTCCAAAGTCCTGTCTCCTCTTTCGCTAATCCTTTTCTTGATCGTGGCGTTGCTTTATGCCGTGAGCCTCGTCGTCTGGTTGTCATCGAGCGCCGACGACGACGCTATACGGACAGACTCGAATCGGTGCATCGCATGGTTCTGCGCTGCGTTGGTCGCTTCCGCGATTGCGATTACCTACGAACGCCGCACACGTATCTATGCTTTCGCCGTTTGGGTCGTTGCGGGGGTGGTCGTCGGAGTTTTTTATCCCGATCGATTTCTACTGATGAACGTTCCTGGCTGGAGCGAGCCCATCCGGGGAATCGATCAGATTAGCTGGTTGATCTCGCTCGCCATGTTCGGGATGGGAGCAACCTTAACGCTCCACGATTTTCGGCGCGTACTGAGAATGCCAAAGGGTGTCGCGACCGGATTCGTTTTGCAGTTTAGTGTCATGCCGCTCTTAGGTTGGTCTGTTGCAAAGTGGTTGGGGTTCCCTCCTGAAATTGCAGCCGGTGTGATCCTAACGGGGTCTTGCCCTGGAGGCGTTTCCTCGAACGTGGTCACTTATCTAGCGCGTGGGAATGTCGCGCTATCGGTTACGATGACCGCGTGCACGACCTTGGCGGCACCCTTGATGACGCCGCTCATGATGTTCTTGCTGGCAGGGCAAACAGTTCCGGTCAATTATTGGGACATGATGCGAAGTATCGCCCTGACGGTTGTTGGCCCGGTGGTGGCTGGGTTGATCGTGAATCAATTTCTTACGCGTATGCGTTGGCAAACCAAAGCGTTGGAGTCGGGGCTTGCCGTCGTTTCCATTGTCGCCATTTGTTGGATATGCACGATCATCGCCGCCAACTCCCACGAAGCACTTCAGTCGATGGGCTGGCTCTTATTGGTAGGGGTGTTGCTGCACAATTGCTTAGGTTACTCGCTCGGATATTGGGGAGCGCGCGCCGCGGGATTGAATGTCGTGGACGCGCGTACCATCGCGATCGAGGTGGGCCTCCAGAACGGTGGAATGGCAGCGAACTTGGCGACCAACGTATTGAAAAATGCGAACGCCGCTATTGCGCCGGCTGTTTTCGCACCGGTGATGAACATCACCGGTTCCCTGCTCGCTACGTGGTGGAGTCAACACCCCTCAAAATCGGAAGAACACGATTCAGAGAGCCGCTCTGGCGAGACATCAGGTCCATTGTCACAAAACGAAATCCTAACGACTCCATAAAGTCGCCAATTTGTCGACTGGTATTGGGATCTAGGAGGCGAGCCCAATCCTCTCGATGGATCTCCAGTCTCAACAGATCGTCCGCATGGATACGTGCTCGGACATCGCTGAATCCATGGGACCGCAAAAAAGACTCGGCGTTTTCAACGCGTCCCAAACGTTCGAGCGTTACCGATTCGCCGTAGGCGATGCGACTTGCCAAACAGGGGGATGCGGGCTTGGAAGCTATAGGGAGCCCCCAATGGATCGCGATCCCTCGGACTTGATCTTTTCCAATTCCCAGATCCGCCAATGGCGATCGAACCTCGAATTGCGCTGCGGCTTGTAGGCCGGGGCGATAGTCACCCAAGTCCTCTCGATTGGTGCCGGAAGCGATCGTGGTGAAACCGGATCTCCAAGCCCAATCCCTCAGCACGCCGTACAAGTTCTTTTTGCAATGGAAGCAGCGCCGCGCGTCATTGCGAACATATTGCGGATCCTCGATTTCTTCGGTCGGAAGCTCCACATGCCGAATCCCTATCTGGGCTGCGACCGATCTCGCATCGGCGAGTTCCGACGTGGAAACGGCAGGTCCGATTCCCGTGATGGCGACGGCGCGAGCACCGAGCGCGCGGTAGCAAGCGGCCGCGACCACCGCGCTATCCACGCCGCCGGAAAAGGCAACGACAGCGTCGCTCCAAGAACCAACATGAGAGATGAGTCGTCGTGCCAACGCATCGGCATCGGCATGGAGCTCCGCTTCGTTCATGGCTCCGCTCCCAGATTGATTACGATTTTTTCCGGCGCTCGGGCGAATGCGGTAAAGGCATAGGACCGGCAAACGCGTCGAAAATCGCAAGTAAGTTCAGGAGGCCAGCAACCGCTGTGAAAAGAGTACCAAGCTCAAATCCGGCAGATCCCTCGTAATGCCATTGGGAAAGGACATTCAAGTCTCGTGGGGGCGCCATAAATTCTGACCATTTCCACTCCGACGGTTCCGTTGGAATCGTATTGAGGCGGGCTGGGCTAAGGCGACCGCGGCCAGAGCCGGCTTCCTCGTCATCCGATTGAACGATGGCTTGCACCAAAGCGGGAAACGCCGGCAGCCCTACACACATTTGAGCGGGAAACTGAATGCGGTAATCCTCGGGAGACCAGGAAGCGTAGACCACTCGGCCCTGTCCCAAGAATAAGCCCAGAAAAAAGAGCCCCAGAATACAGGCAGCGTAGAGATAGGCCTTATTCGTTCTTCCTTGATAGAAATGCCCTGCGCCGGGGATTAGGAACGCCAACAACGCAGCCAAGTAGGGGTTCCTGAGGTCGATTTGGCATCCATCCGCCTCGACCAATGTTTCCGACTTCCCTGTTTTCGCGGGACTCGACATGCCGTTTTCCTTAATTGCTTTCCGAGAGGGCGCGCTCGATGATCTCGCAAGCGATATCGATATGCTCGTGGGTGGTGATTCCCGGAGGGGGTAAGAACCTGATTCTATTAGGGTTGCTGCCCGCTAGGAATCCCATCAATCCTAAATCGTACAGTCGCTGCAACATCGTCTTCGCGGTTTCTGCCGAACCATCGCCCGGCGTGAAGGCAATCATCATCCCTTCACCATAAGGCCCGGAGAGCTTGCCCGGATTTCGTTCGGCCAAAGCCTGTAGCTTCTTGGCAAAGTAGACGTGGCGTTCCATGTTCCAACCTTTTTCGCCGAAGCAACCCTTTTCTTCCAGGATATCGAGCACTGCGAGCCCTGCCCGAATGGATGCGGTCGCGCCGGTGAACGTCTGCGACAGAATAGGTCCCTTCGGTTTGAGTTGGTCTCCGTACAAGGTCGCGCAGACCTGCGTGATCTTTCCAAGGGTGACCAGATCGGCATAAGCATCGAGTCCAAAGTGCTGGAACGCGAAAGGTTGGCTCAATCGGGTAAACGTCTGAACCTCATCGAAGATGACCAAAACGTTGTTGTCGTGGCACACTCGGCAAAGGCCTTCGAAGTACTCTTTCGTGCCTGGGTAGTAGCCCCCCTCACCGGCGACCAACTCAAGCCAGATACATGCGTACTCGCCGGGGTGCCGAGCCAAATGTTTCTGGAGCATTTCCATCGCCCCGCGCGTCGTGCCATCGGGATCGGACGGATGGAACATCGGGATGAAGTCCACATCGAGGGTTTTAGGCAGCCCCATTCGATAGGCAGGGCGATCGGTGAGCTGCGCCAGAGCCATGCTCCGGCCTGCAAAGCAATTGTCCATACAAATCACCCGCGTGGCAGGAAACCGCGAATGAAATGCGATCTTCAACGCGTTCTCGTTGGCCATGGCTCCGCTAGTACTGAGCAAACAATGATCGAGCGGCGCTTCAAACTTTTTCGCCAATCCGATCAGTCGTTCACACATTGCCAAAGAGTACGCGTCGTGCTGCAGGTTTCCCTGCATGATAGTATCTTCCAGGCCGGCATCGATCGTAGCGTTCAACATCGCAGGATGGCTGTGGCCCAACCCATGGACTCCAATTCCTACGATGAAGTCCAATTTGACACTCCCATCGCCCAATTCCACCCAGGGACCATTCCCAAGACCGCTGGAAATGTAGGGGAAATATGGAGCACCTCCTCGAGCATTGGCCAACCGAGTCAGGGCGTCGGCGTATTCCGTTCGGTGCTCCTCGCGACCAGGCCGAACTCCCGTGATCTTCTGCGAATGATCGCGAAGCGCTGCCAAAAGAAGTTCTTTGGCTTGGGCTACGCGTGGATCGTTGAGGAGTTCCTGTGAAGTCAGCATGGTTCCCGTTCGGCGGTAAAAGATCGAAATCGTCGGGGTAGGGACCGGATTATACGGAGTTCCGTTCGCCTGCCATTCCCAACCAACCGGGAAAAATACGAGATTCTTACGCCCGTTTCAACCTCGACGATTGACAACCCTGTTTGACTGTCGATAAATAGTACATTCGCAATTGAATTGCATATAGTTGGTTCGAGGGATATGCACATGGTTCGCACAAGACAATCAAAGTCGGGTTTTACGCTGGTGGAGTTGCTGGTGGTCATCGCGATCATTGGGATTTTGGTCGGGCTCCTCTTGCCTGCCGTTCAGGCGGCGCGGGAAGCGGCTCGTCGCATGCAGTGCACGAACAATATGCGACAGCTAGGGCTCGCCGTGTCGAACTACGAGTCTGCTTATCGCAGGCTTCCATCGGGTTGGGTGGATTTCCGCCAAACGACCTTGCCGGGTTGGTCCTGGGGGACGGCGCTGTTTCCATTCATGGAGCAAAACAATCTTCACTCGCAGATCGACTTTGCGAGTCCGATTTTGGCTCCTCAGAACGAACCCTTTCTCCGACAGTCCTTGCCGACGTTTATCTGCCCCTCGGACCCCGGGAGCAATTTGTTTCAGATTGCGGGGGAGCCCCTCAATTCGGAAAACGTCGACGACGGTCCCAAACTCTTTGAGATTGCGAAGTCCAATTACATCGGGGTTTTCGGATCGCTCGAAATCGAAGACGCTCCATACCATGGAGATGGAACCTTTTTTGGGAACTCGGCGATTCGTTTTCGAGATCTTTCTGATGGATTGTCGAACACGTTCATTGTTGGGGAGCGAACCAATCGGTTGGGAGGTTCGATTTGGCACGGCGTTATCGAGGAGGTGGCCGAGGCTCCGGTTCGGATTCTCGGCAGCACCGATCACACGCCCAACAGCCCAGCGGGGCACTTCGACGATTTCTCGAGCCGACACACGGGAGGCGCGAACTTCGTGCTGGGGGATTGCTCGACCCACTTCATTTCGCAGAACATCGATCTTTCGATCTATCAAGCGTTGTCGACCCGAAATGGTGGTGAAGTGAATCATCAACTGGATCCTTGATGACGATTCGGCCGGAGTGCGATCCTTCCCCTTGGCGTATCTTTTATCCTGCGAGATCCTTCATGAAACGTTGTTCGAGGCGCCACCCTATTCACGTTGCAACTCTTCTTGCGTTCGCGATTCTCGGGGGCCAAAGAGTGTATGCACAATCGGAAGCGCAATGGCCTAGTTTCTTAGGGTTTGGTAAGACGACGGCCGCGGAATTCGCGACAGCTCCCGTTACATGGGACGCAAAGAAGAACGTCGCATGGAATACGAAGTTAAAGGGATACGGTCAGAGCAGTCCCGTCGTCTGGGAAAATCAGGTCTACGTGACATGCATCGACGGGCCGATGAAAGATCAGTGCCGCGTTCACTGCATGGATTTGAACAGCGGCGAGACGAAGTGGACGCACGAAGCATCGACTAAGAATTTAATTCCGAACGATGACTACCATTCTCGAGGTGCGATGACTCCCGTTGCGGATGGACGCGGAGTGGTTGCCAGCTTTGAGTCTGGATTGGTCGTCGCACTGGATCGAACCGGTCGAAAACGCTGGAGCGTCGATCTGTTTGAAAAGTACGGTTCGACCGAGACCAATCACGGCATATCCTCGTCTCTTTGCCAATCCGACAAATGGGTCTTTGTATGGATTCAACGCAAAGACGATCCCTACGTTGTGGCCCTCCATAAAGATTCCGGCGAAGAAGTTTGGCGTACCGCGCGACCCGCTGGCGTTTCCTGGGGCTCGCCCGTGATGTTACCGACGGAGGAAGGAACGTTACATTTGGTAATGAGCTGTTCGGGCCGAGATGGAGGCGCTGGGTTTCTCTGTGGGCTGGAAATCGAAACGGGAAAAGAGTTGTGGCGGCTGGAGGGGCTCTCCGGAAATTCGTCGCAAACACCTTACATCGTGTCAGCTGGGCGAGTCCTCGTCGGAGCGAGCGCCGGGAGAGAAGGCGGTCCCAGCAAAGAAGCGATCGCCACGAATGGTCTGGTGAAGATCAAGAAAACCCCATCCGGGTATGTAGCGGATTACGTTTGGCGATCCCAACGAGCGACCTGTGGATTTTGTTCGCCGACGTACCACGACGGATACGCGTATTTCACCGATCGTCGCGGGATCGTTACCTGCATGGACATCGAAACCGGCGAGGTTAGGTACAGCGAACGTTTAGATCAAAGTGTTTGGGCCACTCCACTCGGCATCGGTGATAAGCTCTACTTCGCTGGAGAGGTCGGGACGACATTGGTGCTCCGCGCTGGTCCAAAGTTTGAAAGACTCTCGACCAATGTTTTGTGGGAAGACGACGCCGATGCACAGTATGCTCCCCCGTCTCGCCCGGCCCGGGGAGAAGCCAACCGCGATGCAAACAGGGGGTCAGGGACGCTCCCCGCCTCGTCGATTCCCTCTGCGTCTCAACCAAACCCACAGACGGCGATCCCCAAGACGAAACCACGGCAGTATGCCGTCGTGTTTGCAGGGAACAAGTTGTTGATCCGAAGAGGGGATCAGATCTACGCGATCGCCGATGCAGCCAATCAGTAGTTGATTTGGATTTGGGTTCGATAAAGCTCCCCTTCAAACTGCTCATACGACCGACCGGATGAAAGGGCGGTCGTGTTGGTGCGGTCGGTCCAAGTCACCATGTTGGTCCATTCCACTGATTCGGTGATTTGCCATTCAACTCCCGCTTCGTATTCGGTGACATGGGTAAAGGGGGCATTCCGTTCCGCTTTCATCCCACCTTCGTATCGGTTGTACTTGAAGAACGGGAAAAAGGTCCCGCGGTGGCAGGTATCCCACTTGTACATGGCCATGACGTACCCACCGCGAATATCTCCGACTTCGATCGCCGTCTGGGATGCATTCAGTTGGGGCGATCGACCGACGTTCCATTCGCATTGAATACCAAAGGGCTTGGGGTACCAAATTGCGGAAACCGCCATGCGTTCGTCCAGCAGACCTGCACGATTCCCCGTTTCCAACGTTCCGAGTGGCCGGCTCGCAGATCCGATGCCGAGCGGCTGAATGGGGGAACTCAGTACGGTGTAGTGCCCGCGGTATCCCTGCAAGGAGGCCTCGAAAAGTTGATCATTCGCAAGCCTCATAGGAAGGGTCAAACGGGCGATGAGGTGCACATTGTCATTCTGTTCTTGAAGCGAGCCGCCTTGGCCGTTGTAACAGCCGAATCCGAAGACGCCGTAATTCCCAGAACCTTTGAGCCCCTGGTCGAGAACTTCCTTGAAGTACTCTTGCGCCGGTTCGGGTGTCCAATAATAAAACGCGCCGAGATCACGCTCGTTCCTTGCTGCGCTGTTGATTGAATCGGATCGGTCCAGTGCCAATCGATTGGAACTGGACTGTAGATTCTCCCAGCCGTATGGAATCTTCGATTGACCCACACGAACTCGGTGGACCTTGTTTTCGGTTAAATAAATGTCTCCATACCAATCGCGAATCTGTACGAATTGGTTGTTGTCAGTGCTACCCGGAGGTGTGACGGCAAAGTCAGGTTGCAAATAAACGTAAAGGTGATCGGAGACGTCGCCAAAGAGAATCACCCGAGCCCGGCGAATGAGAAACGATTGATTGTCCCCAACCGATCGATCTCCAACTAGTTGGGCCGGGGCGCCTTCCTCGCGAAGGACATCATTGAGGCGAAACTGCGAGTAACCCCGAATCCCCAGTTTCTCAAACCATTTTCTTTCCTTCTTCTTCTCGTCCTTCGCGCCGTCTTTCTTGTCGGAGGCCTGCGACTTCGCCACGTCGACTTCCGGGTCTCCTTTTTCTTTCCAGTCCTTCAAAAACGAATCGAATCGAGACTCCGAACTCTGCAGAGTTTCCCTGGTTTCTTTTAACTCCAACTCCAATGCGCGGAGTCGTTCCTGCATCGCCTCCATTTCTGCCTGCGATACCGATGCCTCGATCTGCGGAGCAGCGGGCTGCGGCTCCGGGCTCTCCTGGGAGAAAGAGATGCCTGTTGTTCCAATGGCGACTACCAGCGATAAAAACCTTAACCTCATAGAGGCCAAGACTCGGGCTCGGTGTCGGAAGCGGTATGGTGAAGGCATCGACTTCTTCGGAATGGAGGGATCGAAGGGGTTGCATCGAATATCGATGATCCCTTCACACACCGTTCACCGGAAATTCATGAAGCCGCTCAAGTTCTTCAAATCTTCATAATCGGCATCTTCGCGTTTTCGTCGTTCGATCCAAGGAGTTCGAGTGGAACTCCTCCTGCCTTGCCTTGGTCTGCTTCCAACCGCGTTCTGCTTCCCAGGTTTACGCGGCGCGGCGTACCGACTTGGAGTCGTGGACTCGCATCGCGACTTCTTCTGCTTCGTCCAATTTTTCTGCGGCAGTCACCAAACGGTCCCGGATAAAGCTTTCCAAGGATCGGTCGCGAATGCCCATCACCCAACCCAACCGTTCCGCCACCGACTTGGGATTCATCAAGCCACCTGCGAGATGCCCAAGTTGTTTCGCTAGCGAATCGACTTCGACACCACTCCCTTCGACTGCGCCATAGGCACAAGCGATCTGGCCGCAAATCTTGCCCATCTCAAAGCCGATGTCCATTCCAGCGACCACGCGCTGTGGACCTTGGATCAAGGCTTCGGAAACGATGGTTGTCTGCAAATCCATGGCATCCATGAGCAATTGCAATTCGACTTCCGCCCCCTCGCGTCCGAGTTGAGGGCAAAGGCCACCGATGAGCAAAAGAACGTTCTTGCGAAACAGTGTTCCTGCTAGAAGGGGTACTGCCTGATTCGAAATGCGAGTCGCCAAGCGTCGATGGGGAAGCGCCGTCCTATCCAACCCGAAAATAACTTGATGGGTTTGCTCGACGGAGCAAGGAGACGCGACAGCGTCCCAATTCTCTCGTCCCAACTTGGCCAACGCGGGTTGGTACCAGTCTTTTTGAACGCGCATTCCGGGTAGCAAGATCTGCACCGTCGGGGCGCTCGCGGTGGCGATCGCAAGATTGAGAGACTCGGAGTGCCCAAAGCTGGTCGGAGCTTGGATCAAGACGACTTCGTCAGCACCCAAGTCGTAGGGGTCGTCATAATTTCCGTTGTGAACCACGAGTATCTCGAGGTCCGAGTTCCGGTTTTCAAGCAATGACAGCAAAGTAGATTCCAATTTTGCATGATCATCCAGAAACGGAACAATGATAGAGAGACGCAGCACAGATGTGACTCCGACTTTTCGCGATGGGAGAAAACCACGTTAAGTCTGCGGATCGGCTTTGTGATCGTGTGAATTCATACAAATCGAAGTTTGCCTATGGCGAAAGCTCGGTAAACCTTATCGATTGCGGGTGGCTTTAACGAGGAAAAGTCCCGTCCCTTTCGCATCTGGATCGGGGGGAAGCGGGAGGAGTCGATCGAGACTCCATCCGGAATCTTCCAGCCAAGTACTCATTTGTTGCTCCGAAAAACCGAGCCACTGGTGCCCCATTTGCTCGCGATACTCCGAACGATCATGGGGGAGCATATCCAGAAGAATCAATTGACCTCGTACCTGCACGACCCGATGCGCTTCCCGCAATGCGTCCAATGGACTGGGTAGATAGGGGAGCACCAAAGCCATAACCCCAATGGAAAGGGATTCGTCCTCGAGCGGGAGATGCGAAAGCTCTCCTTTGCGGACTTCCACGTTGGAAAAATCCTTGAGTCGCTTACGAGCGGACTGCAACATGGTCGACGAGCCATCGACCGCAAACACCTTCCGCACCCAAGGAGCCACGAAATGGGAGAAGGCGCCCGTGCCGCATCCCAAATCACCAACGATCAGATCCGGATTGGCTAGAGAGGCGAGAACGAATGCGTCCAACCGGGTTCCGAACAAGTCGCTGCGCATTCGGTCCCACTTTTCGGCGCTGGAGGAGAAGAACGCCTGGGAACGTGAACGCCTCGCTTCGATAACCTGCTCCAATCGTGCATCGTCTTGTTCTGCCGTGGACTCCAGAACACTCTGTAGTTTCACGACTTGCCAGAGTTTCTTTTGTCCCGCGTCAATTTCGGAATTTCGCATGCGGTAGAGGTTGCTGGTCCCATCCCGGCGAGAGGATATCCACGCTTCATCTACCAGGACTTTCAAGTGCCGGCTCACCGTGCTTTGCGGCAGTTGCAATGTGGTGCACAATTCCGCCACGGTTAACTCCGATCGGTCCAGCAACCTCAGCAGGCGGGCGCGGATCGGATCCGAGAGGCTTTGCATCCAAGTAATCATTGGCGGTGTATTCATCCAGGCAATATACCAGCCGCCTATCCGGATGCAACGATGCACAGTGTTCGGATCAAGGGAGGAGTTTTTGGCGAACTCGGTCGATGCACCGCAAGAGCTCGGGATCGCTGGCAATAGCATCCTCGATTTTCTTGCACGCATGCATGACGGTCGTATGGTCTCGGTCTCCGAATAAACCGCCGATCGCTTGGTAGGAGGCGTCTGTCCACTCCCGGATCAAATGCATGGCTAGCCCTCGAGCCCGAACCACGCTTGCTTTGCGGCTTGGGCCTCTCATTGCTTCCATGGTTTGTCGCATTTCCCTCGCGACCGACTTTGCAATCTCGAGGGGAGTTTTCGGAGAGGGGGTTTGCGACTCCACCAACGATTCGATGACTTTTGACTTGTTCGGCTTCACACGTCCCTCGTGGGCTCGATGGTGATGCCGCCAACGGAGCAATAACCCTTGGAGTTGATGAAGAGATTGATTGTCACCCAGCTGGGAGTTGATTTCATTTCTCTCTTCTTCCGAAATAGGAAGCGACTGTGCATCGCTCAATCTTTTGATCAGTTCGGAACGGGTGGTTGCACCCGGGTGCTGCAATTCCAAACTGTAACCCGCGATCATTCTGCTAGCCAACGCATGGTTCCAACCGGGAATGAAGGCCGGCAAGGTGAGTGAGGTTAGAATCACCAATGAGTCCTGGCCCTCATGAGCGTTGAGGACCTCGATCAATTCGTTCTGCGAGCCCTCTTTTCCGCTGAGCTCGTGGGCATTGTCGATCACTAAACAAGAGACTTGGCGGTACTGTTCGCGGAAGCGGGGCATGTCATCGGATTCGATAGCGAGCACCATCGACCTTGCGAAGTCCAGGGCGGAGACGATCGCATAAGTTCGATTGGGGGCATCGTTGATCCAACGCGTCGCCAGGGTCATGGCGACCGCGGTTTTTCCAACACCCGAGGACCCCAACAGGAGCAATGGACTTCGTTCGTGAAGTTTGGCAATCGAAGTGGCTTGCGATAGCTCCCGCAAGGCCTCGTTTTCAGGTCCGATCAAAAAGCTGTCCAACAACGGTTTAAAACCGGGCAAGATCAGAGTGCTGTTTTTGCGCGGACGAGGCGAATGAATAGCCAGGGACGTGAGCGGATCAGCAGATGCTGGCATGGCCATCGATGGATTATTCCGCAGTATCGAGATAGGGGTCTTGTCCCATTTCTCTCTGAATCTTAGTCCGTTCCTTTTCGTGATAAAGGAGGGCCATCCGATCTCGGAAGTGTTTCTTCTCGACTTTTCTTTGAGCCCGTTTGAATTGGGAAGCGAATCGATTGAGTTTGTGGATCGCTCGAGGATTCTGAACCTCGGCGGCTCCGATCTTCTTCATCTTTTCGGATACTTTTGCGCCCAGCCCATTCCGGAGGATTTCATCGTCCATTCCGAGATATTGACGGTAGGAGCCAGGGTCGCCTTGCCGACCGCATCGTCCGATGAGCTGGCGGTCGATGCGCGCCGCATCGTGCAGCTCCGTACAGATAACGAACATCCCTCCAATCTCTCGGATCTCATCTTGTAATTTGATGTCGGTTCCCCGACCTGCCATGTTGGTCGCGACAGTGATTGCGCCTCGTTCTCCGGCGCGCGAAACAATTTCTGCTTCCCTTTCGACTTCATACGCATTCAGGACTTGAACGCCCAAACCTTCGTCGCGCAGAAGATTTGCCAAGATCGAGGATTTATCGATCGAACGGGTCCCAATCAATATCGGCCTCCCTTTGGCGTGAATGCCCTTTACCTCTTCGACAATGGCGTGGAATTTGGTCATCATGTCGGGGCAAACAATGTCTGGCAGTCGAATCCGTTTCGGGGGTCTATTCGTAGGAACTTGCACGACAGGCGTTTTATAGATGCGGCGCATCTCCCCCGCGCTGGTGGCTGCCGTCCCGGTCATTCCACCGAGACGCTTGTATCGCAAAAAGAGGTCTTGGACGGTGATCCTCGCTGCCTGGCCTGTGGGGACGGAGACATCAATGTTTTCTTTGGCCTCGATGGCTTGGTGAATACCGTCTCGCCATTTGCGCCCCTCGGCAAGTCGCCCGGTGAATTCATCGACGATCACAATTTCGCCATCTCGGACAACGTACTGCCGATCCAGCGAGAAGTCGCGATGAACTTTGATCGCCCGTTCAATATATTCGTAAAGGTCGACCAAGGCCGCGAGTCGAATGACTTCATCGCGTGGCAACGCCCGAACAAACTGCCGTCCCTTCCCTGTCAGCTCAATCTTTCGATTGTCCTCTTCGATGGTGAAATGCTCTTTCAATTCAAAGAGGGGAGCATGTTTGGCTGCCCATTTGTAAGTGGCAATCACCACTTCCCGGGCTTCATCACCGAGGGAGCCGATGATCAATGGAGTACGGGCCTCGTCGATCAGAATGCTGTCCGCCTCGTCGACCAGAACAAAATGCATGCCACGCTGAACCGGCTGTTCCCCCGAGGAAGACCACCGCTCGCTCGACCCTGCACCGAGGAAATCATCCACCGCGCGGCCCTGCGCACGCATCAACAAACGATCTCGCAGAAAATCGAAGCCAAACTCTTTCGCGGTTCCATAGGTGACGTCCGCGGAGTAGGCGCGGCGACGCTCGTCCTGATTGTGATTGGTGAGAACGATGCCGACGGATAATCCCAATGCGTCATAGAGAGGACGCATCCAATCGGCGTCCCGTTCCGCCAAATAATCATTCACGGTGGCCAAGTGAGCACCTTTACCTACCAAGGAATGGAGCACCATCGGTAGGGTGGCGGTGAGCGTTTTTCCTTCCCCTGTTTGCATTTCGGCAATGCAACCGTAGAACAGGCAGGTACCACCGAGAATCTGAACATCGTAATGACGCATGTTCATCGCACGGCGGCCCGCTTCTCGAACGAGCGAATAGGTCTCTGGGAGCAGATCTTCGAGCAGTTCTCCACTTTTGGCTCTGTAGATAAGCGAAAGCGCTTCCTTGCGGATCTGGCTATCGCTCAGCCCCCTGCGCTGCGATTCCCACGAATTGACCAAGCGGACTTGTCCCAGCCACTGATTGACTTTGTATTGGGCGACCCCGGGTAGTTTCCAACCTGCCGAAACGTGTGGCTTGTAGGGGAGGTGTAGTTTCTTTTCCGATGCGGCCTTCGTGGTCGGGGGAAGACCGGGCGTGGGTGGAACCGCTGCAGAAGTCTCTTTCGGATTTCGATTTCGCGTTGGCGGCGGGGGGGAACTCGCCGAGGGGATGGGAGGCGTGTTCATGAAGCTATCCCCGTTTGAATCCCCTGTTGCGTTTTGGCTGGATGGAATGCTGCTATTCATAACGGTTGGAGCTCGGACGCGAAGAGGGTAAATGCGAGTTCATCCTAGGATGCTGCGCGGTCTCGAAAAAGGGGAATGGATTCGATTTCAGCGCTCGGTGGGGCCGCCGCAAGATCTCCAGCCCGACATTCTAACGCTTCAACCGATCACATTCCCCCTCTTCGGGCGGTTTCTACCCCTGAAATCCCACGGATTGAGTCTGTTTGGTGGGATGGGGGGAATGGGCCGAGTTTGCGTGATGTAGCATTTTTGTCTTAGCTTCTGAGGATTCCGGCCGATCTGATTATTCGAACAATACGCAAGGCTCTGCTTAGCGAGAAGGAACAAATGAAAATCAATCGTAAGACCCTATCTTTGATTATTGCCTCTCTATGCGGAACGAGTGCGTCTGCGTATGCCGTAGGCCAAGACGTCCCGCAATCCTCCCCTCTCGCTAGCAGCGGTCGCATTGCAGACAACTCTGCTTCAGGCGAAGGGACCGTCGGTAGTGATCCTCGTATGGGGAACATCCGGTCGATGGAACCGTCCGTTCCATTCGCCCAAACGACGAACCATCCGGTCTCATTTCAGCCAGCTGAATTTCATGTTCCTGGCACTCTCGCCAGCCATCATGCCAGCAGTTCGCGAAGTTGCGAATCGGGCTCCGGATGCGAGTCGATGGCTAGCTGTGGTGATTTGGGAACCAGCTGGGTCGAAACCGAAGCGATCCTATGGTGGGGCAAGGGCTTTACCAACACACCATTGATCATGTCGGGCAACACTCCTGGCGGTCTCCCAGTCAACGTGCTGAGCGGTGGCGAAGACAATCCAGTCGGCAACGAAATGTTCGCCGGCATGCGTGTCACCGCTGGCAAGTGGCTCGATTGCGACAAGAACTATGGTCTGCAAGGCCGCGTTTATGGTCTCTTCGGAAGTGAAACGTCTCAAACGTTTGGCAACACCGGAGTTTCCAACGGTGTCGCTTACTTCGACGTGAACGCAGGACCATCCTTTTACTTGGTCAACCTGGACGCATCGCCCAACGGTGCGAACACCGGTACCATCACCGAATCGACCGACCTCAACTTCATCGGGGCGGACGCGTCGCTTCGCACATTGATGATCGGCGACTCCGCTCACCGCATCGATCTTCTAACCGGCTACACGTTCATGCGACTCGATAGCGGATACACGCTGGAGACCTCGGTAACCGATGGAATTACGAATCCGATCCAGAATGGTACCGTGATCGTAACCCGCGATAACTTTGGGACCAAAAACACGTTCCATGGGGGGCACATCGGATTTGCAAGCGATCTGACATCGGGTCGCTTCACCATGAGTCTCCTCGGGAAAGTCGCGTTGGGGAACATGGAGCAGAGAACCCAAACCTCAGGCTTCTACAGCGAAACGCCTCCCAACTCTCCGGCTGCTACCGAAGATCGTGGGCTCTTTGCTCAACCGCAAAACAGCGGAACAACCAGCCGCGATCGATTCACCTTCCTTCCTGAAGCAGGTGCGAAGCTGAAGTATCGACTGGGACGAGGTCAAATCGGTGTCGGATACACTCTGCTCGTGATGCCAAACGTTGCATTGGCTGCAGACCAAATCGATACCACCATCGACTTCGCCAATATCAATGGAGTCATGAGCCGACCGCTCCCGAGATTCCAAACCGATACCTACTTCCTGCATGGCCTGGATCTGGGATACACGGTCCAGTTCTAACTGAACGCGAACAGTAAACGAAAGGCCCGCGAGGGCCTTTCGGCCATTCTCGATCTCGTACTAAGAACACTGGATTCTCATGGTTCCAACGCTTCTTCACCAAATCGGACTGTGGCTGGATCGGTTTTCGGACGCCCTCCATCTGTGGGAGTCCAAACTGCAGGAGGTCGAAAAGGCGTACCTGCAATCCGATCTGGACTCCATGGCACTCGCCTGCACCGAAGCGGAATTGATCCACCTCGAGATCGCGGATTGCAAACGCGAAAGGCAAGAGCTACTGGATCAGGCGGCCGCGATGGGCCTTCATGCTCGCAATTTCAAAGAACTGTCCCGCCATATGGACGCCCAATGGCCAGCGCTTTGGACCCATCGCATCTCCCAATTGGAGCTGCAACTGAACCGAATCCAAAGACTGAGCATCACACTATGGATGAGCGCGTACCAGAGCAAGTCGCTGGTATCGGAAATGCTTCTCGTGCTGGCCACCGGTCGCGCTGATACCGCTACCTACGCACCTGGAGAAGCGCGGAGCATGGAAGGTGGATTCTTGATGAACGAAGCCGCCTAATCCCTTAGGATCATTCTACGATGAGTCTATTCAGCGCGATCCAAGGTTCTGCCAATGCACTTCGGGTGAATCAACTCGGTCTGCAAGTCGTCGGCAATAACATTGCCAACGTCAATACGCCTGGATATGTCCGCCAGGATCTCGTCGTCGCTCCCGCCCTGGGATACCGAGCTGGCGATTTGATTATCGGCCAGGGCGTCCAAGCTGTCGCGGTCGAACAAAAACTCGACAACTTTGTTCTCGAACGACTGCGACAGACGCAAAGTCAACTTAGCTATCAGGAAGTCCTCGAGTCAGCCAACGGCGAACTCGAATCATTTTTGAACGAGCTGACCGGGAACGATATCTCGACCCGGATGAGCAACCTCTCCTCCGCCTTTCAAGAGGTCGCGAATCAACCCGGAAGTGAATCGATCCGCGCCTTGGCGATCCAGCGTGGGCAAGAACTCGCGTCGCAGCTCCGATCCGTCTCCGATAGCGTGACCAAAGCGTCGCTCCGCAATCGGGATGAAGTAGGACAGGCCGTTCAACAAATCAACCGATTGGTGGATTCCATTGCCAAGCTAAATCTACGGATCGTAGAAATGGAAGGAGGCTCGATGTCCGATGCCGTCGGCCTGCGCGACGAACGACTCAAAGCGATGGACGAACTCTCCAACTACGTCGACATCACGACGCAAGAGCAACCTAACGGTGCGGTCACCGTGTTTGTCGGAGGGGACTATTTGGTCACCGATGCCATCCCTCGCAAAGTCAAAGCCGAATTGGTGGACGATGGCGAATTCTCGAATCTTGAGTTGCGGTTCGAAGACACCGACGCGCGTGTCAACGTATCAGGTGGAAAGATTCGCGGATTGTACGAAGCGGCCCAGATGGCAACCAGCCAAGGATTTCTCGGCAAATTGGACTCGCTGACCCGGGACATCATTCACGTTGTGAACCGAATCCACTCGCAAGGCCAAGGGTCCCAAGGATTTCGAAGTCTCCAGAGCGAGGTCATCGTTAACAAGACCGATGTACCATTGGAAGTTTCCAACCCTGACTTCAATATCGAGAACGGCTCGTTCACGATCACGCTGACCGACCGACGAACCAGTAGTTCCACCACTTACGAAATCCCTGTTCGCCAGCAGGGAATGACGACCGATACCACACCCGAACAGCTCGCGGCAGCCATCGACTCGATCGTAGGGCTATCCGCTTCCGTTACCAATAATGGTCGATTCGAAATCCGCTCCGAATCCGAAGCGTTAACGTTCAGCTTCTCGAACGACACCAGTGGTGCTCTGGCATCCCTGGGAATCAACACGTTCTTTACTGGAGATACCGCCAGTACCATTCAAGTCCGCTCGGAGATTACCCAAGACCCGACCAAGCTCGCGATCAGTACCAGCGGTGTCGGAAACGGTGCAGCGAACGCCATTCGATTGGCGGAAGCCTTCAATAGTCCCTCCTCCCTCTTGGGCGGTCGCAGCCTGAACGGTATCTATGATGCGATCATTTCGGATACCACCCGCGAGATCAATACTCAAAAAGGGATCGCCGATGGACTCCGTAACTTTCAACAGACTCTCGAGTCCAAGCACCTGGGGATCTCCGGGGTGAATCTCGATGAAGAAGCGGTCAAGATGATGCTCTTTCAGAGAGCTTTTCAAGCGCAATCGCGTCTCGTGTCGGTCGCTTCCGACCTCCTCGAAACTCTCGTTAACATCATCTAAACCATGCTAAGCTCCTTTTATCCCGTCGTAGCTGGACGAACTAGCGATGCCGCCAATCGCTATCGATCTCTCTATCAGGTCCAGATGGGAAAGATGGGACTTCAGGACTTGGAGTCGCAGCTCAGCAGCGGTATGCGTTACACGCTTCCGAGCCAAGATCCAACGTCTGCACTTCGGGTCATCAGTTTGCAACGTGAGCTCGAATTCCGAGATCAGACGATCAAGAATCTCGACTCTTCACAAAGTTACCTCAACGCAACGGAAGCAAACCTTTCGAATATCCAAGACCTTATGACGGAGCTTCGCGGCTTGGGTGTCGAAGCATCGACGAACGTTGCAGGCGTGGAGGAACGAACCGGCTGGATCAACCAGATCGAGGCTTCCATCACGCGATTGCAATCCTTGGCCAACGCAAAGCATATTGACCGCTACCTCTTTTCCGGTGGGTTGGTTGGGACTCCGACAGTGACGAATAGTCGCGAAGGAATCCAGTACAACGGAAACGATATGAGTTTGCTCACTCTGACCGACAGCGGTGACTATCTGGCACATAACGTGACCGGCCAAAAGGCATTAGGCCTCCTCTCCGATGCGATGATCGGACGCAACGATTTGAATCCCATTGCAACGGAAACAACTCGCATCGCCGATCTGAATCATGGGCAAGGCATCGCTCCGGGGGCAATCCGTCTGTCCGATGGCGTGAATCAAGTTACGATCGACCTCGCCAAGTCCGAGTTCGTCGGAGATATTCTCGATCGCGTCAACGGTAACGTTTCGTTGAACGGCCGAGAAGTGTCGGCGACCTTGGTCAACGGGAGGTTGGCGTTCCAGTATGCCGATGGAGACCCAGGAATCCTACGGATCCAAGAAGTTGCAACGGGACGGACCGCGAGCGACTTGGGGGTGGTTACGAACGAGCCCGCTCCGACATTACCGATTATCGGCCGACCCCTCGAACCCGCCATTCGATTGACGACCAAGCTTTCTCAATTGAACGATGGCGCAGGGTTGCCATGGGGTGATGGGCTTCGAATTTCGCAGGGTGGCAGGAATTTTGATGTCTTGTTCACCGGCGCTGAAACAATCGAAGACGCTATCAATCTGATCCATCGCTCGGAGGCTCCCGTCATCGCTTCCATTTCGCCCGACGGACGAGGGCTTCAGATCAAATCTCGGATCAGCGGAACCGACTTTTCGATCGGGGAATTGAATGGGAATCTGGCAGAATCACTGGGACTGCGCACCTTCCACGGTCAAACCCGAATCTCCGAGCTGAACTACGGCCAAGGAATGGAGACGATCCAAGGTGCGGATCTGATCATTCGCCGCAATGACGGAACCGAACTCGGGGTTGATCTAGACAATGCAACGACCATTCAGGACGTTCTCGATACGATCAACAACCATGTGGACAATCAAGTGATCGAGACCCGGATCACCGCTTCCCTAGCTTCCACCGGAAATGGAATTGTGCTGACGTCCGCCATACCGAGCGTCCCTTTGGATCCTGACCCAGGACCGATCCGGATCCGCTCGGCGGGAGGCAGCCAAGCTGCTTCGGTGCTGGGCTTAGTTCCGCGTGGCCAATCGGAGTCAACCGCACAACTGGTGGGGTCGGAGTTCGTCTACACAGGTTCCGATCCTAACCCACAAGAAGTTCGAGGAATCTTCAATTCCCTGACTCGTCTCCGGGACGCGATCGACCATCAAGATTTAGCCGAGATCGCGAGATCCGTCCAACTCATGGACCAAGACTTGGAAAGGCTTAGCCTCAGTCGAGGTTCTCTAGGTGTCGAGCAGCAACGCATCGATAACTTGAAAGCGATCAAAGAAGAATCTCGAGTCGCTCTGAAAGCGGACGAATCGAACCAGATCGAAGCGGATATGGTTTCGGTCATTTCGCAGTTGAATGCTCGGCAAGTCTCGTACGAAGCCAGTCTTCGACTATTGGCGAGCGCCAATCAGCTATCGCTTTTCAACTACTTGTGATGGACTTGGCATAGGTCGAGCTGTCTGTGGGTAGAGACAGCAGTTCGCTGGACAAAGATCGTGACTTGGCCCATAAGTGCCAACAAACGGCCTCGCCGTACCAGTCGCCAGTCGCTCTTCGATCAAGTCGACGATCATCGAAACGAACTCTGGGTGAATACCCACGGAATGGGCGCGCACAAATCCGATCCCTTTTTCCTTGCAAAGTTGTGCTGCCTCTTCATCTAAATCGTAGAGGACCTCCATGTGATCGGAAATAAACCCGAGCGGTACAAGAACCACGCTTTGGAGGCCTTCCTCGTTGGCGAGTTGCTCGATTCGGTCACACACATCGGGCTCGAGCCAAGGTTGCTGAGGAGGCCCAGAGCGACTTTGGAACACCAGCTCCCAATTTCCGTGCCCCACGGCCTCGGAAACTAGTCGAGCCGCTTCACGCAACTGTTCCACATACCGAGAGTATTGCGACATTCCCATTGGAATACTGTGGGCGCAATAAAGCAATTTGGTCGTGGCGAGCTCGGGTGCAGGGATTTGTTCCAAACCTGCACGGACACAGTCTGCTTGGGCGGCGATGAACTTGGGATGGTTGAATCCCATACGCACCTTCTCGACCAAAGGGGCATTCTCTCCGACCGCAGTCTGAGCATCGGCGATGTTTTCGCGATATTGTCGGCAGCCGCTATAGCAGCTAAACATCGATGTGAAAAAGGCGATCGCCCTTTTCTTTCCCTCGTTTGCCATCTCGCGAAGCGTGTCGGGCAGCAGGGGATGCCAATTGCGGTTACCCCAGTAAATGGGCAAATCGATGCCGCGCGCTTGGCACTCCCCGCGTATCGCCTTCAAAAGATCACGGCATTGCTGATTGATCGGGCTGATGCCACCAAAGTGTCTATAGTGATCCGCTACCTCCAGCATGCGTTCCTTCGGGACATTCTTACCGCGGAGAACATTTTCCAGAAACGGTATCACATCATCCATCCCTTCCGGCCCCCCGAAGGAGACGAGAAGAATCGAATCA
The DNA here is from genome assembly GCF_001610875.1 of Pirellula sp. SH-Sr6A. Classification (NCBI taxonomy): domain Bacteria; kingdom Pseudomonadati; phylum Planctomycetota; class Planctomycetia; order Pirellulales; family Pirellulaceae; genus Pirellula; species Pirellula sp. SH-Sr6A. The sequence continues at coordinate 677,628 of NZ_CP011272.1, read as the reverse complement.
ATGGGGACGGCGTCCAGAGAGGGCAACGGCCCGGTCGGAGCGGCGGGACGGGTCGGTACTGGCGGGGCAGAAGCGTCGGACAACTCAATTCTCCAAGCAATCGTGGCTACAAACTGGGGACACCGAAGGATACCCGAATATCGGTCGATTTAGTATGCCACGCGATCAAGTCCCCAAAGGTCTGAGGAGCCAGGCGCTTCGGGGCTGAGATTTCTCGCAGGAGAGGTCAGGCCAGGATTTCTTGGATGACTCGCGCACTGGGGTTTTCGACCAACGATAGTTTTTGCGCTCCCACTTCGAAATGAAGCGACTGGGCGTCGAGCCCAAATCGATCGAGAACGGTGGTGAGCCAATCGTGATGGGTGACGAGGTCCTTTACCGCATAGTGCGAGAACTCGTCGGTCTCTCCATGCACGTATCCGCTCTTGATTCCAGCACCGGCGACCCACATGCTAAAACCGTATGTGTTATGGTCGCGGCCCACTTTCTTGAGTTCGGTGTCCCCGACTGGGACTTGGATGGTCGGCAGTCGGCCCATCTCTCCGCCCCAGTGAACCAACGTGCTGTCGAGCAAACCCCGCTGCTTCAAATCCTTTACCAACGCCGCAGCTGGTTGATCGATCTCCCGACATCGTGCGGGAAGTTCGGTGGCGATCGACGAATGGTGGTCCCAGGATTGACCATTATTAAAGATCTGCACGAAACGTACCCCTCGTTCCACCAGCCGACGGGCGATCAAACAACGTGTTCCGTAGTCGCGGGTCGTGTCGTTGTTTATTCCATACATTTCCAAAGTCTCGGCTGTTTCCCCAGAAATGTCGAACGCTTCTCGCGCTGACAATTGCATCTTGGCCGCGAGCTGGTAGCTGGCGATCCGAGCCTCCAAATCATGATTGCCAGGGTACTGTTCCAAGTGTTGACGGTTGAACTCCTCTAGAAACCGCAATTGCTCAACCTGAGCCGCACCTCGCAGATGGGGGGGAGGATTCAAGTTGAACATGCGAGGCTCGGTCGGTCGAACCACCGTCCCTTGGTAGATGGATGGCAACCCACCGTTGGTCCAGCTGTCACCGCCACAGATGGGCAATCCAGAGGGATGCGTCAATGCGACATAAGCCGGCAGCTCCTGAGTTTCACTTCCGAGGGCATAGCTTAACCAGCTACCTAACGTGGCCCGTCCTCCCACAATCCCTCCCGTGTTCATGGCAAAGAACCCAGGGAAATGATTGTTCACCGCCGAATGCATGGAGCGAATCAAGGTGATATCGTCGGCGATGCCAGCGGTGTGGGGGAGGAGCTCCGAAATCTCCATGCCGCACTCCCCACGCGGTTTGAACTCCCATCGAGGGGCCATGATCTGACGGCTTGCTTGCGCAGCGTTATCAAAACGAATATCCCCTTCGAATTGCTGCCCGTCCCGTTTGACCAGCTCTGGCTTAGGATCGAACAGATCGATCTGGCTGGGGCCTCCCATCATAAACATGGAGATCATCGCTTTCGCCTTGGCGGGCCGCGGCGGCTGCTTGGGCGATAGATCGTATACAGGTTTCTCCAACGGAGGTTTCTTGAGCGCTCCCTCTTGTGCGAGCAAACCATCCTGTTCGAGCAACATGGCGGCAGCCACCGAACCCAATCCGTATGCTGAGGATTGTAGCCAATGGCGCCGTGAACAAAGTTTTCCCATGCCAGAACTCGTGATTCGGGTGTGGGGCGTATGATTGACTGGATTGCGCATCGATAAAGTCCCCTACTCCAAATACAAGAATCGATTGGAAGCGATCAACATCTGACAAAGGCTGGCGAGCCCCCGACGGTCCGGTGCATCCGGTTGTTCAGCGATTTTCTTTTGCCACTTCTCGTCGGTGTCTTTTCGGAACAAGTCGCTCTGGTGCAGAACGAACTCAAGGCATCCCGCCAACTCCGTCGGCTTGGGAGCCACACCTAGGGCCAGCTCAAAAGCCGTTTGAGCGCGAGCCTCTGGAGCCCCCCCCTCCGACCAAATACGCTCGGACATCTGCTCGGCTGCTTGGACCACCCAAGCGTCATTCATCAATAGAAGCGCCTGCGGTGTCACGGTCGAAACCGTTCTTTGCTGGCAATTCGGTTTCATTTCAGGAAAATCGAACGTTTGCAACAAACTCAATTGCATCGATCGCTGCGAGCTTAAATAGATACTGCGACGTTTGCCGTTTTCACCTGGATCCTTGATTCCCGCGAACAACCCATCCCGGAGAATACGCGATCCAATCACGGCCTTCCCTTCGTCGTCTTCTGCCACCGGAATGCTCGGCCCACCCAGCTCCGGATTCAATTGCCCGCTGACTGCGAGAACGGCGTCGCGAACCGCTTCCGCATCCAATCGTCGAAGGGACATGCGAGCCAGAAAACGATTCTCTGGGTCGTCGTGCCAGCTGTCGCGAGCGGGTGCGACACCCCCCGGTGCATCCTGCGGGTGCGCTGACGCCTGCCGAAAGGTTTGGGAGTGAACGATTTGACGGTGCAACCATTTGAGGCTCCAACCATGGGCCATGAACTCATAGGCTAAGTAATCGAGCAATTCGGGATGCGTAGGAGGTTGTCCATTCAAACCGAAATCACCCGGCGACCGAACCAATCCTGCACCGAAGTGGTGCATCCACACTCGATTGACAATCACGCGCGCAACAAGCGGATGATTGCCATCGGTCAACATCTCCGCGTACGCGAGCCTTCGTTTCTCCCCTGATATCGTTCTGCTTGCGTCGGCAGGTCGGTTTTGCAAGAGGACCTCCAGTTCGCTGGGTTCCACTTCTTGCTGCGGCGACTCCGGGTTGCCGCGGAAAAAGACGTGACTCTTCACGCTCTTGTCCCGGTCCTGCGCAGACATGACCAATCGAGCGAGCGGTTTGCTATCCCGGATCTCTTGGACTTTCTTTTCCTCTTCTTGGAATTTGCGGTGAGAAGGGCCATCGTATTCCACCAATTGACCGACAATCCAATCGACCGTTCGAACCTTGGGGTACGACTCCAGGAGAGCTTTTTGTTCCGGAGTCTGATCCTTAGCCGCTGTTTGAACGGCCGTTCGTAGCGTCTCGCGGACTTCCTCGGGAGCTGCGTTGATTTCTCGATCTTGAATGGTCTGGCAATGAGCTCTGCGACGCGCGTTAATGTCTTCTTGCAATGCTACCGCTTGCTCCTCAATCTTCGCTCTTTCGGATTTGGTCGCATCGTTGGTGAGATCGATCAGACGCTGCGTGGGTGCCTTCCATTGATGAAGCGGTAACGCCGGGTCAAAAATCGCTCGCAGCTTGTAATAGTCAGCGATAGAAATGGGATCGTAGCGATGGTCGTGACATTGGGCACACGCCACAGTCAGGCCCAAAACCGATGAGGTCACAGTCTGAATCGTGTCGGCGACGGTCTGATTTCGATTGAGAATCGTGTTCTCGGTTTCGGAAAGATCGGGAGCCATCTGCAAGAATCCCGTTGCTGCCATCAATCGGGCATGCTCGTCATTGTTGGGATCGATCGTTCCCTCCACCATCTGATCTCCGGCGATCTGCTCCCTCAAAAACTGACTGTACGGGAGATCTCGATTCAACGCGTCAACCACATAATCGCGATACCTCCAAGCATGCGGTCTGGCTCGATCACCCAAAATCTGACCATCGCTTTCCGCATATCCGGCCACATCGAGCCAGTGCCTGCCCCATCGCACGCCATAATTCGGCGATGCCAATAAGCGATCGACCACCTTCGCGTATGCCTCGTCACTTTCGTCCGCTAAAAAGCTTTGTAGCTCCTCACGGGTCGGAGGGAGTCCGGTCAAGTTGAAACTCAATCGCCGAAGCAGCACATGGCGGTCTGCAGGAGGAGCAAGTTGGAAGCCGTTTGCTTCCGCTGTTCGGGATACCCATTGATCAATCCCCTGCGCCACGATTCGTTGCGCCGAAGCTTCATCGCCCGACGCGGGGGCCATCGATTCCGGACGACGAATGGGTTGAAAAGCCCAGTGGCTTAGCTCTTCGTCGGTGAATCGAACATCTTTGGGATTCTCGGGTTCTGGGCGTCGAGTCTTCGCCCCTCCCTGCAACCACTCTCGTATCAACTCCTTCTCGTTGGTCGTCAGCTTCTTGGGGCCCGGCGGCATCTCATCGGCGAGGATGCGTTGCAGAAGCAGCGATTCTGCCGGATTACTCACATCGATCGCAGGCCCGGATTCTCCCCCCTGCTGCATGAGGCGAACCAGTCGCAGATCCAGTTCCCCACCCTTCTCCGCTTCTTCACCATGGCAAAGGAAGCAATGGGCTTTGAGGATTGGCCGAACTTGCTTTTCGAAAACGAGACTGGCAGGGGGATCGTTCGATTGGGCTTCCGTCGCGACGACTGGCTTTTGCGATTCCTGTTGGGACAAACCAGGGATTGGAAAAGTGCCCAGCGCGGAGACGAAAAACGAGACGAACAACAAGTGCCTTGTTGCAATACGTGCCATCGGAGGGACCTTGAAAGGCGGGGCAGGGAAGGCGGGGGGGAGGGCGTAGGTCAAATCAATCTTCAGTCAGCAAGGGGCGAGCCCCCTACGAGAGGCTCGCCACCACACAACTCTATTCTAAACCAAAATCACGGCCCTTGGTGAGGGATGCGCGATCGAAACAAGTCGGAATTTCCGGCTGACTACTCCGCTTGGGTGTAAACCGAACGTGTCACCGTTTCGCCATTGCTCCCGATCGAGGTGGTGCTGGAGATCTCGCCCAACGCCTCGACCGTACTCCAAAGACTCAAAAGATCGTTTGCAGTGAGTGTGTACTCTTGGAGCATCGGATCTGGTGCGTCGAGGAGAGACGCGTCCGTATCGGGAATGGTTTGGGTGAACGCGTAGCGCGCCCAAGGCCGAAACATCGCGAAGAGTTTTCCAAAGTGAACGTAAGACGCATTCGCAAGTGGCTTCGAAGCGTCGATCACACCCTTTCCAACGGCTAACGAAGTCGATTTCGCGAGGGTTTCGGTCTGCACGTCGGAATACGAGATGATGAGGTAACCGTCGTGGATCAAGGCTTGGGGCATCATGGTCTTCGGAACCGGGCAGTCCTCGGGAATGGGATAGCCGTACTTTTCTCCTACCGTGGAGGCAACCTCGGTCGGTCGTGGAACGCGGTAGTCGCTCGGAATCGCGTCGGGATTTGTTTCTCGAGCGAGTGCGACAACCTCATCGAAGACATCAAAGACCTCCAGAAAACCTTCCTTCAATTTTTCCGAATCGGTAACCTTCGTGATGGTGGCTATCTCGGGCAATGGAAGGGGAACATCGGACGGTGGCATATCCTGCATCCACTGTTTCGCAGCCAGATTGCCATAGGAGAGAACCAAACCGCTTTCACCATCGAGGGATGGAGCAAACGAGTTCTCCCAAGCGTTGGAGAGGCGAACCACCAACGGCCAAGCCTTGTCGAGGGCTTCTTTTGATTCCCGAAGCTTCGCTTGGTCGTCTCCCTCCAAAAGCTCGAGCTCCACGAATTGATCCAAGTACTTTTTCCCTTTGGACACAATCGTTTTCACCAGTTCAAAGTGCTCGGGGTGCTTTTGGACACGCGTCACGACCATCACGATGGGAGAGCCACCGACATGGTTCAACCCGCTCAATGCTGCGGTTCCATCGAGCAAGAGGTTCTTGGTCCGTGTATGTGTGACTTGCTCCCAACCCTTAGGCGTAAGGAAAGAATAGGAGGTCGCTCCTTTGGATGGCGGAATCAGTTTCGCCATTTCCGTGTCGAGCCACGCCAGATCGCTTCGAACGTCCTTCAAAATATTCGCAATCCCAGGGGATTCGCTTTGGATTCGTTCGAGCTGCATCGTTACCGCCGCGAAGTTCTTGGTGAAGAGATCCTTCACCTGGGCCTCGTAGTTTGCCATGGCAAATGCATCGGAAACATAACTGATCGAAGTGATGGGATTGGAGCCAGCATTGCGAACGGGGCTCAAATCGGGATGGCTGGCCAAGCTTTCGGCCTTCCCCAGATTGAGAAGATCTTTGCTGCGTTCCGAGAAGGCAACGATGAAGTACTTGTCGAGCGTTCCGATCGTCAGCGCCACCGTTCTCGAAGCGAGCGCTTTTTGAAGTTGTGCCTTGGTCTCTTCGTCGAACCCTTCATTGGTGGGGATGGTGTCCCACGGAATCTGCTTGCCACTTAGTTCAACGGTCAATCGGGAACCGCGATCGTCGTCGACTCGTTTGACAAATCGTCCAAAGGGGGCCGTCTCCGGGTTGAATTGAGTTCCCAGTTGGATGAGCGCTTCCAGCTGATCCACCTTGGTCATCGCCAAATCTTCGTCATCGCACTTGGCGCCCATCACCATCGTAGGAATTTGAACGCTTTCGATGCGGCTCACCCAAATCTTGAATAGTTTCTTTGCTGTTTCTTCTGGTGGTGCATCGGGTTGTTCGGCAAGTTTACGGATTTCATCGTTGAGCTCCCCGCTTACCTTGAGCCAGGCTGAAAGATTTTTGTCGATGAAGAAGAACGATTCCTCGGATGCGAGTTTCGACATGAATTCGATGGCGTCTTTTGCGTTGGGGTTCTCCAACACCATGCGTGCGGTCGCCATTTGACCATCGCGTTCATTCCATTGGGAAAGAAACGTCTTCCAGTTTTCTTGCACCACGGGCAAGCTCAAAAACTTCTTTGCAACCGGGCCATTGACGAATGCCTGCCATTGTTGCGATTGCTTGTACGAGCCTACATAGAGATCCGCGTCTCGCGGGACAAATCGAAGAGAGGTATTCTCGGCGAATTCTTGGGCATGCGAGTGGGTCGCGCCCACCGCCATCGCACTTTGTGCGATCAATCCACAAGCCAACCATTTTTGCAGTCCACGCATGAGCGACACTCCTTTTTCTAAGTGGGTAGAACAGATCTAGATGAGAGGAAGAGAATTGTAGGGCTAAGTGAGGGTGGTCAGAGATCGAATTCGTCGAGCTCTCGAACCAACGAATCGATGTTCGGAAAGTCCTCATCCATCTTGGAAACCACCGGCGTGTTTGTCTTGGCCGCGGGAGGGGCTACGGAAAAGGCACCTATTGGCGCGGCGGGGGGGATCTGACTCGGTTCCCTTTGTGGAGTCAAGACAGATTGCACGACCCGAACGGCTGGATTGTCCAACTCCTGCGTCGGAGTCGGAACCGCTGTCGTTTTTACTCCTGCTCCTCCGCGCGCACCAGGAGCAAGTGACTGAAGCTGAAATACTGGAGTGGACAGGGATGACAGCAATCCTCGGAGCTCTCGAACCCCCGCGTCGATCGACCGCTGGAGATCGAGGTGCATGTAGTAAACTCGCTTTGAAGAAGGAGTTTCACGAAGCAATGCCAGCGTGGGAGGGGACTCGGATTGCGATGGCTCCATCGCGATCGCGATTTTCGGACCCCCTCCAACCGGGATGAGATCGATTGGTACGATTCCTAGTCGCTGCAAGTGCTCGGCGACGGATTCTGCAGACTGCCACGACAACAAAAGAAAACCACCCTTGAATCCCTCCAAACAAAGTTGATCGGTCGAGTCACGCGGGATGGTTCCCAAATCGGCGATCAGGGTCGCATCGAGTCGCTCTTCGAAAAGGAGTCGCGTGATCCAGGTTTCCTCGTGCTCCGAGTGGGCCCCTGATCGTCGGGGGTGCTGGCAGAGTACAACAGGCAGGCGAACGGCCATAGATTGCTCGGTAAGGCGATCGGGATAAGGGATTACAGGGATCCGTACGAGGTTTCAAAAAGCTTCATCATCCCTTGGAGATCCCCGGTCTCAATCCCTTTTCTAAGATAGTTGACCCGCTGTTCGGACGTACCGTGTGTGAAGGATTCTTCGGAGACGTAGCCTTTGGCTCGTTTTTGTAGGAAGTCATCGCCGATGCGACTGGCTGCATGGAGGGCCTCCTCCAAGTCACCTTTTTCCAAGATCCGTTTGTTCATCTGGGCGTGATGCACCCATACGCCAGCCAAATAATCCGCTTGCAATTCGAGGCGAACGCTGAGTTGATTGGCTTCTTCTTTACTCCCCCGAGCTTCCAACTGCCGAACCTTGTTCGAAATACCAAGCTGGTTTTGAACGTGGTGAGCGACTTCGTGGGCGATGACATAGGCCATGGCGAAATCACCCGGTGCTCCCAGCTCGTTTTTGAGCTGTCGAAAGAAATCAAAATCCAAATAGACGTTATTGTCCCCGGGGCAATAGAAGGGTCCGACTTGCGAGGAAGCGACGCCGCAAGCCGATCGAACAGCACCGGTGAAGAGGACGAGCTTGGGCTCCTGATAGCGTGCCCCCAACTGTTCCTTAAAGAGTTTGTTCCACACATCCTCGGTATCTTTCATGACGACCGAGACGAACCGCTTCAGATCGGCATCTTTGTCCGATTCGGGTGAGAGCGGGGGCGCTGTATTGTCTTGGAATGCAGGTCGGTCGCCGGCTTGCTCGATGATCTGCTGCGGATTGGCTCCGAGCAACATGAGGATAATCAGCAGGACCACCGATCCGAGACCTCCACCCAATGCCATCCCGCCGGCAGGCAATGCCATGCCCCTACGGTCTTCGATATTGCTCGATTCTTCCCGGCCTTCCCATCGCATAGTTGTACTCTCACAATTGGCCACTATTGGCAAATGAATTGGAACATCGCAATATAGCAGAAGTTGTCGGCGATGCGACTTACGATGGGCCTAGCAGTATTTGCTTTCCCATTGGGTGCGTTCTTCCGCAAGTTCACCATCGTTGGGAATCTGATGGAGTTCGCGCCCCTCGATGAAACGGCGCTCCAGTTTAGCGATATCCTCGATCAGAGGGCGAAGGGTTTCGTCCGCCAATCGGTCGATGAAGAGCATGCCGTCGAGATGATCGAGTTCATGCTGAATGATTCGAGCGAGAAACCCATCGACTTCTCCTGCGATCTCGTTGCCGGAGAGATCATACGCATTGACCTGCAAGGATTTACTGCGCTTGACCTGCGCGTTGATGCCGGGGAGCGACAGGCATCCCTCTTCGGCTTCGACACTCCCTTTTGGTTTGTTGATCACCGGATTGATGAATACCATCTCCTGATCTTTTTCATCGGGATCCCCGGTCGGATTCGCGATGAAAACTCGGATGGGCAAGTTCACTTGGTTGGCGGCTAGACCAACGCCTTTGAACTCATACATGATTTCGAACATCTGCTCGATCAGATCTTTAAACTGAGCATCCACCCGTTGAATCGGTTTCGAGCGGTGCCGAAGGATCGGATGCGGATAAGTGACGAGCTGTAGTTTCGACATACGGTGTAGTGAAAGGAGTTAGGATCAGGTAGGCTAAAGATTGTTTTCGGAATCGGCCAACTCGTAAACCTATGATGCTCCGAGTTTCACCTTTCTTTTTGAGTTTCCTCGTCGCCTTGGCGGGGATCCCTTTCCGCGGGTCTGACGCACGGGCTCAAGAATCCACGAGTCCCAAAAATCAAGTTTTGGAGTCGCGGGGGGAAGATTCTACGGCTCTCGATTCCAGCGAGTTGTACCGTCAAGCCGTTGCTCGTTTCCAAGGACCGAGCACCATTCATCGTATCGAATCGCTCGACTCGTCGCTGAAACAGTGGAATTCTCCAGACGTGACGGTCGAAAACGCCGTGGTGCTCGATTGGAACGACAAAGATCTCATCGTCGTGCGACGCGATTCGTTAGATAAAGTCGTTCTGCCCTCTCCCAATGTCGTGCGAATCGAACCGAAATGGGAAAATGACCTTGCCGCGACCCTACACGCTGACTTTATGGCCGGCCGGTTCGCGGACGCGATCGCGAAGGGAGGGCGTCTGCTAGGGCAGAAATCGGAGCAACCGGGAACCCCGCGCTGGCAACAACGGGTCTTGATCGCCGAGCTGGTAGAGTGCTCTATCGCCATGAATCGTTGGGAAAGGGCTTGTTTGCTATACGCAGCCTTGGCAAAGGACCAGCCTCCTCCGCTGCTCCTGACTGCTATGCCAATTCCTTGGACAGCGACTTCGGCGGAGATCAAGGACCGCGCGAAAGTGCAGGAACTGGCGGTGGGATGGCTCGAGGACGCTCGGCCCCCGTTACAACTGATGGGTGCGGCGTGGCTGCTCGATTCGGATCGACGCGATGAGGCGGTAAGAACCCTGCAACGCCTATCGCAGTCTCCTGATAAAAGTGTCCTCGGAAACTACGCCGCGGCACAGCTTTGGAAAACGTACGCGCCCAAAGAGCTCTCCGCCGAGCGACTAGGGCAATGGACCGGACTTCGCGATTCGATGCCTCTCCCCTTTCAAGCCGGTCCCACTTTTTTGATGGCAGAGAAACTATTGCGATCTGGGGATTCGCCAAGAGCATTGGAGGAGTTCCTCCGCGTCGGCATTTTGCATCCCGAAAAGCCTTATCTCGCTAAGCCGGCTCTCGCTCAAGCCCAACAATTAGTACAATCCACCAACCGATCGCAAGACGCAGAACGCATCCAAGACCTAAGCAGGAAATTAGGACCGTGAATTTCAAACCGCAGCCATCTCTTTCGTCTAGTTCCTTGCTGCGGTTTGTATTCCTTCTGCGCTGGGGCACCTATGTCTTGGCTGCCTTGACAGTGCTGCTGTGTGTGTTGGTATTCAAAACGCCTCTCTTCGGACAAACGTCAGCGACCGCCACGAATCCCCCCTCCACGAATCTCCCAACCGGGGCGACGCCAGCTAGCAACGCTCCGACTCCAGCGGGTGCAAGTTCTCCGTCCAAGCCCAATGCGGCCGACGACAGCTTGATGGAGATCATCTTCAGCGGCGGGATCATGGGAATCACGATCATGGTGATCCTGATCGTTCTTTCGGTCGTTTCGGTCTATCTCGTCGTCGATCAAGCGCTCGGGCTTCGTCGCAAGGATTTGATTCCTGCCGATTTAACGGAATCCGTTCGAACACTGCTCGCGCAAGGGAAACTGAAAGAGGCCGATCAACTTTGTCGCGAACGACCTTGTCCCCTGTCGTTTGTCTTGCTTAACGGGATTGCTGAAATCGAATTCGGGTGGCCCGCCGTGGAAAAAGCGTTGGAGGACTCGACGGCCGAGCAAGCCGCTCGCTTGTATCGCAAGCTCGAGTACTTGACCGTCATCGGAAACTTAGCACCCATGCTCGGGTTGCTCGGCACGGTCACAGGGATGATTCTCGCGTTTCGGGAAGTCGCTATTTCCGCAGGTTCGGCTGGGGCTGCAGATTTGGCGAGCGGTATTTACTCCGCGCTGGTGACGACTGTCGCGGGACTCTCCATTGCGATTCCCGCGATGGGGGCCTTTGCTATTTTTAGAAACAAGATCGATGAGATCATCTCGGAGCTTGCCTACTCCGCCCAGCATGTATTCGCGTCGGTGCGACGCCGGTTGCCAGGTGCGGCCCCTCGACCTGTTTCGCCTCCTCGCGCCCCCTGATTCGATGCCGATCTTTTCGGTTCAATCGTTGCAAACCCACCTTTTCTCTTTTTTTGAAGTGGTGCAGGGGCTCAAGTCGATGTCGACGATGTGAAATTGTCGACCTGCTGCATGGATGTAGCGACTCACTTCTATGAGGATCCATGCGCTATGAGCCGAAAGAAATCACCCCCAGCACCACCTCATGTAGATGTCCCGCCGCGCAAGCCTTGGACGCTCGGCATACTTATTGTGGCTGCCGGTTCGTTCAGTACTTGGTATTGGTATAAGCCTCTTCCCCCGGATGCAGGCCAAGCGGCTTACTCGAACTGGGATCACACACCCTCTCCAGATGTATGGGATGAAGCCGAGTTGGTCAGGCCAGCGCTGGATGTCGACACGACCTTGCAGGGAACAGGTAACACCTTATCCAATGCGTCGGGTGAATTAATCCCGTCGGCGAGGAACGGACTTCTGCCCGTCCCTTCCTACAAAAAGAACTTGGGCGAACTGGCGGCAACGGAACCAATTCCATCTCTTCCCACGATCGCTCCGATCGGAGGGGATTTGAGTCGCGACCTCTCTCGTCCTCCTGAACCGTGGGTCAGCGGAAAAGAAAATCGATCGGGAACCGGAATGCTAACGTCTTCCCCCCAACCCAGCCGTGGGACATCGCAGGCCGGCCAATGGCCAGACCATGCGTATGAACCCCCGCGTCTGGACATGCGAGAAGAAAGAGGAGCTGGGATTCCCTCGTTATTGAGCTCCACTATTCCGACCGAGCCCGCTTCGATTCGCACCCGAGAGGAGTCCGAAAGGCGAGGGGGACCCGAGACCCATTCCTCGCGCAGCGGAACCCTTTCGGTCGAAGCGATACGAGAGGAAGCAGCCCGCAAACCGATGTTCATTCGGCAACCAAAACGGGAAGAATAAAGGGGGGGAGACCGCAATAGTCCGTCTCGATGCGGAACAAGCATTCGGATGAAACCGAGCGCAAAAAATGGTGTATGATTTGCAAATCGTCCCTCTTTCTCGATCACTTTTCGCCTTGAAAGCCCGTGAGAAACCAATGAGTTCAAACCCCTACGCTGTGCAATCCACCGAATACATGACCGGCCCGACTGTCGGGGATGCCGAGAGCGTGCGCCGAATGTATCTGAATCATGAAGCCTCCGTGAAATCGATCGGGACCTTGTACTACTTAGGTGGCTTCTTTGGTTTGTTGGCTGGCGTTCTCTATCTGGGGATAGGATTCGTTGCACTCACCGGCGGATTGTCAGGACAGCAAGCTGGCGAAAATGAACGGATGATCTTCGCTGTCACCATGTGGGTGTTCAGTCTCTTCGTACTCACGCTGACGGGTGTGCAACTGTGGACCGCCTATGGATTGCGAAGGCTACGTCCTTACAGCCGGATCGCAGCAAGCGTGATCGCGGGAATTGGATTGCTCGGCTTTCCGCTTGGAACCCTGATCGGTGGATACGTCCTCTACCTAATGCTTTCCGCCAAAGGGGAGTTTGTTTTCTCGCCCCAATACCGAGCCGTGATCGAACAAACGCCGCATATCAAATACAAGTCATCGATCATTGTCCGCATTCTCGTAGGTATACTGATCTTCTTCTTGCTGTTAGGCTTGTTTGGAGCCGTCCTGTCGCTTATCGGGCGATAAGGAACAGAGCCACAAAATAGTCGCATCTCACTTGTAAAGGTTAAGTTGAATGTCCAATCGGTTCCTCTCCGATCAGGTCTTGCTCTTGAGCCGGACGTCAAGCTTGATGGTGTGCGCGTTGCGTGCTACGGGATTTGTTGGAGCTTTCGTAGCGCTCTGCGCGGTCTCGTTCGGTCAAGAGTCGTTGGCTTTTGACAATCCACAGGAAGGAAAGCTGTATCAATGGAAAGTTCGGTCGAGCGAGGTCGACCCGGAGGCGAAAGCCCATCCGGAAATCGATCACTTCTTTGAAAAGGATGGGAAGCCAGCCGATTTCGAGAATGCATCGGTCGACACACGTGTGAAGCCGACCGGCAAATTGGTGATTTGGTTGATGGGCTACAATGCTCCGTTGTTTGAGCGTCTCAATAGTTATGGTCATCACGCGATCCAAGTTCATTACGCCAATGGCTGGTTCAAACGACTCAATCGTGAACCGCCGCCCGATGACAAATACCTGGGTCGGATTCGCTTGGAAGCCGCCATCGGCGAGGATGTGAGCGAAACGGTATCGATTCCGAAACCCGATAGCATTATGGGGCGGACGCGATCTATGCTGCGATGGTTGGATCAAAAGAATCCCGAGGGGAAGTGGGGATACTTCTTGGATAAATCCACGGGGGATGTTCGTTGGGATCGAGTGATCCTCGCGGGAGCTTCCCACGGATCGACGACCGCGTGTCGATTTGCTCTTCATCAAAAGGTAAACCGAGTCGTCATGCTCTCCGGGCCAAGAGACCAAAATGAGAATTGGTACGCGCTCCCATCCGCGACTCCCAAGGATCGTTTCTTTGGGTTCACTCACGTCTTGGACACAGGTTGGACAGGAAATCACTATCCGAGATCTTGGAAAATGTTAGGCTTGGATGCATTCGGACCGATCACGGATGTCGATCAGGTTCCCCCGCCTTTCGGAGGATCGCACCAACTGGTCACCAACGCGGATGTCAAAGGGGACAAAGATCGTGCTCACGGGGTTTCCGCACCAGGAAAATCTGCGATCAAGAACCCGGATGGCACCTTCGCCCATGAAGCGGTCTGGCGTTATTTGTTTGTCGAGTAACCTTCGCTTCACCCCTTTTCTGCAACACGTTTTTAGCAAGTCAGGTCTCAAATGATTGTCGTAATGGAGAACTCGTGCACGGATGAGCAAATCGAAAGAATTGCCAACCGCGTCACGGAACTCGGGATGAAGTCTCATGTGATTCGAGGGACGGAACGCACCGTCATCGCAGCGGTTGGCGATGAACGGAAGATTAAAGTCGAGTCGTTTGAGAGTTATCCTGGTGTTTCGGAAGTCCTCCCAATTCTGGCTCCTTACAAGATGGCATCAAAGGAAGTTCGTCCTGAGATGTCGCAAATCCAGGTCCTTGATTTCAAGGCAGGGAGAGGAGCAGTTGGCGCAATCGGGGGGCCTTGCTCCGTCGAAAGCGAAGAGCAGATTATGGCCTGCGCACGCGCTGTGAAGGCAGCGGGCGCAACGGGGCTTCGAGGGGGCGCATTCAAACCGCGCACCAGCCCATATTCCTTCCAAGGGATGAAGGAAGAAGGTCTGAAGCTCCTCGCCTTGGCCCGGCAAGAAACGGGATTGGCGATCTTCACCGAAGTCATGAGCACGGAAGATGTCGACCTCGTTGCCAAGTACGCCGATGTGCTGCAAATCGGGGCTCGCAACATGCAGAACTATCGTCTGCTTGAAGCGGTCGGTCGGTCAGGCCGCGCCGTTCTCCTCAAACGAGGGCCCAGCGCGTCGATGGAAGAATGGCTCCTCGCGGCGGAGTACATTCTCAATGAAGGAAACCCCAATGTCATGCTCTGTGAACGGGGAATCCGAACGTTTGAAACGCACACGCGATTCACGCTGCCCTTGGCGACCATTCCTTACCTCCACCGGAAAACGCACTTGCCTGTGATCATGGACCCATCCCATGGTACGGGACACTCCTACATGGTTACCGACATGGCGGTCGCCTGCGTAGCAGCCGGGGCGGATGGACTCATTGTCGAGATGCATCCGAATCCGGAGAAAGCCATGAGCGATGGGTACCAATCCCTCGATTTCCCCCAGTTCGAAGACATGATGCAACGCTGCCGAGTCGTTGCGAATGCTTTGGGCAAACAGTTTGGTTAAACGGTTAGCCGGCGGGCGATTGAATGCCATCATGCGCCGGCCAACGTTTTTGCTTTTCGCGCTGGGACGCAATCCATGGATGCATCGGTGACAGTCGGATCCCATCGGGTTGCGTCAGGCGACGAGGCGGATCGCTATTGGATGGGGCTCGCTATCGAGTTAGCGAAGAAGGGGCGAGGGTTCGTCGAGCCAAACCCGATGGTTGGCTGCATCGCCGTCGCGAATGGGCATGCCATTGCGCAGGGATTTCATCAGAGGTATGGTGGCCATCATGCTGAAGTCGAAGCCTTAGCGGGGCTAGGTCCTGCAGATCTCCGAGAGGCAACCGTTTATGTCACCTTGGAACCATGCAGCCACTTTGGAAAGACGCCCCCCTGCGCCCCCTTTGTGCTGGAACGACGTCCTAAGCGAGTGGTCGTCGCCATGCCCGATCCCTTCCCCGCCGTATCCGGGCGCGGTATCGCCTTGCTTCGTGAAGCCGGCATAGAAGTGGATGTGGGAGTCCATCGCTCCGAAGCCGAACAACTCAATGCACCCTATCTCAAGCTGCTGCATTTTAAAAGGCCCTGGGTGACCGCCAAATGGGCCATGAGCCTCGATGGTGCGATCGCGACGAAGTCCGGCGACTCGAAATGGATATCGAGCGATCGGTCGCGCGAGCGCGTACACCAAACGCGCGCGAAAATGGACGCCATGATAACGGGCATTGGAACCGTGCTGGCCGATAACCCAATGCTGACGGCGCGACCTAAGCAATACAACGGTCCGGTTCGAAACCCGATTCGCGTTGTCCTCGATCGAAATCTTCGCATACCACTCGAATGCCAGTTGGTGGCATCTGCGAATGAACATCCAACCATCGTTGTCACCCTCCAGCGTTCCTCTTCTCGAAAAATCGAAACTCTGCGATCAACGGGAGTGGACGTCCTCGTGCTAGAAGAAGGGGAGACTCGGAGCACCTTGGAGTTTGCCCTGGATCACCTGGGGACCCATCGTTGCACCCATGCAATGCTCGAGTGCGGTCCCGCACTGATGGGGCATGCGATGGACCGAAATTGTGTCGACGAAATCGAGTGCTTTGTCGCGCCGATTGTTTTAGGCGGAAATTCCATTCGACCTGTGGGCGGCAGCGGTATTGAGAAGTTGTGCGATGCCCAGCATTGGGTTTTGTCCTCCTCCACCCCTTTTGGCGATGATATCCTGCTCACCTATCGCCTCGCGAATTCCTGACAATCATTCCCGTTGCGTCTGAGACTCTATCGTCCTGCGACGTCGAGCCAAGTTGTATGACGCTTCAAAAGGCGCAGCGCTACATATTGCGATACCCCGACTGCCGCGATCGCAATCCAGATGGGCTCCATAACAAATCGATGCTCAATCACGAGATGCTCAGCGATTTCGACAATAACGAAACCGATACAAATCTGCCCCAATGCGGTGTATTCGCGTTTCAACACGTTTCGAAGCGAAAAGGGCAACGCAGGACGTTGCCAGCCCCAGAGGCGAGGAAGGAATGCGGGGGTTCGCGACGCCCAGTCCCGGTATCGCGCTCCGAATTGCTCCGTTAAAAATGCCTCCTCCGCAATCATTATCCGCTCGTAATAAACCGTGAACGCGAGGATATAGAGAATGGGTAACCACCAAATAAGCGGCAGCATCATGGGCCCCAGGCCAATCAGGAAGTTGCCAAGATAGAGTGGATGCCTCACCACCGAATAGATTCCGGTGGTATTGAGTTGCCAAGCCGATTGCTGTGTGGTGTTGCGGCCCGAAGTCCCTCGAGGAGTATGTCCTATCGTGATGATTCGCACCGCCAAACCTGATAGCGATACGAGCATACAAACGGCTTCGGCGACTTCATGGTAAGCGTGACTTCCCAACGGCCAAGCCATATTCATGACGGCGATCGTCAGCGGAATCATCATGATGACAGGAAGATAACTCCGCCAGCGAAAGAGAAAGTTGCCTTGTTCCTTAAGAAGCTCATTCATCCTGAATTCCCAACCTTTCAAACACTCTGTGGATCCTAGATCGACGATGCAACATAGCGATGAAGATGCTGCTTGGTCAATCGCATGCGAGGGGGACGAAAAAGAATTAACATACGACCAATCTGTAAGCGAATAATTGCATGGTGTGCAAGAAAATGCAGAGGTCCGGAGAAGTTCGATTTCCGATAACCTTCCCCTTGCATCGTGGACCGTCTCACGACTATCGTCGCGTCTTTACTGCTGGTTAGAAAGATTGGCAATTGGGCCAGACGGTCACTCGCACTTCATGAACCCCTCCTGTTGTCTGTCCCCTCTCCGATCTGTTGCGAGTGTCTTGATTTCACTATTGTTTTTGACGGGATGTAGAGCTCCACTCCCGTTTCAACCCAGCGGCCGAGAAACACAGGGAGTCGCGCGCGGAAATGAATTGAATCGCGTGAGTGCCGAGTTTCAGACACATCGCGGCGAGCGTTTGCCTGTCCAAAGAGTCGCTTTGATCTCCTCTGTATCTCTGGTGCACCCGTGGGAGTGGAGAGAGGACTTTGAGGAGGGTTGGCTGGAGCGGGAAGTGGAGGGGACTTCGAGCCCGACTCCTTCAGAGTCCCTTTGGGTGCGGCTTTGGAGCGATCAAAAGAATTTTTATTCGCCCGAGTCTCTAACACTGCTGGGGAGCGGATTTGTAGTGGGTGGGGCGATGGCGAATACATCGATGGACGAAGGAATCCAGCGGCATTTTCAAAGCAGCGTTCGCGGGGCGACGTCCGACGAGTGGTTTGAGTCACTCCATGCAAGCAAGGAGCTTGGGAATGGTATGGTGACGCTTCCTGTCTTTGCATCGGCATGGGGGCTCGGTGAGGTGTTTCCCAACAACGCGATGGCAGCATGGGGAGGTCGCTGGGGAGAACGATCGTTACGAGGATTTGCGGTTGGGGCGGCTCCCTTGGTTGCGTTGCAACAGATTACAGGTGGATCGAGGCCAACCGAAAGTGTGGAAAACTCGGAGTGGCATCCCTTTCACGACAACAACGGCGTCAGTGGTCACTCGTTCATGGGTTCACTCCCATTTATCACCGCGGCGAAATTGACCGATAATCCAGCTTACAAAACACTCTTCTATGCAGGTTCGGCCATCGAACCGCTTTCGCGAGTGAACGACAACGCGCATTATCCATCGCAAGTCGCTTTAGGGTGGTGGGTAGCCTACCTGGCGGCGAGTGCCATCGACGCAACCGATAACCCCAATGCTCGATGGAAGTTCTCGCCGCTCATCACGAGGGAAGGTTCAGGGGTCCAAGCTGAAATCCGTTTCTGACCCCTTATTTCCCCGCTGCAGGATGCAGAAATCAGCATGCACGTGCAATTCCTTGCAGTGCCGCCCGGTTAGAATGGGGCAACTGAAAAAATCGGAATCACTTGGACGGGGCGCAGACTCAGGAATCTCCTGCGTTTTCTCCTAGTGCGTGCAAAGAAACAGTGGCCGGCGCGCACCCGATTCGATTGGTACGAGTTATGCGATAGAGTTTCGTTTTGTCGATGAACCTCGCGAACAGCGGCGGGTGAGGAAATGCAGAGCGAAACAAGCCTGGAAAAGGTTGGGACGAGGATGGAACGAGCGGGACGATTCGGCGTATTGATTGTGGATGATGAACCGAACATCCGTTCAGGGTTCGCCAAGGGGTTAGCGACGGAAGCCGACGTGGTGGACACAGCAGGGAGCGCGATCGAGGCACTGGAGAAATTCCAAACGCACGAACATGCTCTCGTGATCGTCGACGTCCGGCTGAACTGTGAGATGACAGGGCTCGAGCTGCTCCGAAAAATCATTCATTTGCGACCGCAGACGGCTGTCATTGTGATCACTGCCCACGGAACGGTCGAAACCGCAGTGGACGCCATGCGATCGGGGGCTTTCGACTTCATTCTGAAGCCCGTCGATTTGAATTTGGTTCGTCAGCAAGTCCGCAAAGCGCGATTGCACTTTGAACTCCTTACCGAGAACGCGCTGCTGCGCCACCAATTGGCGGAGTCGGGCGAAATATCTCGAATCGTCGCGGGTGGGGCGGCCATGGAGGAGGTTTTTCGACAGATTCGTCAGGTTGCGGCAACCGAAGCGACGGTCATGATCCATGGTGAAAGTGGAACAGGCAAGGAGCTTATCGCGCGTGCGCTCCATGATCTCAGCGATCGAAGCAACGGTCCTTTCATCGCTGTGAATCTCGGAGCACTCCCTGAAACACTTCTGGAGAGTGAGTTGTTCGGCCATGAAAAAGGGGCCTTCAGCGGGGCCATCCGTCAAAAACCGGGCTGTTTCGAGCAAGCGATCGGGGGGACTTTGTTTCTCGACGAAGTCACCGAGATGTCACCGAAGAGTCAAGTCGATTTGCTCCGCGTGCTGGAGACAGGGGAGTTCAATCGCATTGGCGGTGAGAACCGGTTGCAGTCCGACGCGCGCATCATCTCTGCTACCAATCGCTCCGTACAAGACCTCATCGATGACGGAACGTTTCGCGAGGATCTCTTTTATCGATTGAATATCATTCCGATCGAAGTCCCTCCGTTGCGACAGCGACGAGAAGACATCCCACTGCTCGTGCAACATTTTCTCGAGCATTTCTGCAGCCGTCACAGGAAGGATCTCAAGACGATCTCCTCCGAGGCCATGCAGATCCTCACGTCGTCCCCGTGGCCAGGGAACGTGCGCCAACTTCGCAACGTGATCGAACGGATGGTCATCGTCGGTGCCGGCAACGTGATCGATGTACCGGACTTGCCCTCCGACTTGCGCAAAGCCTCTCGTCCTAATCCCACGCAACCCACGTCGCTCGCGGAAGCATTGGATGAATGCGAAAAGGTCACGATCCAAGCCGCTTTGGAAGCATGCCAAATGCACCGCGAGCATACCGCGAAGCTGCTAGGTGTCAGCGTTCGCACGTTGCATTACAAGATGAGCCGACATGGTATGCACTAAAAGATGCTACCATGCCTGTCGCTACTGTTGATAGCGCTGCCGTTCTCAGCGCTACCATTCTCAGCGTTGCCGTCTTCAATACTACCATGCACAACCAGGGTTTCGGTTCCGCACTAGCCTTCTCGAAGCTCGTGTCCCATCTGACGCTGCGCGTCGAGCTTGATTCTCAGGTTTTCACATTCTTCTTCGCTGCACTGCAATGGACCTGCCGTGGTATCCTGCCGTGCACTTTGGCTTCGCAAAGTAACGCTTGGTTGCGTCCATTCCGAACCTAGCATTGCGGTTAAAAAGGAAATTAGGATCGAAGCGCGAAACTTAAACATATTGCTCTCCCTGTTCATCGAATAAATCGTACCGACCGTCCCGCCGACCATCCATTCTGAAGACCGACGGGCAAGTCGAACTCAAATCGAATCGCCTATTCCGATCTCCGTGGGATTTGTACTGAGAAGCAGGTGGCGTGCCACATGGAGTAGAAACAGGAAGAACGTCAGGAACTCGCTCCTTCGCTGGAAATTGCAATCGCGCGGGACATGCCACCAGCGCAAGAAAGGTACCTGTCGTCCTCTGGCGACGCCGTGTCTGCAACGAACGACTGCAGGTTCTGCAATCGTTTTCCTATAGCTCCCCTTGAAATTTGTATGGGCCCGAGCAGCTTGCTGTCCGTACAGGTATGATTCGTCGGGCCCACGGATCGCCCCGTGGGATCCGCTTCGCAACTATTCCCTCATTCCCCGACCAGCCTTTTGACTGCTTATGTTTGAGACCAACAGCAGCCGGAGCGTTAAAGCGTTTGCGTTTGTGCTCGGGCTTTTAAGCTTGTTTGCGCTGATCGTCACCGCTTGGGTGCTCCTCAATGTTCGACATGAGCAAGCGATTGTGGCTCGACTCGTCAGTCATTTGCAAGGAAGCGATCTCGAGGTGGCAGGGGAATTATCCAGTGAACTTGGATTACAACGAAGCCTTTCCTTTCTCTTGGTCTTGAATGTCATCGCGGCCGGAATCGCCTTTTCCTTGGTCCTCCGCGGTTATTTCAGCAGCGAACGCAATCTTCAAGACGTAAAGGTTTTGTCAACGGATATCTTGGCCAGTATGGATGCGGGAGTCATGACCACGGACATGGAGGGACGCATCACTAGCTTGAATATTCGCGGTGAGGAATTGCTGGGAAGCAGCTACACGGGGCTCATCCAGACGATTGAAGGACTCGGTTCGGAACACGCCTTGCTAGCATCCATCTGCCGTGAGCTTCTTGAACATCATCAACCCATTCGAGACCGAGACTATCAGATCCTTCGCCAAGGCCATCGAAAAACGTACCGGGCCGGCTGTACAATCCTTCGCAACCGACAAAAGGAGGAAGTTGGGATGGTGATCCACGTGCGCGATGTCACGGAAAAGGCATTTATGGAAGAGCGATTGAGGCGAATGGAACGCTATGTCGGTCTCGGTTCCTTGGCAGCCGGTCTCCAGCACGAAATCAAGAATCCCCTCAACGCCCTTTCACTTCATATTCAACTCCTTTGCGAGTCTCTGCCTCAAGAATTTCGAACGGCGGATATCAACGAGACCCTCGAAATTTTGAATACGGAGGTGAAGCGAATTAGCGAGGTGCTCGACGGATTCCGAAACTACGCATCCATCGACGAAATTCGTCACGCGCCTGTCGATGTCGCTAATCTGATTGAAAAGCTAATCCGTCTTCTGCGCCCCGATGCGGAGAACAAGAAGGTCACGATCGAATTTCAATGCGATGAGAATTCCACGACACAGATCATCGCAGATGGTGCAAAGCTGGAACAGGTTTTGCTGAATCTAGCCTTGAACGCCGTGGCGGCGATGCCCGATGGGGGGACCCTCCGATTCCATCTAGCCTGCGACTTGGAAATGTTGGAAATCCAAATTAGCGACACTGGAAACGGAATCCCCCCTGAGATCCGAAACCAGATCTTCAATCCCTATTTCACCACGCGCAAGGACGGTATCGGAATGGGGCTCGCCATCTGTGAAAAGATCGTTCGACAGCACGACGGTCGAATCGATTTTCAAACCGAAACGACCGGCACGACTTTCACCATCCAACTTCCCGTGGACCAAGGTCACTAAGATCGCTTGCCCTGCCATTGTTTGCACGGGAAGTGCAATTCTTTGCATGAGCCTTGAAGGTTTTTTTCGATGTTCACGGGATTTGTCAAAAAAGAGGATGAATTCATCGACTGCGATGCTTGGGAGACCGAAACGAATGGCATCCCGAAATGGCAAGAATTGCAGGGAATAACAGCAATTCATCGCGATGGATCCATCTGGCGTCGCGATGCAAATCGAGCTGCGAGCCCTGGGAGCCTGCTATTGGTCCGAAGGTTGCATACCAGAGTTTGCATCACCTGCAGACCGGGGTGTCTCCAGTATTCCATCGACTCGCTGGTCCCGCTGCACCTAGAAAACCAATCGCTCCGTTACCATGCGACGATCCTTGAAACGTCTCCTGCTTCTGTTCCTTGTCTTCATTGCACTCCCCGGCTGCGACGCGGTTAAAAACCAGCTCGCTGGCGATTCCGGTCGCCACGCGAAACAAGGTGAACATCGAGACGACGATGACGATGATGACGACGATGACGATGATGACGATGATGACGACGATGACGACGACGACGATCATGAACACCCTTCGAAGGGGCATGCTTCGGCGACTGGGGGGGCATCGGAACACGGCCCTTCTTCCCACGGGGCAGCCGGGCACGGGGCAGCGGAACACGGGGAGGCCGCGCATGGTCATCACACCCACAAAATCGTAGCGACCACTTCAGTATCGCGCGATGTTGTTAGCACGCAATCCTATGTCTGCCAGATCCACTCGTGCCGACATATCGAAGTTCGAGCGTTGGAGCGTGGCTATCTCGAGGAGATCTTCATCCGAGAGGGGCAACAGGTTCAACAGGGAGATGTGCTCTTTCGGATCCTCCCTCCTGTGTTCCAGGCGAAGTTGGAAACAGATATTGCGGAAGCCAAGCTGGTGCAGATCGAATTCGACAACGCCAAACGGCTTTTCGAGCAGAAGGTGGTATCGGCTCAAGAAGTCGCGTTGGCGGAGGCCAAGCTTGCGAAGGCTCAAGCTCAAGTGAAGCTGGCACAAGCCGAGTTGAACTTCACGATCATCCGTGCGTCGTTTCCAGGGATCGTCGATCGCTTGAGAAACCAGCAAGGTAGTTTGGTATCCGAAGGGGACGTTCTTACTACCCTTTCCGACAACAGCACCATGTGGGTCTACTTCAACGTCCCTGAAGCACGCTATTTGGAATACCGCGCGCAAGTTGCTCAGCACGATCCTGAAATGTCCGTCGAGCTCGTGTTGGCAAATCACTCCAAATTCAATCAGCCAGGAAAAATTGGAGCTATCGAGGCGGACTTCAATAACGAGACCGGGAACATCGCGTTTCGGGCGGACTTTCCCAATCCAGAAGGACTTTTGCGTCACGGCCAAACGGGGAATGTTCTTATCCATCGCCAATTGCTCAATGCGACGGTGATCCCTCAGCGTGCGACCTTTGAAATTCTCGCGAATCGCTATGTCTATGTGATCGACGAAAACAACGTCGTCCAGCAAAAGCAAATTACGATCAAAACCGAATTGGAAGATATCTTCGTCATCGAGAGTGGGATCGACAGCGGGACGAAGATCGTTCTCGAAGGGGTTCGAGATGTGAAGGTCGGGGACAAGGTGGAATACGAGCTCCGCGACCCCAGCGAAGTGCTTCGTAACCTCAAGAACAGAGCAGAATAGGAGAGAGCGAACATGTTTGTACGATTTCTCCACCGCCCTGCGTTGGCTATTGTTATTTCTCTGCTCATCCTGTTTATGGGCGGACTTTCCATCCAATCGCTACCGATTTCACAATTCCCATCGGTAGCACCACCTAGCGTCGTCGTATCCGTTTCCTATCCTGGTGCCAGCGCCAACGTGCTGGTTGACTCGGTGATGGTGATCCTGGAACAAGCCATCAATGGTGTCCAGGACATGCGTTACATGATCGGTGACGCGACGAGTGCAGGGGAGGGGACGATTCAGGTCATCTTTGAACCGGGCACCGATCCCAACGTCGCCGTCTTGAATGTGAACAATCGGATTCAAGCGGTTCGTAACAATTTGCCACCCATCGTCGACCGCGAAGGCATCATCGTCATGCAAAACATGTCGAGTATGCTCATGTATGTCAACGTTTACAGTACCGAGCCCGGTGTCGATCAAAACTTTCTCTATAACTACGCGACCGTCAACATTCTGCCCGAGATCAAACGGATTCAAGGGGTGGGCCGTGCGAGCATCTTAGGTAACCGTGCCTACGCCATGCGCGTGGAATTGAACTTAGATCGTATGCGGGCCTATAGCCTGTCGTCGGATGACGTCATGAAGGCCATCGCAGAGCAGAGTATGATCGGCTCACCCGGCCGGCTTGGACAAGCCACGGGTCGAACTTCGCAAACTGTTGAATACGTTCTGACATGGGTTGGCCGGTACAACAAGCCGGAGCAATACGAGAACATCATCTTGCGTGCCAATCCAAATGGAGAGATCGTTC
This sequence comes from Pirellula sp. SH-Sr6A, assembly GCF_001610875.1. Classification (NCBI taxonomy): domain Bacteria; kingdom Pseudomonadati; phylum Planctomycetota; class Planctomycetia; order Pirellulales; family Pirellulaceae; genus Pirellula; species Pirellula sp. SH-Sr6A. The sequence goes on along the minus strand of NZ_CP011272.1, from coordinate 652,866 downwards.
GGATCAAAGATGTCGCCACCGTTTCGCTGGGGTCATCATTCTACGATTTGTACTCGGATATCGATGGGCATCCTTCGGCGGCGATTGTGCTGAAACAGACACCAGGCTCTAACGCAACTGTCGTTATTGAAAAGGTAAAGGAGCGGCTCGAGCAAATCAAAAAGGATTCGTTCCCACCTGGTATGGACTTTGAAGTCAGCTATGACGTTTCAAAATTCCTTGAGGCATCGATCGAAAAAGTTCTTCACACCTTGGTCGAAGCCTTTATTCTCGTGTCGCTGGTAGTGTTCCTCTTCTTAGGTGACTTCCGAAGCACGCTGATTCCTACCCTTGCGGTTCCCGTCTCCTTGATCGGTACCTTCTTCTTTCTGCTGATGTTCGGGATGTCCATTAATCTCATCACGCTCTTCGCCTTGGTGCTAGCGATCGGGGTCGTGGTGGATGATGCGATCGTGGTCGTCGAGGCGGTCCACGCAAAGATGCATGAGAAGCATCTTTCTCCCTACGCTGCCACTAAAGAGGTTGTTCATGAAATCAGCGGCGCCATTATTGCGATCACGTTGGTCATGACCGCCGTTTTTATTCCAGTCACCTTCATGACAGGCCCGGTCGGAGTCTTCTATCGGCAGTTCGGTTTGACCATGGCGATGTCGATCGTGCTCTCGGGGGTCGTAGCGTTGACGCTGACGCCTGTGTTGTGCGCAATCATTCTCAAGCCGCATGGACATGGGGATGCCCCCAAGGGACTTATCCCTCGATTCTTCGTCTACATGGATAAGCTCCTGGGCGGTATAGGTGGAACAGCTGGATTCGTCGCCCGCTGGATCTGGATCCTGCTCTTGAGTGCGGCATGTGGTTACGGCATGGTCCGATTCCTTAGTCTGGAGTCGATCATCCATGCGACGCATGACATGTTTATGCTCACACCTATCCGAATCCAATTGATTGGGATCGCGACCACAATCTGGATGATGTTGACGATTCGATCTGTTATGTCACGCGGACGCCCCGCTGAGAAAATTGCTCTCGGTCCGATGGCCATCTTCATCGCGGGAATCAATCAGATCATCGAAGGCATCACCAATGCCTATGCTGCGATTCTCCGGAGAATCGTCACGTTTCGGACCTTGACCATGCTGGTGATCACCGCCTTTTCCATAGGTATTTATATGGTGAATCATGTTCTTCCATCCGGGTTCATCCCGCTGGAGGATCAAGGCATCATTTATGGGGTGATCCAAACGCCTCCCGGCTCGACCTTGGAGTACACCAATTCCAAAGCGAGGGAACTACAAGCAATCTGCGAAGAGTTGGATGAAATCTCGTCGGTCTCCTCGCTTGCAGGCTATGAAGTGCTCACGGAAGGTCGTGGATCGAACGCGGGTACGTGTATTATCAACTTGAAGTCGTGGGCGGACCGAAAGAGAACTTCGAAACAGATCATTGAGGCTTTGGAGGAAAAAGGACGAGAGATTTCTAATATCAAATTGGAGTTCTTCGAACCACCGGCCGTTCCAGGGTTTGGTGCAGCGGGGGGATTTGCCTTGAATCTGCTCGATAAGACGAATTCGGGAGACTATGAAGCTCTCGGGGGGGTCACCGACAAATTCATGGCGGCCCTCGCGAAGAGAAAGGAATTAAAAGGTCTCTTTACCTTCTTCGCAGGAAACTATCCCCAGTACGAGATCATCATCGACAATGATATCGCGATGCAAAAAGGGGTATCGATCGGGGAGGCAATGAATAACCTGTCGATCGTGATCGGCAGCACGTGGGAGCAAGGATTCGTTCGCTTCGGCCAATTCTACAAGGTGTATGTGCAAGCGGCGCCAGAGTTTCGACGCTACCCCGAAGACTTCGCAAACATGTTTGTGAAGAACGACCAAGGGGAAATGGTTCCCTACTCGGCCTTTATGCGACTGAAAAAGAAGCAAGGCCTCAATGAAATCAGTCGATACAACCTTTATCCGTCGGCACCGATTCAAGGTTCTCCGGCGGCCGGCTACAGTAGCGGGCAAGCTATTGCTGCCATTCGAGAAGTCGCGGCGGAAACCCTTCCTCGCGGTTACGCAATCGACTGGCAAGGCTTGTCCTACGATGAAGCCAAGAGCGGAAACACAGCGGTGTACATATTTATCATCGTTGTGGTCTTCGTGTACATGGTTTTGGTGGGGCAATACGAGAGCTTTATCCTCCCATTGGCGGTCATTGTTTCCCTACCTGTTGGGATCTTCGGCTCGTTCTTGTTTTTGCAAGCGATGGGACTGGCGAATGATGTCTATTGCCAAATTGGATTGGTGATGTTGGTAGGTTTGCTAGGTAAGAATGCAATCTTGATTATCGAGTTTGCGATCCAGCGAAACCGAGAAGGAGTTCCTATCAAGGACGCCGCCATCGAAGGGGGGAAACTTCGCTTTCGCCCTATCTTGATGACGTCGTTCGCATTCATCGCAGGGTTGGTACCTCTGGTGAGGGCGACCGGCCCGGGTGCAATTGGAAACCGAACCATCGGTACCACCGCGGTGGGGGGAATGCTTTTAGGTACGGTCATCGGAGTCCTTGTGATTCCGGGACTTTATTACCTCTTCGCTAAGATGGCGGAGGGGCGGAAGTTAATCAAGGATGAACATGATGAGCCGTTATTCGAAATCTTGGAACGGACGAATTAAGCGAAACGCCTTCGCTGCATTGATTGCGGGAACGACATTGATTCCCGGGTGCAAGATTCCCGAAATCTGCCGGCCCGAATCGATGCGTCCCCTGCCACAGACCTTCGACCGCAATAACGATCCAGCTCAAGGAATGGTGAGCGATCAAAACTCCGCATGCTTGGGTTGGCGGGAATTTTTCAATGACCCCACCCTGCATCAATTGATCGCCGATTCGCTCGCGGGCAACCAAGAGCTTAAGATTCTCGCTCAGGACATCCGCATCGCCAACAATGAATATCGAGCCAGGCGAGGCCTGCTGTTCCCCTTTGCTTCGATCGGAACCTCCGCTGGCATCGAGAAATCAAGCCGCTTCACACGCGACGGTGCTGTGGAGGACCAGCTCCAAGCAGCCCCTGGGAAAGGTTTTCCCGAGCCTCTCCCCAATTTCTTGATTGCCGCCGATGTTACTTGGGAGATCGACATCTGGCGCAGGCTGCGCAATGCCCGCGATGCTCAGGCCCTGCGATTCCTGGGAACGCAAGCCGGGCGAAACTATGTGGTCACTCGCGTCGTGGCGGAAGTTGCCGAAAACTACTACGAATTGCTCGCTCTCGACAATCGACTCGAAACACTCGATCGAACGATCGCCATCCAACAACAAAGCTTGGATACCGCCAAAGCCCTGAAGGATGCGGCGCGAGGTACAGAGCTTGCCGTCCAACGCTTTCAGGCGGAAGTGCAAAAGAATCAAAGCGAGAAGCTGATCATCCAACAGGAGATCACGGAGACGGAGAATAGAATCAATTACTTGGCTGGTCGGTTCCCGCAAAAGATCGATCGCCCCAGTGTTGAATTCCTTTCCCTCTACCTGCCTGCGATCGGAGTCGGATTTCCATCTCAGCAACTGCTCAACCGATCGGATATCCGTCAGGCAGAAAGGGAAGTCGCTGCCTCGGGGCTCGATGTCCGCGTTGCCCGCGCTCAATTCTTCCCCTCACTCATCCTATCGGCGGGTGTGGGTTACGAAGCGTTCAACACCAAGTATCTCTTCTCAAGTCCCGAATCGCTGATCTACAACGCAGCCGGTGGACTTGTCGCCCCTCTCATCAACCGCTCCGCGATCAAAGCAGACTATCTCAATGCGAACGCTCGCCAGTTGCAAGCGGTCTACGAGTACCAACAGACCGTTCTCAATGCCCACATCGAAGTCATTAATCAACTCTCCTTGGTCGAGAACTATACGCGAAGCCTCGAGGTCAAGACCCAGCAACTGCAGTCGTTGGAATCGTCGGTCGACAATGCAACCAAACTCTTCCAGAATGCACGGGGGGAATACATCGAAGTCCTGCTGGCTCAGCGGGACATGATGGAAACGCGATTGGTATTGATCAATACAAAGCAGAAGCAACTCGGAGCGGTTATCAAAGCCTATCAGGCGCTCGGGGGTGGTGGTCGTCCCGGAGACTTCGTCGTCGACGAACTGGAATCGTTGGAGGATCCAATGATCGATACCGACACAACGCAAACCACGGAATCGGTTCCAATCCAGATCCACTCGGCACCTGGCAAACAAGCCTTCGGTCGATCGGAGCCAGCTCCCATTGCGATGGTCCAAGAAGCCCAGTCCGCAACGTTTGATATCCCAGCAAACCGTTAGCCAAAATGCCAAAAGTGGGGATCAGACCAGGGCCTGTCTGAAGACTATTTCCTGCCAGGCTCTGCGTTAGCCGGATCATCAGGCCACGAGTGTTTCGGGTATCGACGTTTAAGCTCCTTCTTGACTTCGGGGTAACCATTTGCCCAAAACGAAGCGAGGTCATCGGTGATCTGTTGGGGACGCATCGCAGGGGAGAGTAGATGTAGCAATAGCGGCACTCTTCCTCTCGCGATGCGGGGTGTTGCTCGCCAGGAAAAGACCTCCTGAATTTTCACTGCCAACACCGGCGGCTTGCCCTGTTCGTACTCGATCTTGATTTGGCTCCCACTGGGAACTTGGATTCGCGCTGGCGCCTCTCTCTCGATCGCCTGCAATTGCTCGGGTGTGAGTTTGGCACGCAGCCAGTCCAGCCAAGGCGCATTCCGGATTTCCGACAGCGATCTTCTACCATCGCAAAGCTCTTCCGCTACCTCCTCGAGTAGAGGCAACCCGATCTCAGGTAATTCCAACTCAGGCATCCACTCCCGCAGACATCGTACGCGTTCAATGAATCCGCAAAGACTCTCGTCATCCTTCGGGTAGGCCTGATCCCAATACTGACGTACCCCTTGCATCAAGATCGCTTTGGCTTTCGCGTTATCAGAAATGGCAGTCGGCGTTTCTTGCAGGACCAAATCCAACCAACGCGTCTGCTTGCGTGCAACGACCTGTTTCTGGCTTGGGTGAAAGAAGCACTCTTCGGATGTCACCAGTTTGTCCAGAATCCAGTCGACCTCGACGCCGCTCGCCTGTCGAACGATCGCGTCGCTTCCCTTCCCACCATCCATTTCAATGCACAGGAAAAACTCGGGTTCTAAGACCCCGCTCTGCGGATGCAGTGATACACCCTTTCCCCCTACCATCAATCCGTTGCTTTTACCCGCTTGCCTGCGGCGAGCCAAACGATCGGGGAAGCCCGCCAAGAGTGACTGCAGAATCGCCTCGGGTGCAGTGTTTTGATCGCAGTCATGCGCTCGATCTCTTTCCAGGAGAGATCTTGTTTGCGTCGAGATCTGTTCGGCTGCGCTGGCGATCGTTCTCAGTGCGCTAAAGTTGAGCTCGCCAAAAGGTGATTCAAATGGCTGCCGATGGAGAGCACTTTCTAGAATCAGCAATCGCTCCATACAGTCGCTGAACCACTTGGACGTATGTTTGGTGTGAATCGAAGGCGACCGGTCCCGCTGCTCGCGGCGATCGAAAGGATCGCGTTCCGCGAGCATCGCAGCGAGCAACGCGCTGCGTGACAAACAACCTCGCTCAGCCGCATCGAGCACCATCCTCGCCAATCGTGGATGGATCGGCAGTTGGGACATCTGGATTCCGATGGGCGTGATTTTGCCATGAGATATCGCTCCAAGACATTCCAATAGCTTTTTGGCCGCAGCCCAAGCATCCTCCCTGGGCTTTTCGAGCCACGGAAAGTCCTCCGACTCCCCCTCACCCCATGCGTACAATTGCAACGCGGCCGAACAGAGGTCTAACCGGCGAATCTCTGGTTCCAAATGCGCAGCTTTAGCGCGGTCGGCCGCTTCCGACCACAGACGGATACACGTCCCCGGAGCGACGCGACCTGCGCGACCGGCTCGTTGCGTCGCCGACGCTTGACTGATGCTCTCCAAACAAAGACGGTCCAAGCCTACATCCGGAGTGAATCGCATCACTCGGGCTTGCCCGCTGTCGACTACGACCCGAACCCCTTCGATGGTGAGCGATGTTTCAGCAATGTTGGTCGCGAGCACCACTTTGCGGCGAGGCCCGGTTTGCACGACGCGAGACTGCTCTTCCAGCGTCATCGCACCGTAGAGGGGCAGCACATCACAATCGCGCGCCACAGAGGTCCTGTTCAGTTCCTCGGCGGCGCGATGTATTTCGCCAGCTCCCGGCAGGAAAGCGAGGATATCACCTTCGTACTGCTGGACGGAGTCGCTGACAACCCGAACTAGATGATCGACCATACGGTCCCTTGGGTTCATCGGCTTGTAAAGATTCCGAACCGGAAAGGTCCTGCTCTCAATTCGAATGATCGGAATCTCGCCCAGCGATTCTCGGATGAGATCGATGTCCAAGGTAGCAGACATGATGACGATCCGCAGATCCTCCCGCACTGTATCTTGGACGCGACGAAGCATTCCTAGTAGTAGATCGGCATCGAGTGAACGTTCGTGAAACTCATCGAGCAGAACTATGGAGACGTCTTCCAACGCAGGATCGGATTGAAGACGCCTCAGGAGTATCCCTTCGGTTGCCACAATCAGTTGGGTATTGCGGCTGATTTGGTGATCGAATCGAACTTGATACCCAATCCTCTCACCGATCGTAGACGCACTCTCTTGCGCGATTCGTTCGGCAACCGAACGGGCTGCCAATCGACGCGGTTGCAGCAGATAGATCCGCCCACTAGTTCCCGATTGAGAAATCATCTCGAGAAGCGATGGCGCAACTCGCGTCGTTTTCCCCGAACCCGGAGGAGCTTCGACCACGACGATTGGATGGCCGCGCACGGCGTCGAGGATCTCATGCAGATAGGAATCGATCGGTAGTGGTTGCATAGCAAATAGTTAGAGGGCAAGTATCTTGGTTGCCGCTCGCAGACCGCTTTGCACAGCACCTTCGATGCTACCGCTTACGCAGTAATCTCCACATCGATAAATCCCATCCGAGACGAGCGGATCCGGAGTCTCATCTATCGCTTCGCGGGTCTGATTCGGCAGCGCGTAGGGGATACGGTAGGTTCGGAGATGCCGCCACGTCGCCACCGACGATCCAAACCAATCGGTGAGTTGTTCTCGTACCGATGTTTCCAGCGGCATGTCGAATTCTTCCGCGTTGCCGATCGTGTTCACACTGACCAGCGACAGGCCTTTCGGTGCATAGGATGGCTGCGCGAAACTTACAAAGGACAAATGATTCACAGGACCAACGCCGTCGCCGTTGAGCAGCAACATGGAATCGTGCAACGGAGGTCTCTCGACCGCATAGTAAAGGGTGCATGTCGAACGGGGAGGGAAGTGGCACGAGGATTGTAGCCCGAGCAGTCGATCGGCAGCGGGTTGCTCTACTGCAACGAGAACAGCATCCCCCTCTAGCTTCGTACCATCGCAAAGTGTGACGCGTCCCTTTTCAACATGCTGCACCGTCGTGTTCGTGTGCAGGGAACCGGAGGGGAGGTCTTGCGCGATCGACTCAGGAATGGCACCCATTCCCTGTTGCGGTAATGCAGCAAATCCCAATGAAAATGTCCTGAATACGAAGTCCATCCTATCGGACGAAACCGCCAATTCGGGCTCCAAGAATATCCCGCCGAAGAAAGGTTTGAAAAAGCTATGGATGATTCGATCGGAGAAGCCCAATTGGCGCAACCGATCCCTCGCTGGGACCCTCGCGTCATGGCTGATGTCGAGATTCGACTGGTTTTGCATCAAGCTTCTGTACCGGAGCATCTGCAGTTTGTCCCGCAGTCCACCGATCGGCGCCAACGCGGTGGAGATGCAATCCCGTACGATCGCCCCCATCGAGCAACGAAGTGGATCGCCGACACGATACCGCTTGCCTCCCAGCTGAATCCATGCTCCAGCGGGTAAACATCGCAATCTTAAACTCGACAGGTCCAACTCCTGTCCGGCTGTTTCGTAAGCGGTCAAGTAGACTTGGAAGCCATGGTCTAGAAGGAATCCGTCTATCGCATCGGTTTGGATTCGGCCGCCAATCCTATCGCGAGCTTCGAGGATACTCACGCGCCAACCTGCACGATGCAATTTCCTCGCCGCGGTCAAACCGGCAATCCCAGCGCCGATGACGATTGCATGTTTGCCGTGCGATGAGTCCCCAGTCGATTCCTTCGGATTCATGATGCAATACTCAAGCGTCCGTCGGAAAAGATTCCGCGTTGCTATTCGCACGCCCGCGGAGTTTGGGGTTTTCAATGTAAGCCAACACCAAACTGATATCCGCGGGGGTGATTCCGCTGATCCGACTCGCCTGGTCGAGGTTGATCGGGCGAATCCGACATAGCTTTTGTCTCGCTTCCGCTCTCAAGCTGATTATTGCTTCGTAGTTGAAGTCCACGGGGATCGCTTTATCCGCCATCCGGTTTTGACGTTCGACCTGCACTTGCTGGCGAGCGATGTATCCGGAGTACTTGATGTCATTCTCGACTTGCTCGGCAATTTCTTTCGAGAAGTCCCCCAGGGTTTCTGGAAACTGCTCGACCATGTCGGACCAAGTCACCTCGGGACGTCGCAAGTACTTATCGCCAGGAACGTCTCCGATCCGGAGGCTGCGCACAGCTTCATTCGCACGCTGAATGTCCGCGAGCTTTTTCTGATAAACGGTGTAGCGCATTTCGTCGACCAAACCGATCTGGTACCCCAACTCCGTCAGTCTTCGATCTGCGTTGTCTTGCCGAAGCATCATCCGATATTCCGCGCGGCTCGTGAACATGCGATAAGGCTCATCGACACCGCAGGTCACCAAATCATCTACCAATACACCCATATAGGCGGCATCTCGAGTGATGGTGAATCCGTCCTTTCCCTGCGTGCGAAGAGCCGCGCTGGCCCCAGCGATCAACCCTTGTGCGGCCGCTTCTTCGTATCCCGTCGTTCCGTTGAGCTGACCCGCGAAGAAAAGACCTTCGACCGCCTTGGTTTCTAGCCAAGGATTGAGCTGATCCGGTGGGCAAAAGTCGTACTCCACCGCGTATCCATATCGCATGATCTGAGCTTTCTCCAAGCCTGGAATCATGCGCAACATTTTGTCTTGAACATCTCGGGGTAGCGACGTTGAGATGCCGTTCACGTAGACTTCGCACGTATTCCTGCCTTCGGGCTCTAGGAATAATTGGTGGCGGTCTCGATCGGCGAATCGCACTACTTTGTCTTCGATGGAGGGACAGTAGCGCGGGCCCGTTGACTGGATCTGCCCCGAATACATCGGCGCTCGATGGAGATTAGCTCGGATGAGCTCATGCACTTCATGGTTGGTGTAAGTAATCCAGCATGGGACCTGGGGTTCAGGGAGGCTTTCTGTCAGATACGAAAAGGGTTGGGGGGATTCATCGCCTGGTTGAATCTCCGTCTTGGAGTAGTCGATGGTGCGGCTGTTCAATCGAGCGGGCGTTCCCGTTTTGAATCGCTCGATCCGGAAACCAAGCGATGCGAGGGTATGACTGATACCCGACGTCGTTCCTTCACCGGCTCGGCCTCCGGGAGTCTTCGCTTCTCCTGTGTGCATTATGGCTTGTAAAAATGTCCCGGTGGTGAGAACGACCGACCGAGCATAATAGAAAGCGTCTCCTCGAACTCGGACACCCAAGATACGTCGGTTGCCGTTTGTACCCGAGGCTGAATCTTCTGTCAGAAGCTCTTCGACCAGTTCCTGTCGCAAATCCAGACCGGACGTCTCCTCAATCACCCGTTTGATTTCGAACTGGTAGGCTTTCTTGTCAGCCTGCGCGCGCGGGGAGTGCATCGCCGGACCCTTGCGACTGTTCAGCAATCGGAACTGGATGCCGGTCTTATCGATGGCGGATCCCATCAATCCCCCGAGGGCATCGATCTCCCGTACAATCTGTCCTTTAGCCACACCGCCGATGGCAGGGTTGCAACTCATTTGCCCGACGGTGTCCAAATTCCCCGTCAGCAGAACCACGCGTGCTCCGAGGCGTGCAGCCGCCGCAGCTGCCTCGGTTCCGGCATGCCCTGCACCCACAACGATTACATCGTATTCGTAACGATTCATCCCAACTCTCGGTAGAACTTTTTCAACATTCCTGGGTTTTCATAGACTTCTGAATCCGTATCGTACCTCCACTTCCCTGATTTGACGAGGAACAGCTCATGCAGGAAACATTCATGAACACAAAACTTCGGTCAAAAGTCCGAGTCGCCCTCCTTTCGAGCCTCGCCTACCTGGTCATGACCCCTTTCTCGCCAAGCTCGATCGGGGAAGAGCGAGATTGGCCCAATTGGCGCGGACCGCTCGGAAATGGTGCATCCCTCGATGCCACACCTCCTACGTCCTGGGGGCGTGACAAGAACATCGCTTGGAAAACCCCCCTCGATGGCATGGGGAGCTCGACCCCTATCGTTTGGGGGAATCAAATCTTCATTCTCACTGCGATCAGAACCGACAAAACAGAAGTGATTCAAACATCACGCCCTTTTGTGGAACGCGATCTGGAATTCCAAACGGTTGAACCACCCAAACAGCTTCCACCCCGTGCCAACGACGGCAAACCCGCCCAACCATCGAATCCACCCGGGGGTGCTGATCGCCCCGGACCTCCCCGCCCTCGAGTTGCAACCGCCGGGGTTTACGATCCTGAGACGGCAAATACCGAATCTCGACCCAACAACCGCGGCTCCGCCCTTCCAGGAGGAGGACGGCTATCCAAACCTCGTCCGAACAATGTTTATCAATTCTTGGTCTCTTCCTACGACCTCGAATCCGGAAAGAAGCTTTGGCAAACAACCGTGACCGAAGAACTGCCTCATGAAGGTGGGCACGGCACCAACAACTTCGCATCCGCATCACCTGTGACCGACGGAAAGCACTTGTACATATTCTTCGGTTCGCGAGGGATTTTTTGCCTCGATCTGCAAGGAAAAGTGATCTGGAACGCCGATCTGGGTGAACAAGTCACTCGCAATGAATTCGGTGAAGGGGCATCCGCAGCTCTCTATAAAGACTACCTTATCGTTCCCTGGGACCACGAAGCAGACTCGTTCATCGCTGCACTCGATCCAAAGTCCGGCGACTTGAAATGGAAAACGGCGCGTGCGGAACGAACAAACTGGTGCACCCCCATCGTGGTGGAACACCGCGGCGTCGAGCAAGTCATCATGAACGGGAGAACGGTCCGAAGCTACAACCTCCGAGATGGAAGCTTGATCTGGGAATGCGGCGGACAAACAGAAAATCCGATCCCCACCCCGTTTATCCACGAAGGAAAGGTCATTGCGACCACCGGCTTCCGGGGCGCTGCATGCTACGCAATTTCGCTGGACGCAAAGGGTGATGTTTCCCAAAGCAAGGACTTCGTGAAGTGGACCTACCACCAGAACACTCCCTACGTCCCGTCGGCCACGCTCTATAAGGGCCAAGTCTACTTTCTCTCGGAAAACAAAAACATCTTGACCTCGTTGGACGCCTCGACTGGAATGCCTGTGTTCGCCCGTAGCCGGATCAATGGCCTCGATACGATCTATTCCTCGATCGGTGCCGCGGCGGACAAACTCTATGTGACCGGACGAAACGGTACGACGGTGGTGATGAAAGCAGGCGCGGAACCTGAGATCTTGGCGACCAACGAACTCGGCGAAGAAATCGACGCGTCCCCGGTTTTCATCGGCAAACGTTTGCTGCTTCGCAGCGCTGGACACCTTTACTGCATCCAGGAATAACACCCCACACGGTGCTTCGTTCGTTTTCATCGCTCGTGCGCTGGCTTACGAGCCAGTTCGCTAGCTTACGAGCCCTAACCTAGCGCACGGCGATCTTTCGCCATACTCAGGCTCACTTTGCCTTTTGCAGCGTCGTGAGGTACTCGACGAGATCCACGAGTCCTTGATCCGAAACCAGTTCATGAAGGTTTTCGGGCATGAGCGACTTGTCTTGCTTCTTGAATTCATCAACATTAGGCCGCGCGACCGTGTGCTCGATCCCCTTTGCGTCCTTCAGGGTGATCGATTGCGCGGTTTCCGATACGAGCAACCCCGTGATCACTTCATCCTCGTCCGTCCGGAGGGCGTAGGCTTCGTACGCGTGACTTATCCCCGCGCTGGGGGCCAAAATGGACAAGTACATCGCGTCCTTCGAAAGTTTGCTCCCAATCTCACTCAAGTTCGGGCCGACATTCTTCCCATCGTTTCCAACGATATGGCATTGTGAACAGGTCGCTGCACCAAAGTAGATCCCTTTTCCTCGATCCGCATTTCCTCTTCGCTTCACCAATTGGTCGATCGAAGGTAATTCTTTCTGGGACCCTTCGGCCTTGGGAAATAGCTTTTGAGCTTCCTCTCGTATCGACGCTTCGCTCGAGCTTCTCAGGGTGCTCGCAACCAATCCCAGTGCTTCCGACGGAATGGCCTGCTTTTTCGCCAGCTCTAAGATAAAGGGTTGCGTGCTCTTGTTACGAGCCAATGCGATGGCCGCCTCCGCCTTCACTCCTTTGGTCGCGGTATCGGACTCCAAGAGCGATCGTTGCAGTTCCAGCCATTCACGCTTTGTTCCCAAGGAAACGATTCGGGCAATCGACAAATCCAGTTCGGTCGGCTTGTCGGAAGCAAGCCGATTCAATAGGGACTGGCGATTCTTGGCATCCGTCGCGTAAATTTCGAGCGCTTGCAATCCCTGGGAAGTGGCCCCCCAAGCGGCCGCTCGTTCCAGAATCAACGCGTCTAAACGCGGGACTCGTACCTTCCGCAAAACCCGCAATTGAGCAGGATCATCCCCCATCCGTTCGACATACCGTGCGACACTCGCGAGAAGGAGAGGATCCAGATCGTTCGCAACGCGATCGGTTCGCAAAAGACCCTCGACAACCAGTGAATCGGTTCGTTCGCTCGCCGGCGAAGCTTTCATCGCGTTCAAAAGAGATTCGATGCCCTTTTCGCGAGCGCTTTTCTCTTGGAAGTCCAGAGTGCGGAGCATCGGCGAGATTTGTGAATCGGGAAGGCTCGGTGATTGCAGGGCTGCAATTTGCAGTCCTGCTCCTTTGCTACCGCGCGCCCGCCACACGATACCACGAGACGATGCGGAGGCCATATCCGGTTTGGTGGCCAACCAAGCATCGATGCACTCGTCCCATCGATCCATCGCAGCGATCCCCAAGGCCTCTAAATACCATCGGTCCTTGCCATCGAATCGAGCCGCCAATTTTGACCAGTAGCTGGGTCCCTCTTTCGATTTGTCTTCGCGCAATGCAACACATAGTTCGCGAAGAACCGCTGTATCGGAATCGTCCAACAAAGTTGGAACGAATTCGTTCGTTGGCAAGCGATGCTGTCTAGCGATACGAATACCGGTGATCCTCACATTCGGATCGGTGTCACTCGCCGCTTGATCGACAATCTGCTTGGGAGACTGGATGCGAGCCAGAATCCAAAGTGCACGAGCGCGATAGCGAGGGTTGGGATCCTTTGCCATCGATTGCAACGATGGGACGGCTTGCTGTGCCATGCCGGTCAAGGCTTTGAAGGCCATATACCTAGCCGAATTGTTGGGACTCTTCAACGCCTCGATGGCTCCCTCGGCCGTGCGAAAGTCATAGGTAGGAACTCGGTAAGGTGTCTTCGGAGGAGCTACACGGAACAATCTTCCTCGCTCCATGTCCTCCATATTGTGTCCGCCTACTCCTGGGTCATACCAATCGGATACGAAGAGTGATCCGTCGGGCGCGACCGATACGTCCGCAGGCCGAAACCATCGATCGAACTCGCCGACAATGATGTCCTCAATCGTAGCCGAGTAACCCGCCCCTTCTTTTTGAGCGACATAAGCTCTCACCACATTCGGCCCCGCATCGGTGTGAATGACCTGATTGCGATAGCGTTCAGGAAGCAGCGAGCCCTCGTATACGGTTATCCCGGTTGGCGATCCCGCCCCGGTGATCAACATGGTCGGAACCACGCCGGGATCGTTGAGGTGCCAATGCCGTTGTGGGATCTCTGACTCCCAGTTGGTTCGCTCTGCCTGCCAGCCGGCACCCGTGGCCTCGTCCACATAGCCGTAATTGCCAAACTCCATCACGAAATTGATCCGCGTCGCACGGTTTCCATCGTCGTCGTTATCCGATTGCCACAGCGAACCGAACGAGTCGACGGCAACTTCGTAGTTATTTCGAAAGTTATGCCCGAGAACTTCCATGTCGCTCAAATCTTCATTGCATCGGAATACCATCCCTTGGCGATAGGGGGTACCGGAGTCGTTAATCTTCCTTCCCCATCGATCCAAGATCGGGTTTCCCGCGGAATCGCAAAGTTGTTGACCGGTGTTCCCAAAATTGAAATAGAGCTTCCCGTCGGGCCCAAAAACAAAGGAGTGCACCGAGTGATCGTGCTGGGGTTGCCCCGTTTTGGTCAAGATCTGAGACTTTCGATCGGGCACGTCATCTCCGTTTTCATCGATGAACTCCAGTACGTAAGGTGCCGCACTCACGAGGATTCGATTACCGAGGACACACAATCCGAGGGCGGAGTCGATATCGCGTCCCTGATAAAAGACCTTGGTCGTATCCACGACACCGTCGTGATCGGTGTCTTCCAAAATAAGAATTCGATCTCCTTCCGGTCGATCGTTTTGGTGGCGGCGATAATTCACCACTTCGCAAACCCAAATTCGTCCGCGATGGTCGATGTCAATATTCGTGAGGCTCTTTAGCATGGGCTCCGATGCAGCCAAGGATGCTTGGAGCCCATCGGCTACTTGTAACCCCGCGACGGCTTTGTCGGGCGTTCGATCCACAGCCTGCACCGATCCGTTCCTGCCCCAATCATTGATTCCATCGGGAACCCCTTCCGCTGCAACATGAAACCGCACCGAAGTTGTCTGCCCGTTCTGCTGCGAAACGCCCCCGTCGTCGAGCGCGCAACCCGCTTTGAAGGTCTCGTAACCAGCAGGAAGATCGAATCCGATCACGCTGAACGCGTGCGTTCCGATGCCGGAAACGATTCGGCCCCCGACCTGCATTGCCCCTCCTTCCGCGTTCGCATTCTTGCGCGGCTCTCCCCATTCTGCCGACCCCGTAAACCAATTCAGGTCGAGCAATGACTTTTCGCCAGAAGGACCGGCCAACTTCGGTTCCACCCAGTTCGACCAGTCGCATGCCATTCCATCGCGTCCCGATGACACGATCAAATAAAGCTTTTTGACGCCTCGAATGTCGACCGCTGCATCGACGCGATGTCCAGGTGTTTTGCTGGTCAAGGTATCCGTTGAGAAGAGAAGCTTTGCGACCGAAGCCTTGTCGGATCCAGCAACCGGTGCGGACGTCAATCGAAATGATTCCGCGATCTTTTTCGGATCGAAGCCTCCCGGAACCGTCTCGTCCTGATTCTCTTTGAGTTGCTCCACCGACTTCGGTGCAACCACCGCCCCCTCATCAGGGATCTTTGCTTTTGCCGTCCAGAGAATGGCGTTGGCAACCAGTTTGGTCTGTTCGGTGCGGCCCCAATTCCAGTGGAAATGTCCGCCGGTGAACCCGAACGAACGACCGCCATCGGGACGCTCTGTAGCCCACGCGACATGCTGCGGCACTTTCATCGCGACCTCTTTGCGGACGTCTGGATTTCCGCTGTGAGGACCATCGGGCCTCGACATGGTGTGCTCGGGAGCAACGGCGGAAAGGATCGGTGTGACTCCCTTCATGCCCTCGGGGAATCGCATGTGGAAGTACCATTCATCTCGGGTTTCGAAAGGCTTCACTCCTGTGGTGATCGGATGCTTGGGTAACGTGTCGAACTTCGCATCCCAATGGGGATTCACAGACCAGTTCGTTTCAAAATACCCACCCAGCCACTTGAGAAACTCGGGCCCGCCGCGATCCTTGGGAACCTCGACTGCATAATGAATACAGACGAACCCCGCTCCCCGTTCCATCTGCTTTTGAAGCCGCGGCAGGTGCGGCAAAGAGGGATGTCCGCCCCCGCCATCGGAGTAGATCACAATGGCGTCGGCTTGATCGAGCAACCTGTCGTCTTCAGGCCAACCGTTTCGCATGACGGTACAGCGGACATTGGAATCCGAGTTCTCGACCACCTCCGCGAGAATCTTGGAACCTGCAAAATGCTCATGCGACCCGTAGTCATGGCTCTGACGGCCGGCGATGAAGACCACATGCTTCTTACCGTCTTGAGCATAGCCTGCTGAACGAAGGCCCGCGGTGTGAATGCAAAGGGTTGCGACAACCGACAGGACAAAAGCGGGGATTCGTATTCGCATCGTACACAGGACTCTATTGGGAGGGCTCGGGGTTCGGGAAGGGACTGCGAGGTGGCGGAGGAAAAGGCCGGCGGAAATCGGATAGACCAACGGCCAACCCCTCAATCTGCATCGATTAGGGTATCTGGAGAAGGGGAAAATCCCAAACCACTAATGACGCGTTAACGCAAAATTGTCCTCCAACCCTGCGGCTTTCGCAACAGGTCTCATAAAAGTTGCCTGTTTGGATCGCTCCTGAGCAATTGCCCTGGATTCGAGCGATTGAGGTTTGCTAATGTCCGCGATCAAACGGTTTGTTTCCCATCTCCCCACGGGGCTTGCGTACGTGGAATTCTTAGCTTCCCAACGAAAACGGGTTTCCTCCGCCATCGCGAGCGGCTTATTGCTCGCGATCATCGGATGTACCGACGGCCCGTTTTACGAACTTAAGAAGCTGAACCCGGTCATTCAGGATCAATGGAGAAAGGATCGCGCTCGGCGGCCGGTCTACCATCAACGGGTGGAAGAGTTCCAGCTGCTTCGTACGGCGATAGCAAAATACCCGGTCGAAGAGCAGCGCCGATATATCGAGCTCCTAGCCAATACAGCCAAAGCGGAAACCAGCCCCGATATTCGTCGGCACATCGTTCTGGTGTTGTCTGAAGTGCTGGAACGGCCAGACGCTATGATGGTCGTGACGGAACTATCGAAGGACAAAGAAAGCAAGGTTCGGCTCGAGGTCGCCAAGGCGCTTCGAAATAGCAGTGATCCGATTGCCACCCAAGCTCTCTTGTCCATGGCTGCATCGGATAAGAGCGATGTGGTGCGAAACATGGCGGCGGAGTCGTTGGGAAATCATAAAACCGAGGATGTGAAAAGCTTCCTCGCCAAACAATTGGACTCGAAGCAACCCGGGGCTCAATACGCTGCGTATCTCGCTCTCAAAGAGCAGACCGGAAAAAGCTTCGGTGGCGATGCGGCCAAAATGCGAGCCTATCTCCAGGGGGAACCGGTCGACGAAGACTCTCCGAGCTTTCTCGCTTCCCCCATCGACTTCTTCTTGGGGCGATAAGGCCCACGGTGTGTCCTGGGTCTGCTGTTCGAACGCGCCAGTAACCGTTTCATCTTGGCTCCCGCTTCCAGCCGAGGAGTCGATGTGCCCATTCCTGGTATACTTCACTGCGAGTGAGATCTTTCAGGGGATGAACGCCGTGCGCAATCCAAGGACTTAAAATATGCAGTGCAAATTCTATGCGATCGCGAACGTCTTGCTGGTTTCTGTTCTCGGCTTGCGATTCGCAGGCGCGGACGACGGGCCTACGAGTCCGTCGATCGATCGAGCGACGAAGATGGAAGTCATTCAAGTTTCGAAAGACAAAAAGGGTTTTGTGTTGCACCCTTCTGGCGAGAGGTTTGTTCCTTGGGGGCACAATTACGCTTCCGTGGATATTCTCAAGCGGCTGGAGGAGGACCCGGCTCGCGTCCAGCGCGAGTTCGAGGAGATGAAGCAGTCAGGCACAACAGTCGCGCGCATCCATCCCGAATTGCCACGCATTCTCGACAAGCCCGATGTTGCCAGCGAAAAGGGGATCGCCGGAATTCAGCAGTTGCTGGCCATCGCGGAAAAGACAGGCATCTACCTCAAGATAACCGGGCTTGCTAACTACACGATCGCGGACCGTCCGGAGTGGTACGACAAACTTACTGACGACGATCGCTGGCGGGCTCAAGCGTTCTTCTGGGAAACGATCGCTCGAACTTGTAAAGATAGTCCTGCTGTCTTCGCCTACGATTTGGTGAACGAACCGGCGGCAGCGGGCAAGCCTGAAGATGGCTGGTATTCGGGGCGCATGGGGGACGTGGAATTTTGTCAGCGATTGAGTTTGAACGCCGGCAAGCGAACGGGGGACGAGATCTTTCGCGCGTGGATCGCACGTATGGTTCAGTCGATTCGCGCGCAGGATTCGTCTCACATGATCACAATGGGGTTGCTCCCGTTTCCAACTGCTTACCAATCGTCTGCCGAGGAACTCGACTTTGTTTCGCCCCACCTCTATCCCAAAACCGGCAAGGTTGCTGAGGAACTGGCGCTGCTCAAGAAATTTGCGTGGGACAAGCCGATTGTGATCGGTGAGACATTTCCACTGAGTTGCAGTCCTGAGGACTTGCGAGAGTTTCTGCTGAAAAGTCGAGGGGTTGCTGCAGGTTGGATAGGGCATTGGCCAGACGAATCTCCGGCGGCATTAATGGAGCTAAAGCAATCCGGAAAAGCAACCATTCAGAACGCTATCTGGCTAGCCTGGGTAGAGCTCTTTCGCGAGCTTGGGCCATCCATGCAGTCCGAATGAGTGGAGATCGGGGGGGGCTTTAGAAACGAAGCTTGAGTGACCGACGGGGGTTTGTTGAAACGATGGAAAGCATGGCAGTTTGGAAAACGGGGCTCGCGTTGGCGCTGGCGATGTGGATTTGCGATCTGTGTTTCCTGTTCGGGCTCGCCGTTTTGCAAGCCACTTCCTCGATGCGCATCCCAGTTCCCGGTTGGATTGGGTTGCTCATTGTCTTGCCTGTGGTGGAGATTTGCTTCTTGATCGCCGTCGTTCTCGCCGGAAGAAGCTGCTCGCGAAAGAGCGCTTGAGAGAGGCGAAGTTCTCGAATTGGATTGGGATCAACGGCGGCCGTAGTAGCCGCCAGTCGAGGGGGGGATGGTTTGCGTGGCGGGGTTGGTCCATCCACCTGGTCCCTGTGTGGGGGGCGCGGGATAGGTGGGCTGTGTCTGCCGCTGCTGGAGAACATTCGATGTGCTTCCTGCGGGCACGAACGACCCAGGGTTCGCTAATGTTTGGTAGTTGGAGGAATATCCTCGAACGAGGTTCGGGGACGGAGCACCCGCGGCGGGGCTTGCAGGTGCGTTCAAGTAGGACGCTCCGCTAGGAAGTTGCGCCGAATACGTGGCCCCCGAGGTTGAGGGTAGGGGTGCGGCGTAGGGCTGTGAGTAATTTGGCGGCGGAACGGTGGAAGGTGTCCCTGTCGAAGGGAGGCCCGCGGACGGTTGGTTCAATTGCCAGCCCCCTGCATAGCCATTCGATGCACCGAACTGCGTTGAAGATTGGTACTGGTAATTCGGGTAGCTCGCTGCGTATGGATTTGCCAGCCCGGCCGTCGAGGGGCGGAGGTCGGGAGTTGCAGATGGAGTCTGTTGGCTACCCCACCATTGCGATGCTGAGCCGGAAAGATACTCTCCGACCCGAGATGCCAAGAGTTGGATATCGGGTTGAGAAATCAACCCCCCTGCAGTTTGCGGATTCGCGTAAGAGGACTGAGGGAAGTAGGCAGTGGGTTGGTAGTTGGGGGTCGCTCCGTGCCAACCATTGTCCGTGTATGGATTACCCGGATACGCGCCGTAAGGAGCCGAAGTTGGCGGAGGATAACCATACAGTGGCTGCGAAGGGATGTTCTGAGGAACGGGAACCGTGGAGCCGATTAGGAGGTCGGTTAATAATGAAGGATTGAGTCCAACAAGTCCGAGCGCTAAGAACCCCAGCTCGGCCCAATAGAACCGGGAATTCTTCTTACGAGTTTTGTTGATACTCATCGCTCCATGTCCTTGCCAACATTCTTTGGGTATAGCGAGTCCGAAAAGGGGAACGTTCCAGGCAGGCTGCGCTATTGCCGCGCGATAGTACAGAATGCCATGTCGCGAATCCTAGACCAATCTGAACGGTGTTGGTCAAAATGGAGAGAAAAGCGGGTTCCAACGGAAGGGAAACGAGACCGTAATCCTGTTTCCAAGCGTTCTGCATCCCCAACGTTCCCTTTGCATTCCGAATTCATCCGACTTACGATGGTGCGCGTTCGTTCACGCAGGTCGGCACGAGTGGAATGATTTCCTTTTGTGTTGCCCTCTAGCCTTTCCAGATCCCCCAATTTCTCTCCGTGAGGCCACTATGCAACGTTGCTCAGACAAACTTCGTTCCGTTTCAAAACAATTTGGAGCGCTCGCCGCCCTCTTCGCTCCTTGCCAAATGGTGACTGCACAGGAATACATCAACGGGATTGAATGGAAGGAACCGTCTCTCGTCACGCCTGGAGCGACGAACGATTTACCACCTTCCGATGCCGTCGTTCTATTCGACGGAAAGGATCTTTCGCACTGGAAAAACGCATCGGGTTGGAAAGTGGATGCGGGATCGATGGTCGCAGGCAAAGGAGCCGTGACCAGTGTCGAAGAGTTTGGAGATTGCCAAGTGCACATCGAATGGTCTGCCCCAACACCTCCCAAAGGGGACGGACAAGGGCGGGGCAACTCCGGGGTATTCCTGATGGGAATTTACGAGTTGCAGGTCCTCGATTCGTACCAGAATAAAACCTACTCCGATGGCCAAGCGGGTGCGATCTACAAGCAAACGCCACCGATGGCCAACGCCATGCGCAAACCGGGCGAATGGAACACCTACGACATCTTCTGGACCGCACCTCGGTTCAAAGAGGATGGTTCGCTTCAATCTCCCGCTTACATCACCGCCATGCACAACGGCGTCTTGATCCTCAATCACTTCGAATTGAAAGGCGATACTCCCTTCAATCGTCCGCCCGCCTACAAAAAGCATAAAGACAAAGGACCTATCACCCTACAAGATCACGGCAATCCCGTTCGCTTTCGCAATATCTGGGTCCGAAACCTGGAACCGGTCGAAGGTAAACAAACTCGCAAGCCGTTCTTGCGAAATGGCAACAAGGAAACCGAAATCGAATAGTTATTTCGCGTAAGCGCTACGGGAATGGGTGAACGGCTTCGTCCCACGACGAGAGCCCAATCACTTTGAGATAGGGCATCGACACGTTTTCTTGCGTGTCGGTGCCCAACGATCGATACAAATGCCAAATCGGTTTTTTGCCCAAGGGTCCCTCGGGATCATTCGGTAGCTTTCTCAATCCGATTTTGAGTCCCCCTTCGTCGGGATGGTCCACCCAGTTGTGATAATGCCAGACTTGAATGGCAGGCAATCGCTGGATCTTGTGCCAAGCCAATGCCATCCCAGCCGCTTGATTCGCTAGGTCCGAGTCGGAATAGCTCCGGGAATTGAATCCGTTTTCGCTCAAATGGATCTTCCGTACTGCACCCTCAAATCGCATCGTGTCGCGACGCATGAAGGCATCGAGGACTTCTAGATTTTTCGGCGTAATCTTGGCCGTGTTCCAATCCCAAGTGGCTTGGCTGTCTTGCCAAGTCTTCGGCTCAAACAAGTCCTGCGGGTAGGGATGGAATGCGAGCCCCCATTTAAATTCTCCCTCCGCCTCCTCAAAGAGATCGAGAAGTTCCAGCATGCGTCGAGAACCATACGCATAGGGCTCACCCGGAATCGACCAGTGATGGGTGAGAGAGATGAATGCGTCCCCGTGCGGATCGTATTGGCGCGTGGCAAGGTGCATCAGTCGCATGGAACGTTGGTAAAGATCCATGTACGCAAGATCGGACTTCTTACCAGCGTTGGTCCATACCCATCCGAAATCGACTTCATTGTGCATGATCCAGTGGTGGACACGTCCAAATTTGCCATCGGTACGCGACCATCGCTCCGCGATTAAATTGTAGAGCGCGGCGACGTAGTTTTCTCCTTCCGGCGTTGCGACATTCGGCATCGCATAGGTTCCATCGGCGGTCGCATCGGGATGCGCGAGCAGACTTCCTTCCGCTTGATTCGGATCGCGAATGTTATTGATCAAGAGGATAGCGGAGACCATCACGTTGTTCTGCTGCGCTAGTTGAAAAGTCCGGTCGTAATCGTGCAGAACCGACTCTCGGAGGTGATAGGTTTTACCATCCCAAATATAGGGCACCGTATCGGACGCCGGTTCCAGTCGCAGTGCGTTATGGAGTCCAGCCACATTAACGGTAACAGATCCGATCCCCAATTCTTTTAACTCATTCTCCAGTCCCGGGCCGCGATTCGGAGTCCACCCACCGAGCCCCTTTTGCGTAGTCGGTCTTGCCGCAGGCAAATCCGGAGCGCGGCAATCGATCTCGTCCGCATATCGGCCTCGCGAAGCGATCGACCATTGTTCTCCCTTTTGCTTTACAACATGCCAACGACGAAATAGTCGATCCCGTCGATGGGCAGGATCCCCCTCCAAACGCTTGACTTTCCATTCGAAAGCGCCTTGAGCATCGAAGCGGATCGGCTCAACATTCGCATCGAGCGGGAGATCGATCCGCGATGCGTGCAGTGGAAGTGCTGCGAGCCCGTAAGCAGTCGCATCCGGCTCGATTGCAATACTCCCCCGGACCGAGATCGAGTCCGAAGCTACTGCAATCCGATCGATCTTCCCATCAAACTCTCGCTTCATAGATTCGAGGATCGCTGGGTCTGAATCCGTCCAAGCGTGCGCTGTGATACATGGCAACCACAGAATTAACAAAAAGATGCACCGAAAAGCTTGCGGCATTATTGGCTTTCTTCTCGATACTTGTCGAGCTTGCGGTAAAGGGTGCGAGCGCCGATACCGAGGATTTTGGCTGCCTCTTCTCGGTTACCTGCAGTGATTTTCAGCGTTTCTTCGATGGCCCATTGTTCGATTTCATCCATCGTCTTCCCCACCAACTCCGAATTACCAATCGCCAGCGGCATGTTAGGCATTTCGATCGTGTTCGTCGCGCCTAGCGTATTGAGCGAAGAATCACTGTCGTCCATCAACTCGGGAGGCAAGTCGTCGATGTCGAGTTTTCCGTCGGTATCGAGGACAACCATGGTTTCGACAAAGTTGCGTAGCTGACGAATGTTTCCCGGCCAGGCATACGCAAAGAATTTTTTCGTCACTGCGGGCGTGAAGTTGCATGGCGCGTGATTGTGCCGACGAACGAATGTCTTTCGGAAGTGATCCATGAGTGGGATGATGTCGTCACGCCGATCTCGCAGTGGAGGCAGATGCACTGTGACTACTTTTAGACGATAGAAAAGATCATTGCGGAATTGCCCCTCTTCGATCATCGCCTCGAGGGGCCGGTTGGTTGCAGAAATCAATCGCACGTTGACCTTGATCGGTTTGTTATCTCCGACGCGCGTGATTTGATGCTCTTCGAGCACACGCAGCAGTTTGATCTGCGTGCTCATCGGCATATCACCTACTTCATCGAGAAACAACGTACCGCCGTCGGCGTATTGAAAGGCTCCTTCGCGATCGGTCACCGCGTCGGTAAACGATCCACGAACGTGACCGAACATTTCGCTCTCGACCAAGTTTTCGGAGACGGCGCGCACATTCAATGCGACCATGCGCTTCCCTTTACGAGGACTATTTTGATGGATCGCGCGGGCGATCAATTCTTTCCCCGTACCGCTTTCCCCGGTGATCAGCACCGTGGCGTCAGTGGGGGCAATTCGCTTCAATCGATCGATGAGTTGCTGCATTTGCGGGCCGGCGTAGACGATCCCTTCGAAGCCGAATTTCTCATCCAGGCGCCGCCGGAGCTCCACGTTCGTTTGTTTGAGCTGTACCGCTTCGATCGCTTTCGCCACGATCGCTCGAAGTCGATTCGGGGTGATTGGTTTTTCCAGGAAATTGAAAGCACCCAGTTGCATCGCCTCCACCGCTTTGGAAACGGTCGCGTGCCCCGTAACCATGATGACTTGGCTCTCGGGAAGCAGTTGTCGGGCCATGGCCAGCACCTGCATGCCGTCAAAGTCGTTCATCATCAAATCGGTGATGATGACATCGAAGGTGTTTTGTTCGAGATGCCGCTTCCCCTCGGGGCCGCTCGTCGCGACGGTGCATCGATAGCCTGTCTTTTCCAAGCTCTCGAACATGGCTTGGGCGAGCGCAGGATCATTGTCGACCACCAGGATCGAGAAGGACTTGGGATCGAGTTCGGCGAGCGTTCCGGATTCGTTCGGACCGGATTGCGTAGTTTCGTCGATTTGCATGGCAAGTTGACTTTGCAGGGCGACTGAAAGGTTGTACTTTGACGAGATTGAATTTTCGTCAATTGCAGGGATTTGAAAAGGACAAACGGATGGACGGGGGCAAGCTTTGTCGCGGCGTACGCGGGGCAACGACTGTCGAGAGCAACTCCAAAGAAGCGATTCTCAAAGGAACGCGTCAGTTGCTGGCACTCATGATTCGCCGAAACGAAATTGCCCAAGAAGACGTAGCGAGCGCAATTTTTACCGTCACTCGAGACCTCAATGCAGAGTTTCCCGCCCTCGCGGCGAGGCAAATGGGCTGGATCGATATCCCCCTTCTATGCGGGTACGAAGTCGACGTTCCCGGTTCGCTCGGGGCATGCGTCCGAATTCTATTGCATTGGAACACGTCGAAGTCCCAAAAGGAAATCCACCACGTTTATATTCATGACGCGATCGCACTTCGCCCGGATCTCAACAAACTACCACCCGTCGATTGGAACGAACTGGAGGAGTGGATCGCCAGCCAACTCTCCACCGGGAAGTCTGGCAAACCTTAGTCGATAGGGTCGGACTTTCCAAGAGCCCATTTTCCAATCGTCCAGCTCCGTACAGGAGCCCTCAGTAGGGGGCCTGCCCGGTAACAAGACTCGCGAGTGCCTTCCAGACCGAGGTGACGGCATCGCAAATCAATTTGGAGGTACCCCACTGACCTCCCCAAGCGGGCATGATCAAGATCGAAAGCAGAATCGTCCCCAAAAAGACGACGGCAAGCGTCCCGTCCAAGGGGGTCGTCGAGGCGAGCGGCGTCGATCGGCCGAACCATCCATCCTTTTGAATCTTGGGCGCCGTCAATTCTCGAAGCGGTTCAAATTCCAAGTCAACAAGTTCGTTCTGGCTGATCCATTTGTGCTTGCACAATACCGACCACAACATGTCTTGATAGAAAAATCGAAACTCGCCGCCTACTCTTACTTTTTGTGCGAGGGATCGTGATACGCGAACCGTAAACATGTCGCGGCTCTGCTCCACCACCTGAACAGGCTTCTTCCTCGAACCTAGCTTGAGCCATGCACCCGATTGCGTGTCCGCAATCTTGCATCGATAAGCAGGCGAATGATCGATCATGGTAAAGCTCCATAAGGCAACTCGATTCAAGCAGTGAAACCTGCAACCGTCCTCCTAACCTTGGGTTTCCCAGCACGCGAGGACGTAGCTTCGGGACAAAAACAGGTGAATTTTCCTGCTTTGATTGGAAAGCTTTGCCGGATATAGAACTTGGGGTAGTTGAGGGACCCCTGTCGCTTTTTCCTGTCGTGCTTCATGTAGTAGGAATTCTGTGGATAACGGGTTTGGCGGTCGATCGAATTGAACGGATCGTGTGCCCCTTCGACCTCCCGGATAGCCGATGACCGCAATGCCCCTGCCCCTTCGAACTGTTCCATTCGCCTTGTTGCTGGCTTGGCAGCTCGCATCGTGCAGCTGGGCACAAGTGCCTGGGATTTGTACTTCGCCAGACAGGAACGCTTGGACCGCCGACGAACAGGTCCTGAGGAAATGGCTGGAACAGCGAAAAGATCCTGCAAAAGCCTCGGGGCCCGCTATGATCGTTCAAACTCCGGCACCGCAGTCCTCGCCGTTTGCTCCACCTACTTTTGCACCACCTACTTTTGCTCCGCCAACGTTTGCTCCGCCAACGTTTGGCCAAGCGACGGCGGTCGGCCAAACGCCCATTCACCCCTCGGGGACGATGGTCGCACCCCACTCGATCGCACCCCACTCGATCGGGGCCCACTCGATCGGGGCCCGAAGCATTTCGTATTCAACGGGGCAAGACGACGATTTGCTCGTGACTCCGACTCCACAGGCCGACGCGGACCCGCTATCAGGTCTTGGTCCCGATGCCAAACAAGAGATGGAACGGGCTCAGTCCGCCGGCAGCGCACCGAACACACCGGACGGAGTGGATCCTCACTGGGAAATCTTCGCCAAAGAACGTTACCCCTCTGCCATCCAGTGCGCCAAATGCCACCAGAAGATCTACGACGAGTGGCGTGTGAGCGGACACGCCTATGCGGCGGTTTCGCCCATGTTCACGCGGTTTGAACAGAAAGTTGCAGAACTGACCCGCGGGACTTCAGGTACGTTTTGCCTTCGCTGTCACGCGCCCGTCGCAACCCAAACCGATTTCCCACGCGATGCGGCAATCTTCGATGGCCCTGCCGTCTTTCGTGAAGGAATCACCTGCATCGCATGCCACCGCGTCGTCGAACGCTACGGACGAGTCAACGGTGAACGACGAATTGAAACCGGGAGCGAGGTCGACCCCGTTGTCGGAAATCTCGGTGGAGACGGAGTGCAAGCAGTCATCGCAGACAAGGACCATTTCAAAGTCAAAACGACCCTCGAGGACAAGCGATCGCTCCAACCCATTCACAATGGGGCGATTCAGTTTGAACAACTCTCCGATAGCTCGTTCTGCGCTGGCTGCCACCAAGTCGTCGTGCAACCCGGTATCGGTCTGGAAATTGTTTACCAGCAGTACCGACAAGGACCCGCGTGCAAAAAAGGTGTTTCTTGCCAGGACTGCCACATGGGTGCAGTCCCTGGTAAAGCGATGGGGTATACCTACGGCCCGGCTGCAGAAGTCGACAAGAAAACAATTCATCCGCAGCGTAAGCATGCGAACCACGTTTTCTATGGCCCCGCCTATCCCTTAGCCCATCCAGGCCTGTTCCCGCACAACGAGAAATCGTTTCGTTGGAAACCAGATCAATGGTTGCAATTTGATCATCGCCAAGGCTGGGGGACCAAGGACTTTGAGGAGTGGGTCGCGCGCAATCCTTCATCCTACGCTTTCCCCGATGCTTGGAAATTGGCGCAGGAACGCATTGATGCTCGCAAAGTCATCGACGAGAACCAAAAGCTTCTCGACTACAAGCGACAGACGGCAGTGGAGATCCTGGAGAATGGATCGCAAATCAATGGACCCTTCTTCAGCGGGTCACCCATGGCAGGTAAAAGTCTCGACTTCCATTACGTAGTGTGCAATACAAGCGAAGGCCACAACATGCCGAGCGGCTCCCTCGGTGCACAACCTCAACTTTGGCTCAATGTGGTCTTGATCGGTCCTCAAGGAAACAGGATCTGGGAATCAGGTGACCTCGATAGCAACGGCGATCTCCGCGATCTCCATTCTCTGGATGTTCGGGCGGGACGTATTCCACGCGATCCCCAGCTCAAGAACTTCCAAACCAAGTTCCTGATCACCAATATCAAAGGGACCGAACGCGAGATGTATTTGCCGGTCAATGTGGACATCGATCCGTTGCCATTCTTTCGGCCCGGCACGGTTCCATACACGGTTCTCAATCACCCACCGTTTATTCGGATGGAAGCGCATAGCATTCCACCGCTTGACTCGCGAACCGCCAAATACTCGGTGCCAGCGGACCTGCTCACGCAAAAAGGTACCTATCGTTTGAGCGTTCGCCTGCGAAGCCGTGTGGAACCTCCCTACTTCTTGCTCTTTTGCGATGGAACGCCCGATATGCTCACGTCGCTCAACGAGGCCATCTTGGACGTACATCCTTATTCCACGGAATTCACCATCCGGTAAAGGAACGAGGATCCCAACGTGCCACCACTATCGATTCAACATAAAATCGCAGAGATGCACCGAAGTATTTCCTGCGGTGCAATGCGGTCTTGGATTGTCGCAGGTCTAGCCTGGGCTATTGCGTCAACACCGGCCACGGCGCAGAACTCTGCCGCGGATCCTTATGGATCGATACAAACGGATCTTCCGATCAAGCCACCTTCTGGTCAGACGCTGCCGTGGAAATCAAAGGATTCGAATTCGTTGCCGAGTGCCTCGTTTCCCTCTTTGTTGAATGGTTCCGACACATCATTGGTCGGAGCCCCAAGCAATTTGCAGGAAGGGGAACTGCTCGAAGAGGGCGACGCGAAACCGGTGCCGGCAAGCATTCCGAGACTCGACGAGCCCATGCTGTTCACATTGCCTGAACAACGGGTGGCGACGATGTCGCAGCGTGCGAACGCTGTTCCTTATCAGGCTTGGGACTTCACTCCCAATCGGCATGTCCCGCAGCCGTTGGATCCTGGACGCGAAATTGAGACGTATTACGGAAAGTCGCTCGTGGAAACCCAGAGGCCTTGGGTGGAGTGGTGGAGGCCATTTTATACGGGCGGCATGTATGACCCTGGGAAGGAAGTCTTCAGCGATGTCAATCTGCTGACTCCGTCCTTCTTGGTCTACGGCGACTACCGGACGGGCGTTGGGGCGCACCGGGTAGGGGGGCAAGACGTTCAAAACTGGGCCCACCGATTGAACTTGGACATGGATCTTCGGTTCACGGGGACCGAGCGATTTCATATGTTCACGGGGCCGCTTGATCATAATGGTCGGTTTACCCGTTTGGATTTCAGCAATGGAGATATCGAGTTCGAGGAGGAACTTGACTTCCAGCCCGACACGGCGTTCTTTGAAGGGGATTTGGGAGCGATCACAGGTGGAATCATAGGCGACGATGCGCCTTTTGATTTGCCATTTACTGTAGGGCTTGTCCCGCTCCTGTTTCAAAATGGGATCTGGATGGAAGATGCTATCGCAGGGGTCGCCGTCGCACTTCCTTGGCGACACTCCCGGGCGCTGAATTGGTCGAACTTCGACGCCACATTCTTTGCTGGGTTCAATCAAGTCACCAGTCCTGCCTTTCAGAACGACAACAGCGCCGCTGCCGTATTCGGTACGGCATGGTTTGTGGAGGCCTACGATGGCTATATCGAGATGGACTATGCCTATTTGGACGATCAAGACGAATTAGGCCGTTCGTACCACAATGCGGCAATCGCCTACACGCGCCGTTATTTTGGTCGTATCTCGAATACCGTGCGTCTGATTGGGAACGCAGGGCAATCCGGACCGGTCGCGGATCGTACGGCGGATGGTGGACTGCTGATATTTGAAAACAGTTTGGTTTCCTCCCAGCCCAGCCACTTCGTCCCCTATTGGAATTTCTTTGTTGGCAATGGTCGGCCGCAAAGTGTTGCCAGGGCGGCCAATGCAGGGGGAATTCTTCGAAATGTAGGGATCAATTTCGAAACCGATGCGTTGACCGGCTATCCTACGCTAGCGTCTGATGGTGCGAACGCTTACGGGGGCGCGGTTGGATTCAATTTGCTGTCAGCCGATTTTTATCGTCAATGGATTGTCGAGTTTGCTGCGGCAGACCGATATGGCGATCCCGCGATCAGTTCGTTTGCCGGCCCGCAATACGGGCTGGGGACTCGTTACCAACAAGCGATCAACAATCGAAGTCTCTGGCGTGTCGATTTCATGAACGGGTGGTTTGACGACGCACCTAATATTTATGGCACGCGGGCTGAGTTTCGTTGGAAGTTTTGAGCGAGTCGGAATGTTTGGTATCAAAGCGGGGTATTGGCAGGCCGTTTGCGCGTATGCGCTTTGGGGAATCTTTCCTCTTTACTGGAAGGCACTCCGGCATGTGAATCCGGTGGAGGTCATCTGCCATCGGATCGTTTGGTCCCTGCTGACCCTCGTTCTGTTCGTCACCGTGCTTCGGCAATGGTCAAGCATCCGCGAAGTGCTCCTCGACGCACGACGCATGCTCCTTTGCAGTCTCGCCGCCGTACTCATCAGCATCAACTGGCTCGTGTTCATCTGGGCCGTGAGCAACGATTTTGTCATCGACAGTAGTTTAGGATATTTCATCAATCCGTTGCTCACGGTCATGTTGGCCGTACTCCTCTTCCGCGAGCGGATCACGGGACTGCAATGGAGCGCGATTCTTCTCGCGTTTGCAGGAGTAGCCATCATGACCATCGATGGAGGACGTTTCCCATGGGTCGCCTTCCTCTTGTCCACCTCGTTCGCTAGTTACGCTGCGGTAAAAAAGAAGACCACTCTTCCCGCTATCTCCGGGCTGGGAATGGAGACTGCGATTCTGGCTCCCGTTGCGATTGGGTTGATCGGGTACTTTCAGTTGTCTCAAGGCACGGCTGCGGAGCGTTCGAACTGGGATTGGGCACTTTTGGTGCTGGGGGGACCCGTCACGACTTTACCATTGGTGCTGTTTGCGTCGGCCGCCAAATCGGTTCCGTTGGTCGCGATGGGGATGCTACAGTACGTGGGGCCGACCTTGCAGTTTTTGATTGCCAAGATCCTCTTCGGCGAGGACCTGAGCTTGGGGAAATGGGTTGGGTTCGTATTGGTTTGGTTGGCTCTACTGCTATTCACCTGGGGAACGATCCTTTTAGAGAAACGGAAAGCGGCGAACGCAGCGATGGGTTAGAATGCCTCGGTCCCTTTCATGAAGGAAGATACGATGCCTGATTCCCACCTGCGACAGGTCTGTCGCTCC